>CAYHCM010000004.1:56243-68076 GCA_964355045.1 uncultured Chitinophaga sp. | reverse complement strand
AATTTCATTTTTCAGATTATTCAATCATCTTTGCAACCAAAATTTAAAAGGAATGAACATCAATAAGAACATAGCAATAAGCGAAACGGGGTTTGTTTTTAATCCCTTAACCGGAGATTCTTTTAGCACCAATCAGGTTGGTCAGGAAATATTAAGGAAACTTCAGGGAGGCATTACACAGGAAGATTTGTTAATTCATATTACCCAAAAATTCCACGTTGATAAAACAACTTTGGAAAAAGATTTAACAGATTTTATGCTAATGCTCAATAGTTATGAAATGCTCATTAATGACGACTCTTCAAACGAGTATAAAAAATGAAAAGGCGTAAAATCACGGTTGGGGTTTCAGGTTTAAATAATATTGACTCTCCGGGGCCGGGCATTCCCGTTATCAGGGCTTTAAAGGAAAGCACCCTGTTTGATGTGCGAACCATTGGTTTGAGTTATGAAACCCTTGAACCCGGCTTATACATGCACGATTTGGTTGATAAATCGTATCAAATTCCAAATCCTTCTTCGGGTACGTCCAGCCTATTAAATCGTCTGGAATATATCCATAAGCAGGAAAAATTAGACCTGATAATTCCAAATTTTGATGCTGAATTGCATAATTTTATAAAATTGGCTCCGCAGCTAAAATTGGATTTTAATATTGCCACTTTTTTACCAACTCAGGAACAGTTTGAAGCCCGGCATAAATCCGTATTATATGAATTTGGTGAGAAAAATAAAGTGAAAGTTCCCTTTGCAAAAATGATTTTTTCACAATCTGAAATTTATAATCTGGGTGAAGAAATAACGTATCCCTTGGTAGTAAAAGGAAAATATTATGATGCTTCAATAGCTGCCACGCCCGAGCAGGCTGTCAGTTATTTTCATAAAATTTCGGCCAAATGGGGATTGCCCATTATTCTTCAGGAATTTATTTCGGGCAATGAGGTAAATGTAACGGCTATTGGCGATGGCAAAGGAAATTGTATAGGGGCTGTACCCATGCGCAAGCTTTATATAACCGATAAAGGAAAAGCCTGGGCCGGTGTGGCTTTGGAAGATAAAAAACTGATTGACATTGCCAAAAAAGTTATAAGTAAAAGTAAATGGCGGGGTGGTTGTGAATTGGAATTTATAAAAACAAAGGAGGGAGAATATTACCTTCTTGAAATGAATCCCCGTTTTCCGGCCTGGGTTTATCTGGCAGTAGGTTGCGGACAAAATCATCCGGAAGCCTTGGTGCAATTAGCCTTGGGCGAGGATGTAAAGCCTTTTAAAAATTATGAAGTAGGTAAAATGTTTATAAGATACAGTTACGACCAGATTGTAAATATGAGTGAATTTGAAAAAATTTCAACCTTTGGTGAATTGTAATAATTGACTATTGATTGAACTGATTAAATAAATTAAAAAAAGAATATATTTTTCATAAAAACACTTTGTGCAACTTTGAGCTTTAGTGTTTTAGTGGCAAATTAAAAAAAAATATTATGACAAAATTATCATACGAAAGACCAGTTATTACCAAACTTAATACCGGTACGATGAATAAATTCGGAACCCGTACCGAATATGCACCGGTAACCCAGATAGACGGAGTTCCTGTAAAAAAACTGATTGCCGATTACGGTTCGCCTTGTTTTGTAATTTCTGAACGAACCATTCGGGATACTTATAAAAATGCGGTTAGGGCTTTTAAATCACGCTATCCCAAGGTGCAATTTGCATGGAGTTATAAAACGAATTACCTGAATGCCGTATGTAATGTTTTCCATTCCGAGGGCTCGTGGGCTGAGGTGGTTTCCATTTTTGAATATGAAAAAGCTATTAAAAATGGAGTGCCCGGTACAAAGATTATTTTCAATGGTCCTGATAAAACCGAAAGTGATCTACGGATTGCTATTGAAAATAATTCCATGATTCATATTGATCATTTTGATGAATTATATCAATTATCCGAAATTCTTCAAAACTCAGGGAAGAAAGCCAGAGTTGCTATTCGGGTTAATATGGATACCGGCATTTATCCTATGTGGGACCGCTTTGGATTTAATTATGAAGATGGTTCGGCTTGGAGCGCTATCAATAAAATATTTGCCCAACCCGAAATGGATTTTGTAGGCTTGCATTGCCACATCGGCACCTATATGCTAACTACTGCGGCCTACTCGGTAGCGGCAGGAAAATTATGTGATTTGGCATTTAACATAAAACAACGCTACAACAAAAATATTGAATACCTGGATTTGGGTGGAGGATTTGCTTCTGCCAATACCTTGAAAGGTTCCTATTTGCAGGGCGGTGATATTATTCCATCGGTAGATGATTATGCCGAAGCCATTACATCCACTATTTTAAATTATGGTTTTAAACCGGATGAACTTCCAACTCTTTTTTTAGAAACCGGAAGAGCGTTGATTGATGATGCAGGATATTTGTTAGGTTCGGTAATAGCTATGAAACGCTTGAGTGACGGACGAAGGGCTACTATTATGAATTTTGGTGTGAACCTTTTGTTTACTGCCTTTTGGTACAATCATCGTATTTCACCGGCTCAGGAAATATCGTCACAAACAGAGGATATGGTTATTTATGGTCCGCTATGTATGAATATTGATGTGGTGAGAGAAACCATAAATTTGCCACTTTTAAATAAAGGGGATAATCTAGTGGTACATCGTGTTGGTGCTTATAATATGACCCAATGGATGCAGTTTATACAAATGCGGCCAAAGGTTATAATGATAGGAATGGATGGCACACCACATATTATTCGCGAACATGAAACTTTGGAAACCATGCTACGTTATGAAAAAATGCCTGCACATTTAAAAGAATTTAAATTATAGACCTGAACCACATAGGCACATAGAAACATAGTTAAAGCACATAGAAAATATGACTAATTTAAAAACAATTATCATAAATAATCAATTTTTTGAGATAAATTTTTGTACTAAATTTTTGAAGAAAGATGAAACATATTTGTTATTAAAAATCCTTTCTATTAAGAAATAATAACTATGTGTTTTTCTATGTTCCTATGTGCCTATGTGGTTCAAAAGCTAATAAAACCCACGATAATTAATCAACCATAATTTGTTTAAAAAACCTCAATTATATTATTGGATTAATAGCATTCTCAACAGCTATTCACAGATATTTTTTTCATTAAATTCTGTTCTTGCTTTAATAATATTACTTGTCACTTTTATTGATCCGTTGCTTGGAACCTGCGGCCTGCTTTGTATTATACTATCTAATATTTTTGCTTATATCCTTGGCCTTTCAAAGCAAGCTATACGTGAAGGAATATATGGCTTCAACGCCCTTTTGCTGGGATTGGCTTTGGGCTTTGAGTATAAATTTAATTTGGCATTTACCCTTGTGCTCGTCAGTGCTGTCCTTATTTTGCTTTTTAATACGGTTTGGTTGAGTACGGTTTTGGCAGAGTACAATTTACCGTTTCTCGGTTTGCCATTTTTGCTTACCTATTGGTTGGTTTATCTGGCTTCAGGTACTTTTTCATTTATTGATCTTCAGGAACAATACATTTATACCACAAACTATGAGGCTAAAGCATCTCTTACGCCTATTTACGTTTGGGCTCACAGCCTTGATGGATTGGAGTTGCCGGTAATTATAAAAAGTTATTTTAAAACCCTATCATCCACATTTTTTCAAAATTCATTATTGGCCGGAATTATCATAGCAGGCGGTATGCTTTACTTTTCACGGATAGCTTTTACTCTTTCCGTTCTAGGTTTTTGCAGTGCGTTTGCAACTTTTAATCTATTGGGTATTGATACCGTTTTACTCACCGATTATCTTATAGGCAGCAATTTTATTTTTATGGCTATTGCACTTGGATGTTTTTATGTTGTTCCCAATAAATGGAGTTATTTAAGTGTTATAATTCTAACCCCAATTCTTTGTATTATGCTTATCGCATTTGGAAAATTATTAGCCGTTTTTCAACTTAAATCATTTACTGTATCCTTCAGTTTGCTCACTATTTTATTTTTATTTTTCCTGCAACACCGCTGGTGGCATAAGTTTTTAAAACTCGTTTCGCTTCAATATTACTCTGCCGAAAAAACAATTTATAAATATCTTTCAACCACCAAACGGTTTCAAAATTCACATTTGGCCAAAATTGCCTTTCCGTTTTGGGGCGAATGGAAAGTAAGCCAGGGATATGATGGCTCCTTAACTCATTTGGGAGATTGGAGCAAAGCTTTGGATTTTGTGATAGCAGATGAAAAAAGCAATACCTATAAATTGCCGGGCACCGATTGTAAGGATTTTTATTGTTATGATAAACCGGTTGTAGCGCCCTACAATGGCTTTGTTTACGATATAATTAATACAGTTGAAGAAAACCCCATAAACAGTGTTGATTCAAAAAATAATTGGGGAAATACCATCATTCTTAATCATCAGAATGGGTTGTTCTCTCAGCTTTCACATATCAAAAAAGATAGTTTTAAAGTAATAATTGGCGATTATGTAACCAAAGGAATGGTGCTGGCAACTTGCGGCAATTCAGGCCGGTCGCCCGAGCCACATTTGCATTTTCAATTACAATTGTCACCCATAATCGGGGAGAAAACTTACCCTTATCCTATTGCCTATTATTTGCAAAAAATAAATAATGAAACGCGTTTAAAAACATTTGAAGTACCCAAAGAAGGTGACATTATTAGCAATGTAGAAACGGCTGATTTGCTTATAAAAAGTTATGATTTGCAACCGGGAAAAACCATTAAGTTTATAAATAAAAACAAAACAGAAGACCGCATAGAGTGGAAAGTATTAACGGATGAATGGAACCGGACTTATATTCAGTGTTCAAAAACAAAATCAACGCTATGGTTTGTAAATGATGGCATTATGTTTTATTGCTACGATTTTGAGGGTAGTAAAAATTCATTGCTCTTCGATTTTTATTTGGCCAATTATAAAATATTGTTGGGTTGCTACGCAAATTTAATTGTGACAGATAGTTATCCAATCATTCATTTCAATAATGGAATTACCCGTTTTATTCAGGATTTTTTTGCTCCGTTTATTTTATTTACCAAAGCCAATTATACTTCAGAATGTGTGGAATGTGATAATCCTAATTCACCCAAAACCATAAAATACAAGACTATTGCAAAGGCTAATTTTTTAAAATTTAAATTGAAAGAACGAACGTTTGAAATGAATTTTGCTGACAGCAAATTGAATTCCTTTTGCGTGAAGAAAAATACAACCCAAACTTATATATGCGAAGTAGTTTAATTTTTCTAAGTTTTATTTTTTGCATAAATTCATGGGCCCAAACCACCCTAAGCTACACCTCTGTGGACAGTGCAACTTATTTTCAATTTATAAATAAAGATTACGATGGCCTTTGGAAAACAGGAAAGGATGCCTTAAAAAACAAAATAGATTTTTATTTTTTAAGAACCCGGTTAGGCATTTCATATTATGAATATAAAAGCTTTGAAAAGGCTTTAATTCATTTTAAAAAAGCCCATGAAATGAGCCCTGCCGATTCCCTGATTCAGGAATATTTATACTTTTCTTACCTTTTTACCAATCGCTTGGAAGATGCAAAGGATTTGGCTTTTACATTTGCGGAAAGTATGAAGAAACGAGTTGGATTTAAAAGTCAGCCTGTTGTTGATGTAGCAAGTTCTTTTAAATCGGTAAGTGTTACTGCAGGTTTAATATTTAAGATTCCTGTGCCAATGACAAAAGAAATGGAAGAACTTATTTATTCAGAAAAAACCATACAAAACAATGCGTCCTTGTTCAATTTATTTATCGAAAATAGGACAAACAGTCGTTTCACTTTTATTAATAGCTTTTCTTTTTTTAATGTAAAATCCGAAGGAATTGTTGAAGCACAATCTTCCCGGGCGCAAACCAAAAATTATTCGAATAACAATTACCAATACACCCTTGGCGGAAGGTATGTAACCACGAAAAACCTTAGCATTGGTGCTTCATTGGGATATTTTAAGGAAAATGCACAATTTATAACATCCGATTTTATTGACCCATCTACCCCCTTTAACATACAAACTTTCAATTCAAATAATACAGCCTATACGGGTATGGCAAATATTTTTAAAAGACACCTTAATTTTGGTTTTGGAATTTCGGCAGGCCTTGGAAATTTAGGAAATGTATTTCAAATTCAAACCGAAGGAACATTTCTTTGGTATCCAAGGGGAAATACTGATTTTTATTCAAGTACCTCCTTGTCCTGGTTAAATAATGACGAAACCAATCAATCTGTTTTTACCCAGAAAATAGGTGGT
The DNA here is from genome assembly GCA_964355045.1 of uncultured Chitinophaga sp. Taxonomy (GTDB): domain Bacteria; phylum Bacteroidota; class Bacteroidia; order NS11-12g; family UBA9320; genus JABWCE01. Next base: position 61,768 of record CAYHCM010000004.1, on the reverse strand, counting down.
AAAGCGCGAAAAAAACTATGGTATGAGGTAAAGGCAAGTTATGGAAATCATCAAAATTATATTACAAATGGCGGCATTGTGGCTTATAATACCATTGAACCTGTTAAATTTACCGCCGAAACCAGCTTCTCGTTTTTTTTAAGAAAATTAAAAATTATCCCTTCATATACTATGCAGGTTAGAGAAAGCAGCTATTTTAAAATAGTAACCCCCTCCTATTCCGAAACCTCAAAAAAAAATTATTTAAATCAACTTATAAAATGCACCATACAATTCAATTTTTAAAAAGAAACCTACCGATGATAATTATCGGTTTAATCAGCTTTTTTCAGGCAACTGCCCAAACTCAAAAAGAGTTGCAAGACGCATTTAGTAAAAGCTATACGCAGGAAAGTGAAAAAAAATATGACGATGCTATTAAAACTCTTACCGCAGTTGAAAGCGAACAAAGTTATGAGGTAAACCTGCGCTTGGGCTGGCTATATTATTTGGCTGGAAAAAATGATAAATCAATAACGCATTACTCGGCGTGTATTAAACTTATGCCTTCATCTACCGAGGCGCTTTGGGGAATAATAAATCCTTACTCGGTAAAAGAGGATTGGGTAAGTGTTGAAAAAACCTATTTTTCAATACTGAAATTGGATCCAAAAAATTCAACAGCCAATTATCGTTTAGGACTTATTTATTATTACCGTAAAAATTACACCACGGCTAAAAAATATTTTGATGTGTCGTTAAATTTATATCCATTCGATTATAATTCAATGCTTATGAGCGCCTGGACGTCCTATTTTTTAGGGCGAATGCAGGAAGCAAAAGTATTGTTTAATAAAGTTTTGCTGAACCAACCTAACGATTCGTCGGCATTGGAAGGTTTGAGTTTAATTAAATAGTGTTTAATTTGAAAAAAATACAGAGATGAAAAAAATCATTTTACTCGCTTTTATTTTTTGTGCTATATCAAGTAAAGCCCAAACTACCATTACCAGTTCTATACTTCCTGTTTTAGGCGATTCCATTTCCATGGCTCTTGATACCGCCCTTAGATATGAAGGCAATAGCGGGGCAAATATTACCTGGAATTTCAGCAATTTAAAATCCGTTTATAAATTTAAACGCTATAATGTATTGCCCGGTTCTACTCCGTATTCAGGCTTATTTCCTGCATCCACATTAGCAAGAACCGATTATTTAGGAACGGTTTATACCTATTGGAAAAACAGCAGTACTGCCTCCGCTTATTATGGATTTGTGGAACCCGGTGTCGTGGATCAATCGTTTAAAACCCCCATTACGTATTACAAATTTCCTATCAATTACAATGATAATTTTACGGATACATTTACTGCTGTTACTAATCCGGGAGCTATTACCGGTAAGGGAAAATATTCATTTAAAGCCGATGCATGGGGAACTTTGACCTTGCCAAACAAAACGGTAAATAATACGTTAAGAACTAAATCTGTTATTTATATTGGCGATTCCTCTATTAATTCCTATTCATTAACCACCGAATATGCATGGTATCAAAATGGGCATAAGGAACCCTTATTACTGATTTCCAAAGTAATTGTAAATAAAATACTAACCCGAAAATTTGTAATGTTTGATTATTCTAACACCATCGGTATTCAGGTTATTTACGTTGTAAATTCTGTAAAACTTTTCCCTAATCCGGCCACTCAATCATTATCCGTTTCTTTTGATAAATCTATTTTCAAAGGAGGAGTGTCCATTAGGGTTTTTGATTTGGCAGGTAAAAAAGTTTTTCAATCTTCCACTGAAATTTTTACCAGTCTGTATGATTTGGATTTAACGGCTTTTGATTCAGGAACCTATTTGTTAGAAATTTGTAACAGGGATAGGGTTGTTCATTCTAAATTTATGAAGGAATAATTTTTTTAAGTGCTGATAAAAAAGGCCTTAAAAAACCAATGGTTACAAGACATTGTGGACTCAACCCGACAGAGGTCGAACTTTTTTGTTAAGGATTTAGAATATATTATTGGGTATTATTCAATATTTGAACCTACATAAAAAAATTAGTCATTTAAAATTTAAAATGGCGTTTTGCTTCCCTGAAAATATCATCAAACTTAGGTAAGTCGTGAATTTGAGAGACCAATTTATTTTCCCAATCACGCCTGAAAATGACCTCTTTACCTAGTACCTTTTTTTCGAAATCTTTCGGGTTATGTTTTTTTCTTTTCGCTTTGCTATGAAATGGAATTAAATGATTTTTAACTTTAATTCTTTCTACCTCTGTTAAATACCAAAAATCATATAAATCCCGCGGTTCAGTCCTTCCCATCAATGCTGCCATTTTTTCAATCAATACTTCACCTAAGGAATAACATTTTAATTTAAAATCTTTTTCAAGGTCTGAATAATTTCGATAAATTGATTTGTTCTCGATTTCTGTTTCTATAAATTCACCTCTCGTAATATCAATTTTTAAATCGCGGCTACCCATATTTCCTTTTAATGGTCCAACGTAGTCAATATAAAATTGTGGACTGCCTGTTTCATGTAAAATCAATTTTTTATCATCAATCAGCATTTCAATATTTGCTTCTTCCTTAATAAAATCAAAAAGATTTTTAAACTCAGCCAAAATGTGTTCGTTAGTAATAGTTTCATCAATCAGGGTAAAATCTAAATCTTCCGAGAAACGGTAGTCCTCGAAGTATGCTTTTTTTAATACAGTTCCGCCTTTAAATACCAAGACATGGCTGAGTATTTCGTTGTTAGAAATTGCAAATAATACCCAAGATAAAATATAATCCTTCTCAATTTGTCTATCATTTACTCTGTTTGCAGTGGCAACTTTATTTATTTCTTTTGGTTCAATCATATATCAGCTAAAAATTGGTGAAAGAATAGAATTCGTATCAATATTTTGCTGAATAGCCCAACGGAAAATTGTTTTCCCTTCTTTAAGGTGTGATGGTTCCAATAATACAAAGGAATTGGTTCTCAACTTTTGTAATTGTTCAATTATTGAATGTTTGATTTCAAGCAACTCTAAAATAAATCCTAACCTTTTGATAACCGCCTGAGAATTGAATTGCCTTGCATATTCAAAGAGTTTTTGAAAATCAATCTTATCTTTCGACTTGTAAATTGCTTTTGCAATTTCTGTTATACCGGTTGCATAATTTGGCTTAAACAAGCAATCAATGATAGTTTTTTCTAAATCAGAACATTGAACTTTGTTGAAACTGTCGATCCATGTTTTTCTACTTCCAAAAAAATGTTCCCTATTGTGATAAATAAATTGAAATTGGATACCTTTTATATTAAGCGTTGATGGTTTTATTTGTTTGCTAACAACAATTTGTTCTTTCAGGTTCGGCTGTGTAGTCAAACTGTGAATTTGCAATGCCGAATAATATCCAATATAATAATTTGAATCACCAACTAGGTATTGTGAAAGCAAATGCCAGTCGGGCATAAAAGTTTTTGCATCCTGTTCAAACGGGATTATATAATAAAGACCACTTTTTATTCTCATCAATAGACCCCTGTTTATCATTTTTCCTAATAGTCGTTTAATAGCATCATTGGATGAATCTTTAATTAGAGAGTAAACCTCTTGAGTTGTGAAGCATTTAATATTTTTACTAAGTAAAGTATCCAATAGAAAAGCTACAGGAGAAGACATTCGTTTATCTTTTATAGACATATAGTGTCGATTATATAACACTACAAATATATGAAACATAAAATATTGAACAAATCAAAAAAAATCTATACTTATTCTTAGCTTTACAGTTTAATAAAAATTCTTAATTGAATTGCGATTACTTTTTTAAAGAACTAAAAGGGTATGTCGAACCGATAACTATATAAAATTCAATAAATTATAATTTTACAAAATTAATAGTTCAAAAAAGTCGAACTAAAAAACCCTTGAAAATACTGATATCTTCAAGGGTTTTGAAAATTGGGTGGAGAGTACCGGAGTCGAACCGGTGACCTCTTGCATGCCATGCAAGCGCTCTAGCCAGCTGAGCTAACCCCCCCTTTCTCAAAGGTGCAAAACTAATTTTAACTTAACGAAAAACAAATCTTTATTTTCAATTAATTTTTATTTCCGTAATACTGGATTTTGAATTAAAAAAAAATTTCTTAACGCAACATTTTCCCTAATTTAGCAGTCTTATTTAGGATTAATTAAAATTTAATATGCCCAAAAAAATACTATTCCTTTGTTTAATATTTTCAATTTCAGGATTTGCCCAAACCCGGGTACTAAATTTCAAACGATCCAATCTCCCTGTTTTTATTACTCAAACAGGCGATACACTTGACAAAGCATTAATAGGCGGTTTAAACCAACCTCAGTTTCAGGCACTCGATATTAATAATGATGGGTTAAAAGATTTGGTTATTCATGACCGTTCGGGGGGAATGATTTTGCCTTACATCAATAAAGGAAACGGAAATATTACAAGCTATGAATATAGCCCTAAGTATGTAAGTGCTTTTCCTAAAATGGATAATACATGGTTTTTATTGGTTGATTATGACAAGGATGGAAGAGAAGATTTATGGACCAAAATTAATTACAGAGTTATTTTGTTTCGTAATATTACAAAGTCGGGCGATAAGGTGGTTAAGTTTGAACAGACTTCTCCATTTCTGGTAGCCTATAATTTTGGATCACCGCCTTTGGATAGTAACAGCGTTTCTGCTGATAATTTTAATATTCCCGCAATAGCCGATATGGATGGAGATAGCGACATTGATATTTTTTCGTATCAGGCCAATGAAGGGAATTTATTATTATATCGGAATATGACGGCTGACTTTAGCCTGCCCATTCATCCTCCGGTTTTTGATTTGGCCGATTTTTGTTGGGGCAGTTTTAGAGATACCGCTTATGATGGTGTTAAAGTTTTTGCCTGTAATTTTAAGCTCTATCGGAAGCATGGCGGCGGCTCTACTTTATTATGGTTCGATAATGACGATGATGGAGATATTGATTTAATTATGGGAAATGCAGGCGGAAAAAATTTGATATATCTGAAAAACGGGAAAAGCGATTTAAGTCTGGATTTTGACAGTATTATAAGCTATGACGGACACTGGCCGGTTGGAACCACGGCTACTAATATTAATTCTTTTATAGGTGCATTTATGCTCGATGCCGATGGTGATGGGGTCAAAGATATTATTGTAGCTCCCAATCAAACCGATAGAAGTTACCCGGTTGAAGAGTCAAAACAGGTATGGTTTTATAAAAATATAGGGACCAATAAAAAACCAAATTTTAAATTAAATAAACAAAATTATTTTACCGATGAATTATTAGACCATGGCGCATATACCGATCCATTGCTTTGTGATATAGATATTGACGGCGATTTGGATTTGATTATTGCTTCAAACGGAGATCATGCCAAAACAGGAAACTTAAACTACAGGCTTATTTTTTATAGAAATATTGGAACAAAAACCAGCCCCGTATTTAAACTTGAAAACGAAGATCTTTGGGGGCTAAGTGCCGACTCAATTCA
>CAYHCM010000004.1:16473-56143 GCA_964355045.1 uncultured Chitinophaga sp. | reverse complement strand
CCGTATTTAAACTTGAAAACGAAGATCTTTGGGGGCTAAGTGCCGACTCAATTCAATTTCTTTCAATATCAATAGGCGATTTGAATGGAGATGGCAAACCCGATTTGGTAGCCGGAAATTATTTTGGGAGCCTTTATTTTTATAAAAATATTGGTTCAAGTACTACCTGGGCATTTACTACACCAATTAAAAATTATGGAAATGTGAGAGTAAATGGTGAACGAAGCACACCCCAAATTATTGATTTGGACAAGGATGGTTTATTGGATTTGGTGGTAGGTGAAAAAAATGGCAATTTTAATTATTTCAGAAATACCGGAAACAAAACCAATCCTCAATTTACCAAAATGGATGATACTTTGGGAAATTTTATTGTAAATGAAATTACCGAATATGATACCGGTGGGAAGCCGGTTTATAATTATTTTGGCGATGCTTCAGGCAAAATAACCGATTTGGATAATGATGGAAAATTTGATATGGTTTGCGGTGGGGATGAAGGTAAAGTTCGTTTTTTTAAATTTGATACCTACAATCAATTAAAATATAAGGAAGATACCATGGTAATTTTCGATTCGGCCTATATGCGAACAACTACCTTAGATTTTGGAACTCAAAGCAGGCCGGCGGTTGGTGATTTGGATAACGATGGAGTTCATGATTTGATAATTGGAAATAACCGGGGCGGAATTAATTTTTTAAAAGGTTCGGTAAAAATTAACAGTATAAATGACATTAGAAAACAAGCCGGCCCCACTGTTTATCCCAATCCTACCAATTGTGCGGTATTAAATATCAATAAAAAATCAGGTCAGGTTTTTACCTTTTCTTTGTACGATTTATCCGGGAAATTAATACAAACCGAACTATCGAACTCCGGCATACAGATTCACCACATGAACTTAAACTCAGTGGCCGACGGCATCTATATTCTTCAATCCTCAGGAACGGATAACACAAATTATTATACACGGGTTATAGTTTTTAAGGGAAAATAGTAGCCTTGTAGGGCTGTTGCCTGTTAAGTACTTCTTCTGCCTACCATATGCCACAGATTCTCAGATTAAAAATTTTCAGGGAATTAAATCAGATAGGACAAATTAAAATTTATCTTTTTTCAAAATATTTTCACAAAAAAAATATGAAATATTTTTAAATCTGATTTAATCTGAAACAATTTTTAATCTGTGAATCTGTGGCTGTTAAAGCTGGGTATTATTTCCAAACCTAACCACTTAGTATCCTCTGAATATTCACAATTCTGATTTACGAAAACATGATATAAATCATATATTTTCATTTTCTCCCAATTTATCTTTGAAGGATAAAAAAAGGAGAATTTGAAAAATTTATTAATAGTAAGTTTTATTGTTTTAGTATTCTTTTCGTGTAAAGATGAGCCTGTAAAAATTAAAACCGGTGTTTTAAAATTTGCTGTTGAATATTCGGTTGACGCAGCATCCTTAAAGTTTGATACTATTATTTTTACTAATGCTTCGGGAAACAAATACGGCATAAACCATCTGGAATATTTTCTTTCTGGTTTTACTTTTAAAAAACCGGACGGCTCATCCTATGCTTCCAATTCCGTTTTTTATATCAATGCCCGAAAATCATTAACTAATGCCCTTATTATTGACAATATTCCGCAGGGAGACTATACTTCCATTTCATTTTTTATAGGCCTTGATCCCAATAAAAATATAACAAATTATTTACCACCAACACTCCAAAATATAAATATGGCCTGGCCTGATGCCATGGGTGGTGGTTATCATTTTATGAAAATGGAAGGTTATTTTCTTGATAAATCGGGTTTAAATAAAAATGGCTATGCCATGCACCTTGGAAATAATTTTAATTTGATAAAAGTGGATATTAATATACCAATAAGTATTACAGGAGAAACTCAGAATAAAACCCTTACTATGAATATTAATGAATGGTATAAAAATCCATCATTCTATGATTTTGAAATTGACGGAAATTATTCAATGGGTGTACCAAATGCCATGTCAAAACTAGCTCAAAATGGAAAAGATGTATTTACTGTTAAATAAAAAAACTGCTTCAGGCTTAATTTTAAGTTTGTTTGTTCTTATGGGCTTTTTTGCCTGCAATGAAAAACCTCCGGTTGATACTAATTTTAAAACAACGCCTTATAGTATTAATGTTCCAAAAAATTTCCCGGTTATTACATTTAACCCTGAAAATCCAATGACCGAGGAAGGAGTAGCACTTGGACGAAAATTATATTACGACCCCATTATATCTAACGACGGCCGCTTTTGCGGACAATGCCATTATCAAGCCAACGGATTTACAACTTTTGCATCAAATGCTTTGGTACATACAAACCTGGCATGGAGCACAAATTTTTTATGGAAAGGTGAAGTATCAGGAACTTTGGAAGATCAAATGGTGTTTGAGGTTACCCAATTTTTTAATACCAATGTTACCAAATTAAATAATAACGATGAGTATAAAGGGTTATTTAAAAAAGCCTTTAATATTACCAATATTACTCAAAAGGATGTAGCATTTGGTTTAGCACAATTTTTCAGGGCATTGGTTTCATACAACTCTAAATTTGATAAATTTTCGCGGGGAGAATCTGATTTAACACCTTCCGAACTCAATGGCTATATATTATTTACCACCGAAAAAGGGGATTGTTTTCATTGTCATTCCATCCCTTTAATGACGGATAATGCGTTTAGAAATATTGGTTTGGATTCTGGTTATAATACTGATAATTCAGGGCGATATTATGTAACAAAAAATCCGTTGGATAAAGGAAAATTCAAGGTTCCTACGCTGCGCAATATTGAATTATCGGCTCCATATATGCACGACGGACGATTTGCTACTTTGGCTGAAGTTATAGAACATTATAATTCCGGAGTAAAAATCTCACCAACCATTGACCCGATAATGACCAAAGCCGGCAAGGCCTATGGTTTAAAACTAAGTGTTCAGGAAAAAAAAGATTTGGTTAGTTTTCTTAAAACCCTTACCGATACCTCGTTTATTAATAATAAGGCGTTTTCAAAACCTTAAAATAATATTTACATTTCCTGAAATCTATTCGTTTAATTTGTTTCTTCAAATACGTGCAAAGCTATCATGAAGAATCTTTTACTAATTCGCCATGCCAAAGCTGAATTGAAAAGCCATATTGACAAAGAAAGAGAATTGGGCGAACGTGGATATGATGAATGTATAATAATGAGCGAACGGCTCGAAAAAACAGGATTCACGCCTGACTTGATTAAAGTAAGCCCGGCTAAACGAGCTATACAGACAGCCAACACTATTGCGAAGCTAATGGATTTGGCAATAGAAAAAATTGAAGTTTCTGATAAACTATATCTTGCCTTCTTTGAAGCTTTGTTAGATGAAATTGTAGCTACAAATAATAATATTAATTCCCTTGCTATCGTTGGCCATAACCCAGGAATGACTGAACTTTTTAATTATATTGGCAATGCACCGGTTATAGATATACCAACTTGTGGAATGGCTCTTCTTAATTTTAATATAAATGACTGGAAAGATATTATCACCCAAAAAGGAAATTTAGCATGGTATAGTTGGCCGAATAAGGAAAACTGATTTTAACAAATTCCAAAAAACAAATTCCAAATTCCAAAATCCAAAACCCAAAATTAGCCGATTGCTTATTGCCAATTGCCCATTGCTAATTGCCCATTGCTAATTGTCTATTTATAAAAAATTACAGTTTTCAAAAATTAATACCGTTTTATTAATAACATTGTACCAAGGTAATAATCCCAATTATAAAATGAAAACCAAATTACTTTTTGCAAGCTCCCTTTTATTCTTTGCAGTGCAATTATTTTCTCAGCCTAATTGCAGCGCACCGTCCACAGGCTTCACTCCTATCAACGATTTGGGAACAGGTATTTCTCCCGTTACAGGACTCATGGGCGGATTATATCCCAATGGTTCCAATTTTATCCCTTCCGCTCATAAAACTGCCGGATTGCAAATGGCGTCGCAAATTCAATGCCTTGATACCAATGGAAAACCGGATGTTGCCAAGGGTAAAATTGTTTGGCTTAGCATTGGCATGTCCAATTGCACTCAGGAAACTCAGCAATTTATTCCGTTGGCAAATGCTTTTGCCGCCAAAAACCCGAAACTCATCTTGGTGGATGGAGCACAAGGCGGCCAAACGGCAAGTGTTATTTCAACCCCAACTCATTCCAATTATGCAAATTTTTGGAGAACCGTTGGCCAGCGACTTACCGCTGCCGGAGTAAATGGAAATCAAGTTCAGGTTATTTGGTTTAAGGAAGCCAATGTTGCCGGCTCCACTCCTATTGATGTGCATCATGATTCTTTGGTGGTGCAGATAAAACGCATAATGCGTGAATTAAAAGTTCGTTTCCCGAATATAAAATTATGTTATCTGGCGAGCAGAATTTCGGCGCGATATGCTACCACTTCTTTGAATCCTGAACCTTATTCGTATCGCACAGGCTGGGCTGTAAAAAAAGTAATTGAAGACCAGATAAAAGGTGATGCCCGGCTTTCCTATTCAGGTCCTCTTGCAAACTCGCCATGGCTTGCCTGGGGAATTTATATGTGGTCGGATGGAAGTACAGCACAAACCACCAATCCCAAAATTGCGCTAAACTGCCCTGCCGATTTTCAAAATGACGGAACTCATCCATCCGCCGCAGGAGCTAAGAAAGTTGGTGGCTGGTTGCTTGATTTTTTCTCGAATGATTCAACTGCAACTCCTTGGTTTATTGGCACCGGATGTAACTCAACGGGAATTGAGAAAATAATACCTGATAATTTTATAAAAATATATCCTAATCCTTCAGGTGATAATATTTCTATTGAATTGCCTGATAATATTTCAGGGAAAATAAAAATAGAAATTTACAGTCCGCTTGGAGAAATTGTTTATTCAGGATTGATTGATAATGCAAAACTTATTACGCTTGATGTTTCTCAATATACGAATGGGATTTATCTGGTTCGTGCTATTACTGCAAAGCAAATGATTTACGCTAAAAAAATAAATTTGAATTGACTAAACTTAGAATAATTAAACTTATGTTTTTCAAAAAGCTGATGACCGTCAGTCAATTAATAGATTTAAAATTATGCTATTATTATTGTCTAAATGGCAAACTTTTGGGGCATCAATCTGTGTAATTTTTACATTTGCTAAAGTTTGTTAAAAGAAGGGTTGGTATTAGATATGATTTTTGATATCAAAATTGACCAAACTTTTAAGCAGTAGTTGAATGCAATAAATGTAAAAAAAGGAAATTTGATGTAATAAAAAAAATGATGAATAACTATCTCGAAAAAGTATTTATCCGGGTATCAATGATAGGTGCCAGGCAAGGTGACAGCGAGGAATTACGATTACAGAAATCACTTCCGGTTATCTGTGCCATTCCTTTCAGTTTTGCCGGAGCAGCATGGGGTATCATGTATATAATTTTCGGTGAAAACCTGGTCGGTTTAATCCCATTATCCTATTCAGTAATTTCAATAATCAGCATCATGTATTTTGGAATAACACATAAATTTCAAATTTTTCGATTCAGCCAACTGCTTCTCATCTTGCTACTGCCCTTTGCGCTAATGCTGGCTTTGGGTGGTTTTGTGAGTGGAAGCGCAGTAATATTATGGGGACTTATTTCACCACTTGGCGCCATGCTTTTCGATAAACAATCAAACGCACCGCGTTGGCTGCTGGCATATATTTTACTGGTTATTATTGGCTGTATTTTGCAGCCATGGCTCAGGGTTCAAAACAATTTATCAGTTGGAGAAATTAGTTTGTTCTTTGTTATTAATATTATCGGGGTTGGTTCTTTAATATATCTGATGGTGTATTATTTTGTAGGAAAGAAAAATTTTTTTCAGGCAAGATCAGAATCTTTGTTGCTCAATATTCTTCCCAAAGAAATTGTTGAGGAACTTAAAGCTAACGGAAGTGCCGAAGCAAAGCAGTTTGATACGGTAACTGTAATGTTTACAGACTTTAAAAACTTTACACAAATTTCCGAAAAACTTTCACCATCTGAATTGGTAGCCGAAATTGACAAGTGTTTTAAGGCTTTTGATAACATAATAGATAAATATAACATCGAAAAAATTAAAACAATTGGCGACAGTTATATGGCTGCAGGAGGATTGCCTGTTCCCAATAAAACGAATGCAACAGATGTGGTAAACGCTTCAATCGAAATTCAAAATTTTATGTACAATCATTCGCAAAAAAAATCAACCATAAAAAAGAATTATTTGAAATTAGAATTGGAATTCATACCGGCCCGGTGGTTGCAGGCATTGTGGGTATCAAAAAATTCGCTTATGATATTTGGGGCGATACGGTAAACATCGCCTCACGATTAGAAAACAACAGCGAACCAGGAAAAATTAATATTAGCGGAACCACGTATGAGTTGGTAAAAGATAAATTCAACTGTACTTCTCGTGGAAAAATTGAGATGAAGAACAAGGGTGAGGTGCTAATGTATTTTGTGGAAGGGGCAAATAGTTACTGATCCTCATCATCCATTAATTCAGTTTTCTTTTTATCAAACTCTTCCCGGGTGAGAACTCCTTTTTTAAAAAGGTCGCCGAGGCGTTCAAGATCAGTTATTTCTTCGCGCTTTTCTTTATTAATTTTATTTCTTCCAATGGCAACCAAAAGAATTAATACCGCAAAAACATATCCGACTGATATCAAAAGAAGATTGAAAAAATCAATACGGTATTGCCATAAATTTTGATAAATGGCCGAATTATCTTTATTCCTTGAAGTTTCTATTAATGGGCCTTTGGCAGCCACCATTCCCAAATAAAATCCTGTAGCCAAACTTACCAAAACAAAAAACGTTACTACCGTAAAATTGAGGTTGCTTCTATATCGCTCTTTTGGGGTGTGCATTTTTTTAAGTTCTAAGTTCTTATAGTTCTATGTTCTAAGTTCTTATAGTTCTATGTTATAAGTTTTCCGCTAAGTAAATGAACATTGAAAATTGCTTATTGAACATTTTATTTACCAATTACCGATTACTGTTTATCATTTCCCTATTTCCTATTGCCTATTGCTCATTGCCTATTGCTCCTTCCCTCAAATCGCTTCGCAATAATTTTGTAATACATAAAATCGCTGCCCATGCGCGTATTTAAAATACAACCCACCGGGATAACCGGCAAACCAATCCAAATTGAGCCACCAATTGCCGCTTTTATCCCGTTTCCCATTTACCATTTTTAGTTTATAGCGTTTGCTCAGGTAGGTGGTAATTATTTCCTGAGGGGTATTTCCCAAATTTACTTCCGAAAAAGCATGTCCCTTTTTTCCTTTATAAGCATAACTAATGCGGGCCTCCCCTCCTATAGCCATTAAGGATGAACAAATAATTACAGCAAAATCATCGCAATCGCCCGTAAAATTATTGATAATTGTTTCGCTGGCTTTTGCCACATAGTTTTCGCCTTTGGGGTCGTTCACATATTTCCAATTGGTAAAACATTGGTCAAACATATCGCATACTTGCCCAAGATTATAAGTTCCGGGTGAATTTCCGGCTACCCGTATCGCAAAATCACGTACCTCAGGACTGCTAAAATTACAGGCGTCAATAAGTTGTTTTTTATCGCCGCTCAGGTTGCAGCCTTTAAAAAAATCCTTAATAAAAGTTTGACGTTGCTTTGAAACATTGAAGCTTATGCGAGGCGGTATGGGTAATTCATTGTCCCGTATCAAAGTGCCTGAGGATGGCAAGAATTGGGTTCGATTTTTTGTAATATAAAAACTTCCGCCCAAGAGTATCAATACTAATACTGAAATAAATACAATTTTGAAGCGGCTCATGGTTGCAAAGGTAAACTAATGCGTAAAAACTTTTTTTATAAAAAATATTCCATTTTCAAATGGATTTAATTCATCTTTGCTTTATAATAAAAAACAATTTTTATAATGAACAATAAAGTACCGGGTCAACTTATTCTAATCGTCTTGTTTCTAACAAACAGCTTAATAATCAACAGTTGTAAAAAAGGAGATGATGACCCACTTATTTTGAGCGACAGAGAAACGGTTGTGGCCGACTATAAAAATAATTATCTTGGGTCGGCAGTTTTAAATCCGGGTTGGACGGGCAATACTTCCGGCTGCGATGCGGGAACAGCTCCTCAATTAACGCATGATATGGTTATAAAACGAATTAACTATTTCAGAAAACTGGTTGGTTTAAATGACAATACTACTTTGGATGCCGCCAAATTCCCCATGTATCAGCAAGCCGCATTAATGATGAAAGCAAATTCGCAATTAAGCCACACTCCGCCAAATACATGGACTTGCTGGACTCAAAGTGGTTATGATGGAGCAAAAACAAGCAATTTGAGTTTAGGCAGTCATTCGGTAAACGCTATTACCTCTTTTATGTCAGATAACGGAACATCCAATAAAGCGGTAGGCCACAGAAGATGGATTCTTCATTCAGCAAAAACACAATTCAGCTATGGTACTACTGATGCGAGTATGTCGCTTGGAACCATAGGTACAAAGGGTGGAAACACATTAATTCCGGCATTTATTGCATATCCTCCAGCAGGATATATGCCGAATACTCTTGTTTTTTTAAGATGGTCATTCGGAATTCCGGGTGCCGATTTTTCAAATGCAACCGTTACGATGAATGGGCCGGGCGGCAATATCACATTAACCGTTGTTTCATCTACCGATAATGGATATGGCGATAATACCATTATTTGGGAACCACAGGGTATAAATACAATCAGTACCACTGAAATTGCCTATACGGTTACCATAAGCGGAATTAAAAATTCTCCCAAAACCAGTTATACTTATACGGTTACCATAATTAAAGTTTGACAATGTATTTCATAAAATGAATTTTGTAAAAATATTTCAAGATCTTACTAAATACAATACCCGGGCTAATATTCAGATTGCAGAATGGCTGCAACATGCCGAACCTGAATTATTAACCCAAAAAATACCATCCAGTTTTTCAACATTAAAATCTACTATGCTTCATATTTGGGATGCCGAACGATTTTGGCTTTCGTTTTTGGAAAAAAAGGAATTGGAAAAATTCAGAAAGGACTTTGAGGAAAATGAGATTGCTTTTTTTTACGGCTTTCAAAAACAATCGCAGGATTTGGAAACCTTTGTATGTTCGATGAATAAATCGGATTTGGAGGCACTCTACAGTATTGATAAACCTTGGCTAAAAGGAACTACGCCGTGTTATGTTTTTATTCAACATGTGGTTAATCACAGCACGTATCACCGGGGCCAGCTCATAACTATGGGGCGTATGTTGGGTTTGGAAAATCCACCAAATACCGATTTTACAAAATTTCTGATTAATGGGTGAGGTGAAGAAATTTTTTTCTACCGATATTCAATCCTAATTAAATTCTGATTTACCGATTAATGCGGAATATTTCGCTAATCTTTTGGCGTACCAACCGATAATAAAAATATCCGTTAGTTTAAAACATTTACCTGAAGAAAATATTCCGGTGGGTTGGAATTAATATGAGGGAGCAAGGGAAATTATTAATCGGCAGATAACCAATGCGGCTTCTGCACTTTTCATGAGTTTCCATCATTGAAATGAGTCAATAGAAACCTCTAACTCAAATATGACAAAACTTTCATTGCTAATTTGATAAGCCTGATTACATTTGCCTTCAAATAAAATAAACCATGAAAAATAATCTAATCAAAAAAATCCATTCCCTCGGCCTGCTGATTGTAGTTCTTGCAACTGTAGGTATTCTATTTGATGCCTGTAAAGATGAAAACAAAGAGAATGTTCCTGTTGCAGTAACAGGACTTCCAACTGTAATAACTTCTGCTGATGTCGAAATTTTTGCTCTTAGTACTACTGCCAATGGTGAAGTTACTTTAGCAGGTAAATCAGATGTAATTGAAAGAGGTTTTTGTTTTAGCAAAATCTCCAAACCGACTATTGTAGATAACAAAATTGCCATAGGTAAAGGCCTTGGAATTTTTTCAGGCAGTATTTCTATTTTGGAGGAAAACACCACCTATTACTACAGGGCATATGCAACAAATACGCAAGGCACAGCATATGGCGATGAAGTAAAAATAACAACTATAAAATTAGCTGACGAAAATACTGCTCCAACTATAACAATGAATAGAAATGCAATTTTAGAAGATTTTACCGGCGTTCGATGCGGTTATTGCCCCGATGGACACTTAAGAGCCAAGGCTATTGAAGATGCAAACCCCGGTAGGTTCATTATTATTGGCAACCACTCAGGTGGCTATGCTACCCCTGCCGCAGGCTGGGCTAATTTTACTTCTACTGGTGGCAAAGCCATTCATGATCAGGCAAACCCTGCCGGATATCCTGCCGGAACCATAAGCAGAATGACTTGTTTAAGCTTAGGCGTAAATGCAATGGATATTTCGCGTAGTAATATGACTATGGATAGAGGTCAGTGGGTAAAGGCAGTGGCTAAAGTTATTACCTTGACATCTCCTGTAAACATTGGTTCCAGAGCAACCTTTAATAGTGTAACAAGAGAACTAACAGTTAAAGTGGATTTGTATTATACCGGTGACGAATTAGTTCAGAACAATGTAAATGTTGCTTTGCTTCAGAATAAACTTTTTTCAAAGCAAAGTGGTGGTACCCCGGATGCTAACAATTATGAGCAAAATCATGTTCTCAGGTATTTGTTGACAAGCCAATGGGGAGACATTATTCCAGCGGCAAAAACATTAAAAGGCTCTAAATATACGAAGACCTTTATATATATTGTTCCGGCAGATTATAATGGATCAATAATACCTCCGGGTGGGGGAAATGTAGTAATAGAAAATTGCGAAGTGGTAATTTTCGTTTCACAAAACAAAACAAACATATTAACAGGTATAAAAATACCCGTTACCATTAAATAAGTAACTATTAAAATCAAAGGAAAAAGGGGCGATTTTGAAATCGCCCCTTTTTTTGGGTGTATCAGGAATGTATATTTTGAGTAGCTTTTGGTGGATACCAGCCAATAAAAATTATAAAGATATTATCACGACCACGAAGTCACGCAGGTTTTTTTACCAAAGGGAAGATACCCTCAATTGGTAAATATACCCTGATGCCGAATCATAAAATTTCTAATTAATTTTTTGTTCCAAAATGTACTATGTTTGACCAATCTAAAATTATGGCAGAAACTACAGGATTTAAAAAAGAATTAGGATTGTTCGACAGCAGTATGCTGGTGGCCGGCTCAATGATAGGGTCGGGTATTTTTATTGTAACGGCCTCCATGTCGCAACAATTGGGCTCCCCCGGCTGGATATTGGTTGTTTGGCTTTTGACCGGGGTGCTTACTTTGATGGCAGCTTTGGGGTATGGCGAATTGGCCGGTATGTTTCCTAAAGCCGGTGGGCAATATGTGTATTTGACCGAGGCATACGGAAAAGGAACCGGTTTTGTATTTGGGCTAATTACTTTTTTTGTGGTTCAAACGGGAGTTATAGCTGCGGTGGCTATTGCGTTTGCCAAGTTTTCGGGGGTTATTTTTCCATGGATTAGCAATACAAATATTTTATGGGATTTAAGTTTTCAAATCAGGGATTTTACAAGCAGCAATCCATCGGCAGTTTGGTTTAATTACGTCGGAATCACATCGCAACAGTTTGTGGGGGTTTTATTGATTGGTCTTTTATCGGTTAATAATTTGATGGGTGTAAAAAATGCCAAAATTGTTCAGGGCATTTTTACAGTGGCCAAAATAGGATCCTTACTTTTTTTAATTATCGCCGGTATATATGTTGGAATTAACAGCGATGCTTTTGCTTATAACTGGTCGCAATTTTGGGATGCCCGAACCACAACATTTTCTAAAATCGGAGGAATTAGTAAAGAAACGTTACAAGGCGGGCAGTTGGTTATTGTGATTGGGATAGCCATGGTTGGTTCCTTATTCAGTTGTGATGCCTGGAACAATATTACCTATACCGCAGGTGAAGTAAAAAACCCGCAACGAAATATTCCGTACAGCCTGATGATAGGCACCGGTATTGTGGTATTGCTATATTTTATGGCCAATGTTGCTTATTTTATGTTGCTGCCTGTAGATGGAAATCCGGATGGTGTAACAGCCCTTGCACGAGGCGCCATGTGGGCTGAAGAGGGAAGAATTGGCGCAGCAGCAGCCGAGGTTATATTTGGCAGTGCTGCCGTTATTATGATGGCAGTAATGATTATGGTTTCTACCTTTGGATGCAACAATGGCCTGATAATGGCCGGAGCGAGATTGTATTATGCCATGGCCAAAGATAAATTGTTTTTTAAAGATGCAGGAACTTTAAATAAAAGAAGCGTTCCCGGGAATGCCATTATTATGCAGGGAGTTTGGGCAAGTTTGCTTTGCCTGAGCGGTTCGTATAATGCTTTATTAGATTATGTAACATTTGCCTCTTTGCTTTTTTATGTGGTAACTATTGGAGGAATTATTGTTTTACGACGCAAACGCCCGGATGCCGAACGGCCTTATAAAACCTTGTTCTATCCGGTTTTGCCAATTTTGTACATTGTGTTGGCAGGTGCTATTTCAATTGATTTACTCATAGCCAAATGGGAAACAAGCCGTTTTGCCATTGCCATTATCGGGCTTGGTATTTTATCCTATTTTTTTATTAAACGAAGCCGGAGAATTAAGGTTTAAGGCCCAAAGTTAAAAGGTTAAAGTAAAAAAAGTATAAAGGTTAAAGTAAAAAGGTTAAAGTAAAAATTCAAAATTCAAAATTCCAAAAGTGCAAATTTCAAGTTTCAAATTTCGATTT
Source organism: uncultured Chitinophaga sp. (assembly GCA_964355045.1). GTDB lineage: Bacteria > Bacteroidota > Bacteroidia > NS11-12g > UBA9320 > JABWCE01. The sequence continues at coordinate 43,278 of CAYHCM010000004.1, read as the reverse complement.
TCAATCCGCCTGCGGCGGATCAAATTTCAAAAAGGTTTGGCTGGAAGCCCTTGGAACTTGAGATTTGGAATTTGGAACTTGGGTCTTTTTATTATGCTTGGCCTATCGGCATCAGCCCAAACCCTGGAATGGAGCAATACTCAAAAACTCAGGGGAAATTCAATTTTTACAACCATAATAGGCGAAGATGAATCGGGCATTTATGTTTTGCGGCATCGCAATAAATTTCTTTCGAAGTTTGTAGTTTTAGAACGGTACAGGCACAATTTGGGCTTTGAAAGCAGTAAAAGTTATTTATTGAAAAACACACGGATACTTTATTGCGATATCAATGAAACTGGCTTATTGCTCATAAAACAGGTGTTTGATAAAAAAAGTAATTCCTATAAAATTATAGCAACTTGTCTTAACGGAAGTTTTGAAACCATGATACCTGAAACGACCATTTTACAATTCAAAGTTACCGAATGGAATTTTGAGCCTGAATTTATTATTAAACCATCTTTTGATCATCAAAATTATTTTATTTTCAACCATGAATTGAATGGTTCAAAAAATATTCTTTGCCGATATTCCACAATGAATTCAAAATTAGAAGTGAATACAAAGGGACAATTTATGTTAAAATCAAGCCTTAATTTAGAAACAATAAGCGATTTGGTAATTGACAAAAATCTACAATATACCTTGTTGGCCATTTCTAAAAAAAATAAATATAACCAATTGCACCTTACTCTGATTGAACAATCGGGCGACAGTAATTTTATTAAACCGGTTCTTGATTCTACCCATAGTTTGGAACTGCCGCTACTTTTCTATAATTTTTTTAAAGATTTAAAAGGGGTTTCAGGTTTTTATACCTCTTCGGAAGAAAATGCCTTTGAAGGAAATTTTTCATATCAATGGAAAAATTTGCAACACGATACTGAAAAGCTTATTAAGCAACCTTTTTCACAGCCTATTTTAAAAGAACTGACCGGCGAAGCCAAGGCTCATAATGGTTTTTTACCGTTTACTTATCAGCCGTTAAAGGTAATTTGCCGAACAGACGGAGGTTATATAAAAATATGTGAAAATACTTATACCCAAAAAGATCAGGATGTAATGATAATAAATGGTGTGCCCTCATCGCAAGGCAAAAATATTTACACCTTTGAAAATGTTTTAATTCAAAATTTTGATAGTATCGGCAAACTTTCCTGGGAAAATTATGTCACCAAAAATCAAAATACGGTAAATGATGGCGGGATACTTGGGTCTGTTTTTATATCAGCATCTCCTTATTCAATCAATATTATCTATAACGATCCTATAGCTACCGGTGGAGATATTGTAATGGCCAATTTTTTGACGGGTGGGCAAAAAGAAATAAAAATTATAGCCAAAGGCGATGAAATGAATGCGTTTATTATTCCGGGTGAAGGCAGCCAAATTGCATCTGATAAAATTATTGTTCCTGTATTAAAAGACCGTAAGTTTGCCCTATTAAAAATTTCGTTTAAGCCATGATACAGAGTATAAGAAACAAGAGCCTGGGAGGAATTATTATCGGGTTGTTTATTCTTATTTTGTCGAAAATATTTTTTGAACCTGTTCCCGATTTTCCACAAATAACCTATACACCTTTATTTTCTTCTTTAAAACTTACGGTCTCTCATATACCAAATCTTGATATTGTATTGGGATTGGCTTTTATACTTTTGCAGGCCGGTATTCTTACTTATTTTCTCCATTATCATAAAGTAATAAAGGAACGATCGTTCTTTCCATTTATTATTTATGTAATGTTGGCAGGGGTTTACAATGAACAGTTTTATTTAAATCCAGCCTCTTTTCTTAATTTTTTTTTACTTTTAATAATTGACAGGATGCTGAGATTGCAGGAAATTGGAAAAAATCCGGGCATGCTATTTCTTGATATTGGTACGCTTATAGGTATTTCATTATTGCTAAGTAAGGAGGCTATATATTATTTTCCATTTATTTTAATAGGAATACTTATTATTTACTCTTTCAGTACCAACAGTATTGTTATTATGGGGCTTTCGGTATTTATGGTCATGTTTATTACAGCAAGTATTTATTATTTGATTGGACAATTGACAATATTCTGGTCATTTTTTACCTTCACACCCATTAATTTAGGATTTAATTTCAACCACTGGCAGGAAAGGTTCTATCTTCTTCTTATTATTTTGACCGCCCTTTCTGTAATTTCCTTTTTTCATTTTCAGTTTAAGAGTACTAAAATCAGTAATAAATCGCGACGGTTTGCCGGTGTATTTATCTTGCTTTGGCTGGCAGGCATTTTGGTAGTTCTGGTTCAGGAATTAAATCTTTGGCACAATATGGCATTAGCTGTTATTCCAATTACAGTATTTGCCACCAATTATTTTCAGGACGACAAGGGCATAGACTGGTTTAAAAATCTTTTGTTTATTGTACTCATTTTGGGTTTGATAAGTGTGCAGTTGAATTATTGAATGATATTTACCCCAAATATTCGTTTTGTAATAATATTGTTATTTGATAATTGGAATTTATTTATCATTTAATATATTTTTATTCTTAAACTTTGGTAATGATGAATCTGCGATTTGCAATTTGATTATTGACTTTTGTAATTTATTTGTTATTTGATAATTGAATTTTGTAATTTATGAAAGGTTTGTCTTTATTTTTGTCAAAAATTTTAAACTATGAGCGACCTTAAAGAAATAGCTAACTACACCCGTGAGCACATGGAGAAATCCATTGAACATGCCCGCATCGAGTTTTCAAGATTACGCGCCGGAAAAGCCATGCCTTCGGTATTGGACGGAGTAATGGTAGAATATTATGGCTCAATTGTTCCTCTAAATCAAATAGCCAATGTAAATACGCCCGATGCTCGTTCATTGGTGGTTCAGCCATGGGAAAAAACAATGATACCGGTGATAGAAAAAGCAATAATGGCCGCCAACTTAGGGTTAAATCCACAAAATGACGGAACCATTATAATGATTGCCGTTCCTCCCTTAACCGAAGAGCGCAGAATTGGATTGGTAAAACAGGTAAAACATGAGGCGGAAACTTCAAAAATTGCCATTCGAAATATCCGCAAAGACAGTATCGAAAAAATAAAAAAACTTCAAAAAGAAGGCCTGAGTGAAGATTTGGCCAAAGATGGCGAAGCGGATATTCAAAAAATAACAGATAGTTTTATAAAAAAAGTAGATGAATTGGTGGTGGAAAAGGAGAAGGATATTATGACGGTCTGATTGGAAATTCCAAATTCCAAATTACAAAAATTAAGATCCAAGTTTAATCTCACCATTGGGAGACAACATATTGATAAACCAAAAACCTACCAAATAACTAAATTATGCCACAGATTCTCAGATTAAAAATTAACAAGGGATTAAATCAGATAGGACAAATTAAAATTTGTCATTGTGAAAAATACTTTTACGACAAAAAATAGGAACTATTTTTTAATCTGATTTAATCTGAAAAAATTTTTAATCTGTGAATCTGTCGATTTTAATGCTAAGAATAAAAGTTATCTGTTTTGAAATTGGTATGGTGTCCATGCCCTAACGCTTAAATGCAAAAATAATAATTTTAGCAAAATTTTGTGATTTTTGTGTTTTGGTGGCAGAATAGACATTTGTGACAGAACTAAAATTTCAATTTTCCAATTTCAAATTTCCCCTTCATTGAAACCCGAATCCCTCAAAGAAATCATCACCAACCTCCCCGACCTGCCGGGAATTTATAAGTATTTTGATAATACGGGTTCTATTCTTTATATCGGCAAAGCCAAAAATTTAAAAAAAAGAGTCAGCAGTTATTTTACGAAACAATATTTCGAAAACCGCAAAACCGAGGTTCTTGTTTCTAAAATTAATCAAATAGAATTTATGGTTGTAAAAACCGAGATTGACGCTCTGCTATTGGAAAACAGCCTAATAAAAGAATACCGGCCACGCTATAATATCAGCCTCAAAGATGATAAATCGTTTCCGGTTATCCGCATTACCAACGAACGGTTTCCAAAAGTATATGCCATGCGAAACCCTGTAAAAGATGGTTCTGAATATTTTGGTCCTTTTTCGTCACCCTATATTATGCATATTGTTTTAGATTTGGTAAAGCGCCTCTACCCTATCCGAAATTGCAATTATGTATTGAGTGAAAAAAATATTGATGCTCATAAATTTAAGGTGTGTTTGGAATACCAGATTGGCAATTGCCGCGGGGCTTGCGAAGGATATGAAACCGAGAAAGAATACATGGAATCCATTAAAAGTATTAAAAATATTTTGCGTGGGAATCTGGGAGAAGTTAAAAATCATTTAAAGCAAAAAATGGGTGAGGCCTCCAGGTCTATGCATTTTGAACAAGCTGCACTGTTTAAAAATAAATTGGAAAAACTTGAAAATTATCAGGGAAAAACTACGGTCGTAAGTATTACTATTACGAATGTAGATGTTTTTAATATAAGTAGCTCCCAACAATTTGCCTTTGTAAATTATCTTAAAATTGTGAATGGAATGATTATCCAAACGCAAACTATTGAATACCGAAAAGTATTAGACGAAACCGATAATGAAATTTTGGAACATGCCATCGTAGAACTTCGCGACCGATACAGAAGTACTGCCAAAGAAGTAATTATTCCAATAGCAATTGAAATTAAGGATGAATCTCTTAAATATACAATGCCCAAAGCCGGCGACAGATTAAAACTTTTAGAAATTAGCATGGTCAATTTGCTTCATTTCAAAAAAGAAAAACTGGAACAATACGATAAACTGGACCCGGAACTGAGAATAAATCGCCTGATGGATCAAATGCAGCAGGATTTGAAATTAAAAGTACAGCCCAAATATATTGAGTGTTTTGATAATTCTAATATTCAGGGAAATTACCCCGTTTCGACCTGTGTGGTTTTCAGAGATGGCAAACCATCCAAAAAAGAATATCGCATTTTTAATGTTAAAACTGTTGTTGGACCCGATGATTTTGCCACTATGTACGAAGTGATAACCCGCCGCTACAAAAGGCTGTTGGATGAAAACCAACCCCTCCCCGATTTGGTGATTATTGACGGAGGAAAAGGCCAATTGAGTGTATCGGTGGAAGCCATGAAACAGGTTGGGGTTTATGGAAAATTTGCCGTCATCGGCATTGCCAAACGGTTGGAAGAACTCTATTATCCTGAAGACCCCCTCCCCCTTTACATTGATAAAAAATCGGAGACCTTAAAAATAATTCAGCAACTGCGTGATGAAGCCCATCGCTTTGGAATTATCAACCACCGCAACCGCCGCAGTAAAGGCAGCCTTGGCACCGAACTAACCCAAATAAAAGGTATAGGTGAAGAAACCGCCAAACTTTTATTAAAGAATTTCAAAAGTATTAAAAATTTGAAAATGCAATCAGTAGAAGCTTTGGAAAAAGTAGTTGGAAAAGTGAGGGCAAAAGTTTTGATGGAGTATTTTTCAAGCTAAGAATTTGCAAATTCTGTTCTTATTTTACAATCGTAATTTTATCATCATTACTCACCGATTTACCGTTGACAGTAGTTGATGCCGTTACATCAAATTCATTGCAGCAATCAATGTGTTTGTCTTTGCCATATCCAAACAAAATGGTATCGGTATCTGTTGTATTCAATTTAATAAAATAGGTATTGGCTGATGTTGTAAAAGTAAAATCCAGGCTTGTATTAGATGCATTAGCGAAGAATTCAACGGTTTCACCCAAATTATTTTTTATAACAATATTATCAGGATTATAAACCGGGGAGGCTCCGAACATCAAATCTTTTCCTGAACTGTTTACCACGCTAACCTGTTTTGGTGCAGGGGTAATTGAGCAATCGTCGCAATTCTGACAATTTTGAAGGGTTAAGGCCAACAGGCCTGCTATTAGTATTAAAAATTTGCTTGATGTTTTCATGATTTGTGATTAAGATACAAAGTAAATTAAAATTAACCTAAGTTAAAAAAACAACCATTTTATCTTGCGGTTCTATGGCAAACCAAATATGTTCCTGCAACGTGGTGGCCAATGAAATTCCTACAATGTCAGCCTTTACCGGAAAAGCCTTATGATTTCGATTGGCCATTACAGCCGTTTGAATTTTAGCAGGTTTTTGATCAATAATTTCGCGAAGAGCGGCCAACATTGTTTTGCCGCTGTTCATCACATCGTCCACTATTATTACGGTTTCACCTTTTAGTTTCACATTGCAAGTAAGCTCAATTTCCGAATCAAATCCTTTTGTCTTGTCCAAATCAATGCGGCCGGTTTCTATCTTTATTTTTGAAATTTTTGAAAGAATTTTTCCTATTCCACCAGCTATATGATTCCCGTTTTCGGCTATTCCTATCAAAATAAGTTGATGGGCCAAATGGTTGTTCTCATATATCTCCCAGGCCATGCGTTGCATTTTGTTTTGTATCTGGTCATGGGTTAATATGATGGTTCGTTTGTCGGCCATTTTCACTATGCAAATTAAATTGCTTTTTCCATTTTATTTTGCAAATCCAAAAAATGATGATGCAATTCCAATACCTGATTTATTAAGGATGATTTTCCGTCATTTTTCAATACAAAATCAGCTTTGGCTATTCGTTCCCTGTCGCTCATCTGGTTTTCCATCCGTTTTAGCACATCGTCTTGTTTTACATTATCGCGTTGCCCTACTCTTTCCAATCGCATGTTTATGGGGGCTGTCACAACAATGATTTTATCAAGTTCCTTAAAACTGTCAGTTTCAAACATCAGTGCGGCTTCCTTAATTGAATAGGGATAATCCACTTGTTTTGATGCCCAGGTGCGAAAATCGTCAAATATTAACGGATGAACCAATGAATTAAGAATATTTAGTTTTTCGGTATTGTTAAAAACTATTTTGGCCAGATATGATCTATCCAATTGGTCTTTTTCATCGTATGAATCCCAACCAAAATATTTTCTGATTTGTTTTTTCAAATCAGGGTCTTCCTGCATGAAAGTTTTAGCCCGAACATCAGCATAATAAATTGGAATTTTTAATTGCTCAAAAATGCGGCAGACTGTTGATTTGCCACTCCCGATCCCGCCGGTAACTCCAATTTTTAAATGAATTTTGATGAGTTGATTGTTTATAAAAAATTTATAAAAAAAATTATGCTGCCGGTTTAGCCGAAGCCAGACTCATTTCGTGTGAAATAGCCGATTTTTCAATTTTTAATTTTCCTCCTCCTTCGGTTTCTATTACTACAATGGTATCTTTAAGGTCAATAATTTTGCCATGAATACCTCCTGAAGTAATTATGTGATCCCCTTTTTTCATTTCGCTCCAAAATTTCTTTTGGGCTTTTCCTTTTTTCATTTGTGGTAATATCATGAAAAAATACATGACCACAAACATGAGTAGTATCATTACCATGTTGATTGTGCCTGAACTTGCTAATAAAATTGTTTGCATTATTTATTTTTTATTTGTTTTAAATTATTTTAATATTAATTCCCATTTACTGATTCCCGATTAGAAATTACATGGGGCTTGTTTCTAATTTCAAATTTCCAGTTTCAAATCCCTCAATACTTCCCTTCAGGTCGTTTTTTTACATAAGCTGTAAAAGTCAATATGGTTTCTACCGGGTCGGTGTTTGCAAAAATAGTTACCTTTTTATTTATATTTTCTGATTTGCCACTGCTGTTAAACTGAATTTTTATATCACTTTCCTGATTTGGCATTATAGGTTCACGGGGCCAAACCGGAACCGTACACCCACATTCGGCCTTTACATCCGAAATTAATAACGCCTTATTTCCGGTATTTTTAAAATGGTACAAGTGTTCTACTAAGTCGCCTTCAGTAAGGTTACCAAATTCAAAAGTAGTTTTTGTAAATGTCATTACAGGTAATGTTCCTTTTGCTTCAGGATTGTTGGCCGATGAGGGGTTTTCAATAATGTTTGCATCTACGGTTTTGGCATTCTCATTACAGGCAAATAAAATTGCTAAGCATGCCATCATAATCATTGAGGAATATTTAAAATTCATATTTCTGTTTTTTTGGGTGCAAAGATAATAATTTCTAATTCTGATAGTATTCCAATTATTCAACCAATCCTCTTCCGTGCTTATTTACCTTTCCATCTTTTTTAAGTTCGTTTAAAAGCTTATCGAGAATGCCGTTAATAAATTTTGAACTTTGCGGTGTGCTGTAAATTTTGGCTAATTCCAGATATTCATTTATGGTAACTTTTACAGGAATAGATGGAAACTCCATAAACTCGGCCAAAGCCATTATCATTATAAATAAATCTATCCGTGCTATGCGTTCGGCATCCCATTCAGGAGTCCTGTTTCCTATAAGTTCTTCGTATGTGTTATGATTTTTAGTAGTGAGTTCCAACAATTTTTCGGAATATTCCAGGTCATCATTCAGGTCTTTTGATATTACAGGCACTTCAATATCTGCTCCGGCTTCGTTACACGATTTTATGAGTTTTTCAATGGATTTGAGCACCGGGATTTTTTCATCCTGCCAATGAATATTTATTTCCTCCAATTTAATATTAAAATCATCGGAGGCTTCAATCAAATATTTAAAAAGTTTTAATAAAAATTCACGGTTGGTTGCAAAGTCGTTAATATCATCGGCAGCCAATTGTTTTACCCAATCGGTTTCAGCTATTTGCTTATAAATTAAAGATAAAAAATCATTGTCCTTGTTCCAGTTGATGGAAGGCATGGTAAATAATTCTTTCGATTTTGGATTGGTAATCAATTCATCCAGACAAGAGTTTTTGGAGAGGGTATTAAAAACTGAATTTATTTCATCCTTAACCTTTAAATGCTTATCGGCCGGATTATAATTAGTTTTTACAAAATGAAATAACTCATTTGGAAATTGCAAAACATTGATAAATGTGTCTTCAATTCCGTTTATTGACTTTTTAAGAAATGATTTTGCCGATTTTAAATCTTTTACTTCCGACTGATGATAGGCATATACAGCTTGCAGCACCTTCACACGAATTAATCTCCTATTCAACATCAATACTAATTTTTAAAACGGGGTGCAAAAGTAAGGGTATTGGGCTCAATTTCCACCTGTAATTTTAACCCTTTTAAATACATGAACTTCAAAATCATAATTGTTTAATGTTTTAAAAGGTTTTTCGGGAATAAATGATTTCAGAAGTACAAAATCGGGATGTTTTTGAAGTTTTTCTAAGGGTAGCCTGCATTCGTTGGGGCCAAAATGTCCGTCCCAAATTACCAAACTTCCAACCGGGGCATAATTAAAATCCAAACTCCACAAATCGGTAAAATGTTTTGTATCATAAGGGTCCATATCAGATATTACACTTAGGTAGGCATATAAATGATAAGTCATCCCATTTTTATAATCAATAGTTTTAAGCCAATTGGCCACTTTTACAAATTCTTTTTGTTCGCCGGATATTGGTATAGGTAAATTATATTTTATAAACCGATAGGAATGGTGGGTAGAGATTATCAGCATAAGAATCATTATCCCCATTAAATAATTTTTAAACTTCGAAAAATTTAAAACAAGCATATGCAAGGCATATGTTCCCAATAGAGCCATCAAAGGTGTAATTACTATCATTACACGTTCGTAGCCGCAACTTCCCATCAATCCTTTCCACCATATAAAACTATGTATCCCAAAATAGAGCCAGAATATACCACCTGTGAGCCATAGCATGTATCTATGTAAAAAAACTTTTTCTCTAAACGTTTTTATATAAAAAAAGAAAGCCGACAATGTGCCGATAAAAACTAAAACCGAACCTGCTAACGAAAAAATAATATGATTTTTTTTAATATAATGAAACAAACTTCCATTTCCGCAAAGATTCAAATTCAAATCCTGAGCTTTAATATATGGGTTATGACTAATAACCCATAATGGGTCGCCTTCTATTATCCAACCGAAAATATTAAAAATAACGGGACCGGCTATAAACCAAAGCAAACTTTTGTATTGTTTTTCAATAAACACTAAATAAAAGCCTGCCGCTGCCATTATTACAAACCCCTCGCTGCGGGCAAAGGGTAGTAAACCACAAACCAAAGCAGCCATATTCCAACGTTTTGTGGAAGCCAGAAACAAAAATAAAATCAATAAAAATTCATTCAAATATTCTGTAAGTCCTGAAATTGAATTTTGAACAGAAACCTGCGGAATAATTACAAGTATAAAACCAACCCATGCATTGCTTATTTTCAGTTTTTTAAGGGTAATCCATGTTAGCCAAGCCGATGATATCCATAAAATAATATTAAATATTTTTACCCCTAAAAATCCTGAATTGGCAAAAGGAGAGGCAAGGATTGTATATAACGGTTTTCCCCACTGATCGAGTAAAAGATGAGGATATTTCCAACTGTATCTGGAAATTAAATAATGATTATAGCTGTCCATTCCCCCCTCGCAACCGGGCGAAATAACTGCGTAATACACAAAAAGACTTAAAATAAATGTGCTTAAAAGGGATAGATAAAATATCTCATTCCGGAATATTCCCTTGTTGGTCATTCAATAAATTACTTAAAAAGCTAAGTTGGCCGAAATGCCAATAAACTTGAAACTTGTAAAGCTGTTGGCTTCAATTAAATTTTTATCATACCAATCTATTTCCCATTTAAATTTTTCATATAATATTTCAACTTCAGCTTCTATAAAAAAGTATTTTCCAAAATGACACCTCACCCCTATTTTAGGGCCATAAGATAAAGCACTATAATGATCAAAATAAACTGAATCAACTCCTCCTGACCTAAAGGTAGAATCCAAATTTCTTTCAAATTTTATCGCCTCAATGCCGAAAGGTAATCCCCAGCGACTGTCCGGTTTTCTGAATTCATACATAAAAGCTCCTGAGTATCCTAAAAATTTATTGTACGACATGCCGGGGTATTTCGATATATCGGGATATTTACGACCATAAACCCCAAAATTTAATTCATAATTATCAGCCAGCCTAATGCCAAATCTAAGTTGTCCGCTTAGCTCACCCATAAACGATTTGTCGGTTAAGGTTACAAAATCGGCTATGGAATTGGTATTACCCACACCCATAAATATTCTATATCGGTTTGTGGTATTTTGCGCATTACTTATAAGGCAAAGAAATACCATCAATAATGCAAAGGTTAGTTTAGGGAAGTATTTCAAATGGTTGATTTTACGTTTTTCATTTGTCTAAGCCTGTTTTCGGCAAGCATTATGGCCGCTTTTTGTGTATGAATACCCTCCTTATCAGCCTTCTTCAAAATTTCAAGCGTAGTATCATAAATATTTTCAGCCTGACCTAATGCTATTGCTTTATTGTATCCTATGTGCTCGGAATAAACATTAATAAGTCCTCCGGCATTTACCAAAAAATCAGGGGCATAAACAATTCCCTTTTCTTTTAACATAGGTCCATGTTCATCTTCATGTTCAAGTTGATTGTTGGCTGCACCTGTAACTATTGAACATTTTAATCTATTTATAGTATCCGTATTTAGCACGGCACCCATTGCACACGGTGCAAAAATGTCAACATTCAAATCGAATAAATCATTTCCATCAATTACAATTGCTCCGAATTCTTTGGCTGCTTTTTGCAATTGTGAATCATTGATATCCGAAACATAGATTTTGGCTCCTTCTTTGTATAAATGTTCCACCAAATGAAAACCAACTTTTCCAATACCTTGCACGGCTATTGTTTTGCCTTTTAATGAATCGCTGCCATACACAAATTTTGCTGAGGCTTTCATTCCCATAAAAACGCCATAAGCTGTTACAGGAGATGGATCGCCGCCGCCGCCTTTAATTTCGGGTAGTCCAACCACATGTTTTGTTTCCATGCTTATGTATTCCATATCACGGGTGGTAGTTCCTACATCTTCAGCAGTAATGTATTTACCATTCAGGTTTTCAATAAACCGTCCAAATTTACGGAATAATCCTTCGGATTTTAACGTGTGAGGATCCCCAATAATGACTGCTTTAGCTCCCCCTAAATTAAGTCCTGTAATTGCAGCCTTGTATGTCATGCCGCGCGACAAACGGAGAACATCCCTCAAAGCATCGTTTTCTGAATGATAGTTGAAAAATCGTGTTCCGCCCAGGCCGGGTCCTAAAATGGTATTGTGTATTGCTATTATAGCTTTTAATCCGGTTGACTTATCCTGACACAGCATTACCTGTTCGTGCTCAAACTCACTCATCGGGCCAAAAATTCGTGCATCATGCAATCCTGTCTTTTCTTTTATATCTATCATTAAGTTTTTTACTAACCGGACAAAAATACTACTTTTTCTAAATTATCTTTTTATCACTTTCTATTCACTCTATTTTATTACCAACATATCGGATGTTGAAAATTAATATGATTTTGAAAAAGTCAGAAATCCGGCAAATAAATAAAGAATTTGATTTACAGCTATTTACCTTAATTGCTGAATAAATTAATTGTGAAGTGTTGTGATAATCAAATTTATCCTGTTTTTTGCAGTCATTATTTAAAGAAACAAGAGCGTATGTACGATTCGACAAGAGATGGCAATGAAGTATTTTCAAAAAAAGTAAAGGCCGGTAAAAGAACTTATTTTTTTGATGTGAAGGCAACACGTGGCAATGATTACTACATTACCATAACGGAGAGCAAGAAAAGGCCGGAAGACGGCATGTATATCAAGCATAAGATTTTCCTGTACAAAGAAGATTTCAATAAATTTATGGAAGCCTTTCAGGAAACGGTGAATTATGTAAAAACCGATTTGATGCCTGAATATAATTTTGATGAGTTCCGTCGTGACCGTGAAGAAATGCCACCCGAGAATTTAGAAAACAATTCAGAAAACCATTCGGAACAGGAATAAAATCCACTGATTTTTTTTAGTTAGTTTTGCAGCCTTATTTTAATATTAAGGCATGAACAAAATATATGGTATTTTAGGAGTTGTCAGCGGCTTGCTAACTTCTGCTTTTCTTTATTTTTATTACGATAAAGAATTATATATCCTGCGCGAAAACAATTTACTTTTCAGGATATTTTGTGGATCCGTATTAGGTATTTGTGTAATTTTTGCAATAATTGCTGCCAAAAAAATTAATGGGAATGTAATTAGCTTTATGCGCTGTATGTTTACAGGTTTTATTGTTTCGCTCATTAACGGACTTGTTTATTTTATCGGTTTTTGCATAATGTATTTTGGTTTTCCCAAAATGCTTGTTAAGCCTGAACAATTTTCGAAAGAGCAATTTATAAAGTTTGCCGAAAGCCAAAAAGATTCAACTATCAATATTGCAAATGCGCTCAAAGGTATCCATCAGCAACTAACACCCGGCGGTTTTTTAATTCCAAGTGTAATTGAATCTGTTCTTATTGGATTATTGGTTTCTATATTTGTTACGGCCTTTGTTTATACCCGCTCCGACAAACTGATATGACACAAATAGAAAGCAATTTTGAACCGGTTGAACAAAGTCAGGAAAAAGTATTTACTTTTTTAAGCAACCTTAATAATTACCAAAAATTAATGCCATCACAGGTTTCGGAATGGTGGAGTACCGAAGATGAAGTAAAAATGAAAATTCAGGGCTTGGGTACATTACACCTTAAAAAAGATGAAACCCGGCCAAATTCGTATATAAAAATTGTTCCTGAAGGCAAACCTCCCGTAGATCTTTTTTTAGAATGGCAGATTGAACCGGAAGGTAATAATAGTAAAGTAAAGATTATTATAAATGCCGACCTCAATATTATGATGCGCATGGTGGCCACCAAACCATTGCAAAATCTGGCTGACTATATGGTTGGTCAAATAAAAAATTTTATTAATCAAGCTTGATAATTGTATGTTTAAACTATTTCGATTGGCATGGGCTGTTTGGTTTCTCATATTTTTCATTGTAGTTTTTATCATACTTTATATTCCATTCCGTATTCTGCTATCTCGAAAAAAGTGGTATCCTGCGGCACATAATCTTCGGAAAGTTTGGGCATATTGTGTTTTGTATCCTTCAGGTATTTTTCCATCTATTCGATATGAGGAAAAGTTGGATAAAAATAAAACATATATTTTTTGCGCCAATCATTTTTCCTACCTCGACATTGTACTTACCAATATGCTTTTGCCCAATTATTTTAATTATATGGCCAAAGATGAATTATCACGGATTCCGGTGTTTGGTATTTTTTTCAGGACCATTGATATTTCAGTAAACCGAAAAAATAACAGGGAATCGCATTATGCTTTTATATTGGCAGCCCAAAGACTCAACGAAGGAACAAGTGTCATGATTTTTCCTGAAGGTGGAATTCATAAAAATGTACCGCCTATGGCAAAATTTAAAAACGGAGCTTTTCGGTTGGCTATTGATAATCAAATTCCGATTATTCCTATAACTTTACCTGATAATTGGAAAAAAATGCCCGGTGGTGGATTGGATAACGGACTTATTCCGGGAAGAATCAGGATGGTGGTTCATCGTGCCGTAAATACGGTTGGTCTAAATTTGGAAGACAAGGATGCCCTGAAAGACGAAGTTTTTAGTATTATTGATGCGGAGTTTAGGAAGTTGAATAAAGGTGGAAATTGAAATTGGAAAATTGAAATTCAGGATTTGAAGATTTGGAAATTTGAAGATTATACAATGTTGCGGGTGAAATTCCCCTCTCGAGAGGGGTTAGGGGTGTGTATTATAAAAATGTAAAAAGATGGAATTGATAATTCAATTAAAAAACATCGAAAAAATATATGTCATGGGCAATCAGAAAGTTTTTGCCTTGCAAAATCTGAATTGCATAATAAATCGTGGCGAATATGTGGCCTTGATGGGGCCATCGGGAAGTGGAAAATCTACCCTAATGAATATTATCGGTTGCCTTGACTCCCCTACTTCAGGTACATACATTCTTAACGGTACTGAAGTATTTAAAATGAACGACAACGAATTGGCCGAAATACGAAACAAGGAAATTGGGTTTGTGTTTCAAACTTTTAATTTGCTACCGCGTATGAATGCTCTGGAAAATGTGGCTTTACCCCTTATTTACGCCGGCATTTCCAAAAAAGAACGCCTGGAAAGAGCCGAAAGAGCATTGACTTCCGTAGGGCTTAATGACAGGATGCACCACCGCCCCAACGAGCTTTCGGGTGGGCAACGCCAAAGGGTAGCCATAGCCCGTGCTTTGGTAAATAATCCATCCATACTTCTTGCGGATGAACCTACCGGAAACCTCGACAGTAAAAGTTCAAGCGAAATATTAGACCTTTTTGATGAAATACATAAAAAAGGCAACACGATTGTATTGGTAACTCATGAAGAAGAAGTGGCCCGAAGAGCCAAACGCGTGGTGAGAATGATAGACGGGATGATTGATTTGGGGATGGGAATTGCAGAAGTTGGACAAAAAGTTTAATAATTATCATCCATAATCAAGCCAATAACAAAACCTTTTGAGACAACTTGAAATTTTGAACTAACCGCCTACCAATAAACGTTGGTTAGCAAACGAATCATTAGTTCTGATTTGTTTCAGATTAATACCTTCATGTAATATTGAAACATCAGCACTATTAGAAAGGGATAAAACAATAGGAAGAACTAACTTTGGGAACCTGTTTTTTTCAATTTCTTTAGTGCTTTATCAAAATCACTTTCCAATAATTTATCTTGCACAGTACGATAGTTCTCAAATTCTTTTTCGGCCAGTGCCAATGCCACTTCATGTGATACCTTGCCCTGATGTTGAAGTATTGCGGATTCATTAAATTGTAAAAACGCATCTAATTTCTCAATCCAATCTTTCATATACATCACAACTCCTCTTAATGCCTGACTTTCGGCATAATCCAAATACATGGTTACAATGCGGTTCAGTCCATCCAATTCTTTTTCGTTCAAATAATTTTTTGCAATTCCCACATCGGTTTTCCTAATACTTCCTTTGGGTGCATTTTTCCAGGCGCTAAGGCCCATGTTTTCTTTTTCACTGTCCACCCTTGAGGCTATTAATTCGGCTGCGGTTTGCCCTGTTATGGCCCAATGCAATTTGTTTTGAACCGTTGCAAAAAAATCTTTTGTGCTTTGTATTTCTAAATAATAATCCGCACTGCATTGGCTATAAATATCAGTTATTTTTTGATAAAATCTTCTTTCACTACTCCGGATATCACGGATACGTGCAAGTTGTTCTTCAAAATAATCTTTTCCGAAAATGCTATTGGGATTTTTCAGTCGTTCATCATCCATGGTAAAGCCTTTGATGATGTATTCCTTTAATCGTTCGGTAGCCCAAATACGAAACGCGGTTGCCTTAGTACTGTTTACACGATAACCAACGGAAATGATAGCATCCAGATTATAGAATTGTGTAGGGTAGGTTTTTCCGTCAATGGCAGTATGTGCAATTTTTGCACATACTGAATCCGGGTTGAGTTCGTTGGTCTCAAAAATATTTTTTAAATGCTTTGTTACCACACTTCTGTCCACTCCAAATAAGTTGGCAATCTTTTGTTGGGTAAGCCAGATGGTTTCGTTTTGTAAATAAATCTCAACTTTTACTTTCCCATTTGGGGTGGTGTAAAGCAGTATTTCATTGAACCCTTCGGTTGCTGTTATTTTCTTCTTTGCCATATCATTTACTATTCCAATCCTTGTTTCTACCAAAGTAACTTGTGTGAGATGTTAGCTTATAAATCCAATGTCGTTTAGTTAAAGAAAGATTCCGAAGGAATCTCATTTTTATAATAAAAACAATAGCATACACTTGTTAATTCGCTTTAAACATAGTACCCTTTCAGGATCAACAAAGCTTAACTTAACGATATTGGTTTTAATACTATTCACTCCCATTAACCGGCTTTATCTTCCTTTTTCCCAATACGTTTCCCCCGTTTTAAAAAAGGTATTTTAATTTTAATAACTTTTTGAGATTGCTTTAAATTATCACCCATCACATATCCCCAGGGTTCCAAAAATTCAATACGGTCGAAAATAACTTTTATAATAGCAATTATAGGAATGGCTAAAAACATTCCGGCTACTCCACCAATGGCGCCACCGGTAATAATACTCACCAAAGAAACAAATGCGTTTATTTTTACCTTTGAACTTACCACCATCGGTACTAAAATATTGTTATCAAAAAATTGAACTACCACGTTCACAATTACTACTCCTACTATTATTGAAAGATCGGTGGAGCCGCCCAAAGTAGCAACTATGCTGAGTAATCCGGCGATGGTAATACCCACATAAGGAATTAAATTTAATATACCTGTAATTACTCCCAGCAAAAGGGCATATTGAACCCCCACAATCATATACCCAATGCTGGTTAATGATGCCACAATAGTCATCTCGGTAAGCAAGCCGGTTAAATAACTATGAATTGCTATTTTAACATTATTCAAAATGTCATTTAGTTTTTGATGATGCTCTTTACTAAATAATTTGAACAAAAATCCGACAAACAAGTCGCGGTACAAAAGCAAAAGAAACGTATAAATAGGAATCAGAATAAGATTCATCAGGGCATCGGTAAAACTGCTCAATGTATTTCCGACATTGGATGTAGTGTTGCTTAGTGATTCCTTAGTAGCCTGTTTTATATACTTGTCCTGATCGGTATAACTGATATGAAAACTCTGCTTAATCCAATGTTGAATATTATGACTATGGACAGCTACATTCGTTTTTATTTTATTCCAATCATTGGCTATATCACCTATTTGCCATGAAACAAAAAGCACGATGCCTGCTATAAAAATTACGGATAAAAAAACCGTGAATGCTACGGCCAATACGTACGGAAATTTTAATTTTTTATTAAAGAACTTTACCACCGGCCTTAATAAAATGGCACAAAGCATAGCAAGTAGTATTGGAAAAATAATATGTTGGCCAACGTAAAGAAGCGCGATAATTAAACTGAGGCACACCAACACTGATGCTGCAATTATATTAAACGGATATTTCTTTATTGTGTTCATTTTATATATGGCATTAGGCTGTTTCAATAACCTCATGTGAGTTTTGATTTGGAACGCAAATTAATAAATGAAGCCGGCTATTTTTAATAATTTATTTAGCTCAATTCAAATACTGGATTAAGCCCTTAACTCCAAATAATAAAACACTCCAAAATATTACGGAAGTCAATTGCAGTCTTAATACTTTCGCTTTATCTGGTTCAAATAATGTACTGATAATGCTCCCTAAGGGAATGCCTAATATTAATGGAGATAAAAACGCAATGCCTATTAAACCATAGCCATTTTTTATGAGTATAAACCGCCTTAAATTTTTAAATTTAATTTTAAAAAAATCGTATTGACCTAAAAATTTAGAAATAACCGCTCCTAAAAAAGTAAAAACTATTACTCCCAAACTTCCGCCAATGGCTACAATCAGCATATCTAAAAACCATAAGCGCGGCGACTTGGCTAAAAGGGTAAGTATGGCAATAATATATTTAACAGAGGAAAGTAGTATCCATCCCGCTATCTCAAAAAAATCCGACATCAATTAATAAGAGCGCAAATTTAGTGCGTAATTTCACGCAAAGGCGCAAAGGCGCAAAGAAAAATAACCTTGCCCGTCATATTTCATGATAAACTTAGCGTCTTTGCGCCTTTGCGTGAAACCTATCTTCCGATAAACCCGTGACTTTTTGTCACCAATAATATTTATCTTTGCTGCCTTTAGCATGGAAACTGAACTACTGGAAAAAACTATAAACAGCATTAAGCCCAAAACCAAAAACCTGTATATTGAAAGTTACGGGTGTGCCATGAATTTTGCGGATAGCGAAGTTGTCGCCTCCATTCTTTTAGAAAATGGTTATACTTCTACCAACAATGAAAATGATGCTGATGTAATATTAATAAATACCTGCAGCATACGCGATAATGCCGAGCAACGTATTCGACACCGCCTTATACATTTAAGGGCAAACAAAAAACGAAACAATGAATTGGTCATAGGCATATTAGGTTGCATGGCCGAAAGGTTGAAGAAAAACCTGCTGGAAGAAGAAAAATTAGTAGATGTGGTGGCCGGGCCTGACTCCTATCGTGATTTACCAAAACTTCTGAACGAAGTGGAAGACGGCAATAAATCTATCAATGTAATGCTGTCGCTGGAAGAAACCTATGCCGAAATAAGTCCAACCCGATTGAACAGCAATGGGGTTACGGCGTTTGTAAGCATTATGCGCGGTTGCGATAATATGTGTACGTTTTGTGTTGTACCTTTTACCCGTGGCAGAGAAAGAAGCCGCGATGCCCAAAGTATAATTAATGAAGTAAAGGAATTATCAGATTTAGGATATAAGGAAGTAACACTTTTGGGGCAAAATGTGGACAGCTACCTTTGGTTTGGCGGCGGGCCTAAAAAAGAATTTGGAAATCTTACAGTAGAAGAACAGAATCAAAGTATAAATTTTGCGAAGCTATTAGAATTGGTGGCTCTTGTTGACCATACAATTCGAATAAGATTCAGTACGTCGCATCCAAAAGACATTACCGATGACGTATTATTTACCATGGCCAAATATCCCAATATTTGCAAATATGTACATCTTCCGGCCCAAAGTGGAAATTCAAGAATATTGGAATTGATGAATCGGGGTTACACTCGTGAATGGTATATTGAAAAAGTGAATAGAATTAGAAAAATAATGCCCGGTTGCGGTATTTCATGCGATATTATTTCAGGGTTTTGTACCGAAACCGAGGACGATCATCAGGAAACTTTATCCTTAATTGAATTATTAATGTTCGATTTTTCTTATATGTATAATTACAGCGAACGACCGGGAACATTAGCCGCCCGAAAATATGAGGATGATGTACCCGAAGCTGTAAAAAGCAGAAGACTTCAGGAAATAATTGCCATGCAAAATGAGGTTTCGAAACAAAATAATAAAGAAAGGGAAGGAAAAATATTCAGGGTTTTGATAGAAGGAGTTTCCAAAAAAAGCGATAAAGATTTACGGGGAAGAAGTGATGAAAATATAGTGGTAATATTTCCAAAAGAAAATTATAAACCGGGTGATTATGTGGATGTGTTGATTGAGAGAAGTTCGACTACCAGTTTAATTGGGAGGGTGGTTGAGGAAGTGGAGAAACCTTAAATAAACACGGAGACACGGAGAACATAGAGAAACACTGAGAAAAGGATAACACAAAGAAACACAGAGGAGAAATATTGAGAAGAGAAAAAAAATAGTGAAAAATAATAACCTATAAAAAAATTAAAAGACTCTGTGAAACTCCGTTTCTCTGTGTCTCCGTGTTTATATTTATTAAAAAAATGGAACTTCAATCAGTAAAACTAAGATTCGGGATAACCGGAAATTCGCCAAGGATAAATTATGCTCTGGAAACGGCCATGAAAGTGGCTCCTACGGATATATCCGTTTTAATTCAGGGAGAAAGTGGTGTAGGTAAAGAATCTTTTTCCAAAATCATTCATCATTTAAGCAACCGGAAACACGGCCCGTTTATTTCAATAAACTGCGGGGCAATTCCCGAAGGAACTATTAATTCAGAACTTTTCGGGCATGAGAAAGGTTCGTTTACAGGCGCTAATGAGGGTAGAAAAGGATATTTTGAAACCGTTAACGGCGGTACTATTTTTTTGGATGAAGTTGGTGAACTTCCTTTTGAAACTCAGGCGCGTTTGTTGCGAATTTTGGAAAACGGCGAATTTATCAGAGTAGGTGCTTCCAAAGTTTTAAAAACCGATGTGAGGGTGGTTACCGCTTCCAATAAAGATTTATTGGCCTTGAGTTATAAAGGAAAATTTAGGGAAGACTTGTATTATCGTCTTTCTACCTTGCCCATAAATGTTCCGGCATTGCGCGAAAGACCCTCTGATATTCCTGTTTTATTTAAAAAATTCGCGGTTGATTTTGCTGAAAAATATCATATTCGTGATTTGGAACTTACACCCGATGCCGAAACAATTTTGACCGGTTACCGCTGGCCGGGAAACATAAGGCAATTGAAAAATATTGTAGAACAAATGTCGGTATTGGAGCAGGACAGAGTGATAAATGAAACTACATTATTGAAATATATTCCAAAAGAAAATACGTCCCAACAATTAATGCTAACACCCGAAAGCAGGCAGGAAGGATTAAATGAACGTGAAATATTTTATAAAGTTTTGTATGATTTGAAACGCGATATGCATGATTTGAAAGGAATAGTTTTGGGAATATTGGAAAATCAGCAATTGCATAATCCTGAATTTGTTGAAACCAACAAAGCTGCCCTTACCCGAATTTTGCCGGTAAATGAAGATAAAGGTTTTGGAACCTCGACAGATTTGGTTATTCGGCCCAACCAAGTCCCATTTTACAAAAATGAATCTCCAACCCACGATTATCATATTGAACCGTCGGATACAGTAAATACGGATGAAAATCTCAGTTTGGACGCAAAAGAAGAAGAAATGATAAAAAAGGCATTATTAAAAAATAATGGTAAACGCAAAAGGGCAGCCAACGAACTTGGAATTTCGGAACGAACCTTGTATAGAAAAATTAAAGAATTTGGTCTTGAATAAAATTAGTATTAATAAATCGTTCATTTATTTTGCCCTTTTAATTATGGTGGCAATTGCTTTTGGCGGCTGTTACCGATTTCAGGGAACCTCTATCCCACCCGATGCCAATACGTATTCGGTTGGTTTTATTGAAAATAAGGCGGCTACCGTTAATCCAAAACTTAGCCAAACCCTTACCGAAAAATTGAAGGATAAGATGAATAATACACGACTAAATTTTATCCGTGAAAACGGTGATTTTAATTTTAGCGGGTACATTACAACCTATACCATTGCTCCTATTGCGGTTCAGGGTGATGCAAATACCACGCAAAATCGTTTGTCTGTTTCTGTCACCATTAAATTTGAATGTATCAAACATCCTGACCTGAATTTTGAACAGGAATTTAAAAGTTTTCAGGATTTTGATGCTTCCAAAAATTTCTCATCCCTTGAAAATAATCTGGTAGCCGAAATTACCGATCAATTAGTTCAGGAAATATTTAATAAGGCAGCCGTAAATTGGTAAAAAACATAGTGGAAAACATTCAGGAATATATCGCCAATTCAACTCAGCTTGGTCGTCATGATGCGGATGACTTAGAGGTTTTACGCGAAAAATATCCTTATTTTCAAGCTCTCCATATACTTGTAGCCAAATGCCATAAAAACCAGGGAACTTTTGGATTTAACAAAAACCTGAAATTAGCCTCCCTGTATGCCGGCGACCGACAGGTTCTTTATGATTTTATGAATTATGAACCGGAGCTAAAATCAGAAATAAAAATTGACGAAGTATCTGAACACAGTATTGAAATTAGTGAAAAAATACCTGAACCAATTAATGAACAAATTGAATCCCTTGTACTGGCAAGTATTGAAGAAATTAGTGAACAAGCAGGAAGTGATGACAAAACACATACAGATCTTTCGGAAATAATTCCAGAGGTATCTCAGGTGCTTACGATTAGTTCGGATAAAAACCATGAAGCCAAAGAAGAAATTGAAGAACCAACCGAATCCAATGAATCTGTTTCCCGTAAAAATTCAATATTTGAAGTTGTTGTTAAACCCAAAGTGCCACCAACAATTGAAATTACCCCCGAAGTTGACAAAACTTTAATTCCTGAAATACCCGATAAAGCAATCGAAGAAATTGCTGAAATAAAAGATATTTTACCAATTTCCGCAGAAGAAATAATTGAAGAAATTTCAGAAACCAAACCGGAAGCAATTACCGACGAAAAGCCTGTAGAAATTAGTGAAGAACAGGAAACTCAGCAAGAAATTGGCGATGAGATAACTTTACTTGAAGAAGAAATCAATAAAGAGGAAATCCTTGAAAAACCCGTAATAAGTGATGAAGTTGAAACAACTGAGGATTCAAGTGTTCCAGAAATACCCGATAAAGCAATCGAAGAAATTGCTGAAATAAATGATATTTTACCAATTGCGACAGAAGAAACGATTGAAGAAATTTCAGAAACCAAACCGGAAGCAATTACCGACGGAAAGCAGGAAGTAATTAGTGAAGAACAGGAAACTCAGCAAGAAATTGGCGATGAAATAACTTTACTTACTGAAGAAATCAGCAAACAGGAAATCATTGAAGAACCCGTAATTAGTGATGAAGTTGAAACAACTGAGGATTCAAGTGTTCCTGAAATACCCGATAAAGCAATCGAAGAAATTGCTGAAATAAATGATATTTTACCAATTGCTGCAGAAGAAATAATTGAAGAAATTTCAGAAACCAAACCGAAGGCAATTGTCGACAAAAAGCCTATAGAAATTGGTGAAGAACCGGAAACTCAGCAAGTAATTGACGATGAAATAACTTTACTTGAGGAAGAAATCAGAAAGGAGGAAATCGTTGAAGAACCCGTAATTAGTGATGAAGTTGAAACAACTGAGGATTCAAGTGTTCCTGAAATACCCGATAAAGCAATCGAAGAAATTGCTGAAATAAATGATATTTTACCAATTGCGACAGAAGAAACGATTGAAGAAATTTCAGAAACCAAAGCGGAAGTAATTACCGACGAAAAGCCGGTAGAAATTGGTGAAGAACCGGAAACTAAGCAAGAAATTGGCGACAATATTATTTTACCTTCTGACGAAGTTATCACACAGGAAGCCATTGAAGGATCCGAAATTAGTGACGAAGTTGAAACAATTGAAGATTTAGATGTTCCGGAAATCCAAACTGAAATTACCGGAGAATCACCCGAAATCGAAAAACCTGAAACACCTGCATTGACTTCAGATAGTGAAGATAATGTAAAGGATTTTAACAGTTGGCTCGATAATTTCTCAAATGAGATTGATATTGAAACAGAACCTTATGAATTAAAAACTGAAACTGTACAGGAAACAAATAGTGAAACAAATAATGAAGAAATTGAAATTATACTTTCAGAGCCGGCTAATGAAAATGCCCCTGAGTATATTCCTTTAAATTTTGATGAAGATATCGGTGAACACGAACCCGATTACGACCCGGCAGCCTGGGCTGAAATTGCTTATGAAATACAAGCCTTTGTAAAGCATCCTGATGATAATGATCAAAAAATATCTCAGACTAAAGCAAGCTCAAAATTAGCCATTGATGACCTCTTAGACCGGTTTATCAAAAAAAATCCAAGTATATCAAGAACCAAAACTGAATTTTACAAACCTGAAAACATGGCCCGTAAAAGTGAAGAATTTCATGGCGAAGTGGCAAGTGAAACGTTGGCAAACCTTTTTTACAAGCAGGGGCATTTACATAAATCACTCGAAATCTATGAAAAATTAATGTTGCAAAATCCGGATAAAAAAGACAATTTTGCAGCCCGAATATTTTCCATTAAAGAAGAACTCATTAATCAATTATAAAAAATAAAAATATGTTTACCTTAATAACCTGGCTCGCCATCATTGCATGTATCCTTTTGATAGCAATAGTATTGATACAAAACCCTAAGGGTGGAGGATTGGCTGCCAATTTTTCGGCTGCCAACCAAATTTTGGGTGTCAATAAAACGACTGAAGGAGTTGAAAAAATTACCTGGATATTGGCCGGTGCCCTATTGGTTCTTTCCATGAGCGGTCCATTCTTTATAAATCGTACAAGCGATTCAGGCAAGGAATCCTTAATGAAAAATAAAATTGAAGAAGCTACTCCTGGTTCAGCATTGCCTGCTCCTTCAGGAGCACAACAGCCACCAGCCGAATAATAATTCAACAAATAGAAATTTATTTTAATGTGCCTCGCTTCGGCGGGGCTTTTTTGTTATTAAAAATTATCTTTGCTGCCTTTAAATATAAAATCGTTTTTGATTTTGTTTTAATTTCTATAATAAATCTAAAATCATAAATCTAAAATCTAAAATGGATCAGCCTCTCATACTCATCAGCAACGACGATGGCATTACTGCCCCCGGAATTGCTGCCCTTATTGCCAGTATGAAATCGTTGGGGCGGGTAATAGTGGTAGCTCCCGATAGCCCTCAAAGCGGAATGGGTCATGCCATTACCATGAACCAACCGCTCAGGATGGAAAAAGTTCATTTGTTTGAAGATGTTGAAGCATACCAATGTAGCGGCACACCGGCCGATTGTGTAAAACTGGCTGTGGATAAAGTAATGCACCGTCGGCCTGATTTGTTGGTTTCAGGAATTAATCATGGTTCCAATTCTTCCATCAATGTAATATACAGCGGAACCATTAGCGCTGCGGTAGAAGGGGCTATTGAAGGCATAAATGCCATAGGCTTTTCGTTGAATGATTATAAGTTTGATGCTGATTTTACGGCAGCTTCCCATTTTGCAAAACTTATTGCATCGCAGGTATTGTTAAAAGGTTTACCCATTGGAACTTTATTAAATGTAAATATTCCTCAACTTGGCGTGGCTGAAATAAAAGGATTAAAAATTTGCCGTCAGGCCAAAGCCAAATGGGTAGAAGAATTTGATGAACGCACCGACCCACACCAACGAAAGTATTACTGGCTTACCGGAAAATTTGTGAATACCGACCACGGCGAAGATACAGATGAATGGGCGCTTGCCAACGGATTTGTTTCCGTGGTTCCAACCCAGTTTGATTTAACTGCTCATCATGCCATAGCCACCCTTAATACCTGGAACTTTTGAAAGCAAAATTTGAAAAACTTTGGATTGGCGCAATTATTGGAACATTAATTCCAATTTTAGTTATTTTGGCATTGTATATAGAGGGAAATATTGCGGACTCTTTTTTTGAGTTTGTTTTTAAATTATTTAAAAATCGTTTGTTATCCGCCTTTTTAAGGATTGGATTAATTGGCAATCTCGCCATATTTCTGTTAACCTTTAATACGGGGTTCACCCTTCTTCCCAAAGGAATATTGATGGCTACCATATTTTACGGGTTGTTTATCGTTTATATGTTTATATGGTAAAAAGTTCTAAGTTCTTTGTTCTGAGTTCTATGTTGATTCGTCTGTTAACAAGGATATTTCAAAAGGAGGATTACTTTGCCATAAATCGTTTTCAAATTGTAAATGATAAATCTAAAATCGTAACATCCCCCTACCCCCTTCTCCAATTCACAAGGCCATTTCACAAGGGGGACTGCATTCTGCCAGTTATTAAGATTCTGCCTTTTCAAATCTTCAAATCGCCTTCTTTCCAAATCGTAAATCGTAAATCTAAAATCGTAAATTCTTATTCATCCCCCTACCCCCTTCGCCTTTTCACAAGTCCATTTCACAAGGGGGACTGCATTCTGCCAGTTATTAAGATTCTGCCTTTTCAAATCTTCAAATCGCCTTCTTTCCAAATCGTAAATCGTAAATCTAAAATCGTAAATTCTTATTCATCCCCCTACCCCCTTCGCCTTTTCACAAGTCCATTTCACAAGGGGGACTGCATTCTGCCAGTTATTAAGATTCTGCCTTTTCAAATCTTCAAATCGCCTTCTTTCCAAATCGTAAATCGTAAATCTAAAATCGTAAATTCTTATTCATCCCCCTACCCCCTTCGCCTTTTCACAAGTCCATTTCACAAGGGGGACTGCATTCTGCCAGTTATTAAGATTCTGCCTTTTCAAATCTTCAAATCGCCTTCTTTCCAAATCGTAAATCGTAAATCTAAAATCGTAAATTCTTATTCATCCCCCTACCCCCTTCGCCTTTTCACAAGTCCATTTCACAAGGGGGACTGCATTCTGCCAGTTATTAAGATTCTGCCTTTTCAAATCTTCAAAT
>CAYHCM010000004.1:0-16373 GCA_964355045.1 uncultured Chitinophaga sp. | reverse complement strand
AAGGGGGACTGCATTCTGCCAGTTATTAAGATTCTGCCTTTTCAAATCTTCAAATTACTTTTTTTTCAAATCTAAAATCGTAAATCTAAAATCGTAAATCGAATGAAATACTACATAATTTGCGGTGAAGCTTCGGGTGATTTACATGGGGCTAATTTGATAAAAGCTATCAAACAGCTTGATGCTGCTGCTCAATTCAGAGTATGGGGTGGCGATTTGATGGAAGCTCATGGAGCGGTCAATGTCAATCATATCAAGGAAAGAGCCTTTATGGGTTTTGGCGAAGTTTTAAAAAATATTTTTAAAATAAAGGTATTTTTGACTTTGGCCAAAAAAGATATTTTATATTACAAACCCGACCGATTGGTTTTTATTGATTATCCGGGTTTCAATCTCAGAATAGCCGAATGGGCGCATAAATTAGGATTTAAAACGCATTATTATATTTCACCGAAAGTTTGGGCCTGGAACACCAAACGGGCTTTAAGGATTAAACGAATTATTGATTATCTCTACGTAATTTTTCCGTTTGAAGTAGATTTTTATAAAAAATACAATTACGATGTTCACTATGTGGGAAACCCTTTGGCCGATGCCATTTCTGAGTTTAAGCCGGATTTGGATTTTAAAAATAAAAATAATTTTGACCTTAAACCTGTCATCGCCTTATTGCCCGGCAGCCGTATTCAGGAAATTGACTCCATACTTCCTGTAATGCTTAACAGTATTGAATCGTACAAGGAAAATTACACAATTGCTTTAGCTGTTGCTCCAAACTTCGACCTCACTTTTTTTAATAAATTTGAAAAAATAAAAGGTATAAGATTTATAATTGATAACACCTATAATCTTTTAACTATAAGCAAAGCGGCCTTGGTTACTTCCGGAACTGCAACTTTGGAAACGGCCTTGCTAAACGTTCCGCAAGTGGTGTGTTATAAAACAAGCGGTTTTAATTATGCCATTGCCAAAAGGCTTATAAAAGTTGAATTTATTTCATTGGTCAATTTGATTATTGGTAAAGAAATTTGTAAGGAACTTGTTCAAAACGAGCTTAACGAAAAAAATATAAGAAATGAATTGGATAAAATATTAAACGAACCCGGGCGAACGGAAGTTTTAAAAAATTATAAGGAATTGAAAGCTATTGTTGGTGGTTCAGGTGCTTCAATGAGGGTGGCTGAGATGGTGGTAAAAGAATCAAATTAACTCTTACTATTCTAAACCAATTTTCTTCAACCATTCCAATTCTTCCACCGTTAGTTTATCAAGCTCAGCTTCATAATTGGGGTCAGCAATATACCAATCCATGCTTTCATAATATTTCTGAATTTCGGGAGATATAAAAATATAACCCCTCCGGGCGTAAGGGAGATTGCGAAGGATTTTGAGGGAAGTTTCGTCTTTGGCTTTGAGAATTACAGTGCTCATTTCAATTGAAAATGGAGTTAAATATTCCTTATAATCAAATTTTTGATTAGCCTCAACAAAGGAAAGAGGATTGTCAGAATATAAATACAATTCACCTTTTGGCCTAAAGTTCATTTTTTGAAACATAATAAAACCATCCTTAATTATAAATCTTGCCGATGATTTTCCTCTGGTAATATAAGTTGAATCGTTCGAATTCTTAATTTTCCCCATTCCAAGCAGTTTCCATTCATTATTCTCCTTGAAGAAAGTTTTACTGATATGAAAATCTTCAAAATTCCCCATATCAATAAGCAATGTAAAATCATCAATTTGTTTATTCGACCAACGATTAGCAGCGGTAAGGACATAGTCTAAATAGTAATAAATATCAAGCCCTCCGGCTAAGTCGAAGGTATAAGTGTGGGTAATAATATTTATACCTTTTATAAAATGAGCACTAAAATGATAGACATAATTAAAGTTAACATAGTTTCCATCATCGTTTTCATCAAGGTCTTTTTCAATAAAAT
The DNA here is from genome assembly GCA_964355045.1 of uncultured Chitinophaga sp. Lineage (GTDB taxonomy): Bacteria > Bacteroidota > Bacteroidia > NS11-12g > UBA9320 > JABWCE01. The sequence continues at coordinate 14,430 of CAYHCM010000004.1, read as the reverse complement.
TTCCGTCTTTATAATAGATGCTATCCTTAACTACCGCAACTTTATAAGGGAGTATTTTATTATTTAAATTTACTGTAAAGTCATAAATGTATGGATGTTTACCATTTTTTGGCATTCCATTTACATCGCCAGTTGGTGATGCAGCCTCAAAACCAACCTCTACCGTTTTTCCTTCTCCGGGATTAAAGAATTCATAATAAACTGTAATTTTTACATAATTATTTTCAATCCTTTTAATTGATAATATTTCCTTTTTACATGAAATACTCGTTTCATACATCGGGATTAAATGATTGCCTGATGTGAAATAAGCACCATCATTTGCAAATGAAATCCGGAAAATAAAAATAGTTAGGATTACAAAAATTTGTTTTTTCATTAAAAAATATTTTTAACAAATCTAACCCTGAAAATCAAATTATCATTACTCCACTTTTTCCTGTAAACGGAACTGATACAAAAAACTCTTCCGAAATACTTCCCGGAACAAATTCATACTTGCGGTCAAATATTTTTTTATCATTATAATAACTCAACCAAAACCGATTGCTCAGATGAAATATTTCTTCCACAATAGTTTCAAAAGCTATGGCACATCTGGGTTTTACCGATTCAATGTAATGACGAAATGTAGCTGTATGAATGGACTGTTCATCGCCATCCACTCCAAATCCGGTAGAGTTTATTATTACATTTTCTAACCTGTGATCGCTCAGGTTTACCAAATACACTTTCCAATCGTTTTCAACGGATGATTCTTTTACCACAGCTATTCCAATGTTCTTTACTTCTTCAGGCTGTATGTCTTTGAGCATTGGGGCAAAGTTAAGGAAAATGGAAATTTGAAAGTAGAAATTTGAAATTTGGTCCCCCTAAGGCGGATGATTTTTGGAATTTTAAAATTCAGTGGTTCATAATTTGTAATTCTCTTAATTAATTTTATTACTTTCGGAAAATGATTCGCTTGCTTTGGTCAATGTTTGATAGTGCTGTTTACCCTGTAATACTGGTAATGGCCATGTGGGTTACATACCTTTTTAATATTGATTTTCATTGGCATTTGGAACAATTTGGTTTAATACCACATGAAACCAAAGGATTGATTGGAATTATTATGATGCCATTTTTGCATGAAAACTTTGAGCATTTGTTCAGCAATTCAATCCCCTTATTGGTAGCCGGAAGTTTTTTATTTTATTATTTTAAAAACTGGACATGGCTCATTGGGGTAGTAGTTTGGATATTTGGTGGATTATTTTTATGGCTTGTGGGTCAGGAAGGAACTATTCATATTGGAGCCAGCGGTTTGGTGTATGGATTGGTGTTTTTTCTTTTGGTTTCGGGTATCATCCGCGGCCACAGGCATTTAGCTGCCGTAGCGTTATTAATGATATTTTTATATGGCAGTTTGGTTTGGGGGCTTTTTCCCGATTATGTTGAATTAATGAAAGAAAATATTTCTTGGGAAGGCCATTTGGGCGGAGCTATATTTGGAACCATTATGGCTTTTTTATTATTAAAAAAAGGGCCACAAAAACCCATAGAGGAAATTGCCGACGATGACGATGTTTCGGATGAATTTCCTTACTGGCTGGGTGATGAAGGCCTTATTGAAAATACAGAAGAAAAAGAAGAACCAATACCAAACGAAGAACCTGCAATTAGATATCGCTATGTTCCAAAAAATGCCAACCCTTGGGAAAAAGATGATGAATAAGCGCATTTTGTTTTTTATTATTTGTTTTTTGTTATTTCTGCCAATGAAATTGGCGGCCTGGGGATTTACAGCCCATAAGCAATTGAATAATGCTGCAGTTTTTACATTGCCCCCCGAATTATTTAAATTTTACAAACTCCATATTACTGAAATAACCGAAAATGCGGTAAATGCTGATAAGCGCCGCTATGCCTTTGCAGACGAGGCATGCAAACATTATCTGGATGCCGACCATTATGAAAAATCAGTTCCTATTGATACTATACCTTATCATTGGGATGATGCCATTTTAAAATATGGAAAAGATACACTTCATGCCTATGGTATTGTTACGTGGCATTTGCAATTAATAAAATACCAACTGACCAAAGCCTTTGAAGAAAAAAATCTTAAATTAATTTTAAAGCTCAGTGCCGATTTAGGGCATTATGCCGCCGATTTGCACGTGCCGCTTCATGCTACGCAAAATTATAACGGGCAACTTACTGGGCAAGAAGGAATTCACAGCCTTTGGGAATCACGACTTTTTGAATTATTTAGTATTGACTACGATTTTTTAACAGGCAGGGCCAAATATATTTCTGATTTGAACACTTTAATATGGCAGCGTTTTTCACAAAGTTTTGCAGCCCTAGATAGCGTTTTACTTTTTGAAAAAATGGCTTCCGAAAAGTATCCGGATAAATATGTTTTGCAAGCCAAAGGCCGAGCGGTTTCAAAAATTTATAACGAAACTTTTTGCGCTTATTATCACCAATTATTAAATGGAATGGTGGAACGAAGATCACAGGCTTCTATTGATTTGATAGGTTCATTATGGTTCACAGCATGGGTTGATGCAGGCCAACCCGATCTTTCCAATATTAAGGAAGCGCCTAAAAACGAAGAGCAAGATGAAAAGAATTTTTTACAAAAACTTTTTGAAAAAGGAATAATGATTGGGAGAAGAGAGGATTGATGTTTGGTTAAAATAGTGAGTGGTTAAAATAGTGATTGGTTGGAATTGTGATTGGTTGGATTGGTGATTGGTTGGATTGGTTGCAATGGTGGAATGTATAAATATTTGAACATTGCGAAGCAACATAGAACATAACACATAGCACATAGAACAAAAATGATGTAGGTTTGCATTTCCAAATAATCTTATATGTTTAAGGAATATAAAAAATCACTTTCCAACCCCAAAAACTACAAGGCCATTACCAAAAAACTTTGGCTTTATTTTTTCTTTGGAATGATTGGCTTTATTGTTTTTTTAATTTTAGTCAGGGTAGGTTTGTTTGGAAAGATGCCTGATATAGATGAATTGGAGAACCCCAAAACCAGTTTGGCTTCTGAAGTTTACAGCGCCGATAATATATTGATGGGTAAATATTATTATGAAAACCGTGCCAATTGCGATTTCAAAGAATTGCCTTTAAATCTTATAAATGCCCTGATTGCTACTGAAGATATTCGATTTTATAAACATTCAGGAATTGACATAAAAGCACTTTCAAGAGCCGTAATTTTTTTGGGTAAAGATGGCGGAGCAAGTACCATTTCACAGCAATTGGCCAAAAATCTCTTTCATAGCCGAAGCACCTTTTTACCAGCCCGGATATTACAAAAACTCAAAGAAATGATTATTGCAGTAGAGTTGGAAAAACGCTATACCAAGGATGAAATTATAATGCTTTATTTCAATACCGTTCCATTTGGCGGCAATTCGTTTGGAATAAAATCAGCGGCCAAAACATTTTTTAGCAAAGCGCCCAAAAAACTACTTGTTGAAGAATCAGCCATGTTGGTGGGAATGCTCAAAGGGCCTACCATGTATAACCCAGTGCGGAATCCGGAACGATCCATAAAACGCAGAAATATTGTATTAACGCAAATGCATAAATACGATTTTATGACTGATAGCGAATTTGAAAAAGCTAAAGAAAAACCCTTGAATCTTAAAATTTCCGTTCAAAACCAAAACGAAGGAATAGCGCCTTATTTCAGAGATTATGTTCGTGAATATTTAACCGAATGGTGCAAATCGCGAAACTTGAATATATACCGTGACGGCCTTAAAATTTATACTACCATTAACAGCAAAATGCAGCGCTATGCCGAAAAAGCTGTTGAAAAACAGATGGCTGCTTTACAAAAAGAATTTTTTGCTGAATGGAAAGGTCAAAACCCATGGCGGCTGGAAAAGGAAAGTTGGAAAGAAGACCCTGATTACCTTTGGAAAAATTTGAAGAAAACCGAAAAGTATCGTGAATTAGCTGAAAGATTTGGGAAAAACACGGACTCAATTATGTACTACATGCGAAAAAAAGTACCGATGACTATTTTTTCATGGCGTGGCGACAGGGATACCATGATGAGTACCGTTGATTCTTTAAAATATTATAAATCACTTTTGCACACCGGTTTTATGAGCATGGATCCGCATACCGGCGAAATTAAAGCTTGGGTAGGTGGAAATAATTTTAAAAATTTTCAATACGATCATGTTAATCCAAACTCTAACCGGCAGGTTGGGTCCACGTTTAAACCCTTTGTATATGCCCTTGCTATTGACAACGATTTGTCGCCTTGTTATATAGCACCTACAGCACCTGTAACATTTAGAATGCCTGAAGGAGGAACCTGGACTCCAAAAAATTCCATGAAAATAAAATCCTCTCACGTAACCCTTTATCAGGGATTAAAATTATCAATAAATACAGTTACCGCTCATCTCATGCAAAAATTGGGAGAAAATTCGCCGTATTCGGTACGAAAGCTGATAGGAAAAATGGGAATTGATTCAACAAAAATTCGCCCTTATCCATCTATTTGCTTAGGTTCTATGGACCTTTCGGTTTTTGAAATGGTAGGGGCTTACTCCACCTTTGCCAATGAAGGCGAATTTGTGGAACCCATTTTTATTACCCGTATTGAGGATAAATATGGAAATGTATTGGAAGAATTTGCCCCAAAGCGTGTGGAGGCTATGCGCAAACAAACCGCCTATGCCCTTTGTAAAATGATGGAACTTACCACTCAGGCGGGTGGTACAGCAGGCCGAATGAGAAGCACCTATGGAATTCCGCGTGAAATACCGATAGCTGGCAAAACAGGAACAACACAGAACAATTCGGATGGTTGGTTTATTGGTGTTACCCCTGATTTGGTAAGTGGTGCATGGGTTGGGTGTGAAGATCGGCAGGTTCATTTTCGCAGTACGGCTTTGGGTCAGGGAGGCCACATGGCTATGCCCATTTTTGCTTATTTTATGCGCGATATTTACAACGATCCTTCCATTGTTTTATCGAAAAGCGATTTTAAAAGACCAGATATTGAAATGACCATAGAAATGAATTGTGAAAATTATCAATATGGCTATGATGAAAAACCACCCGATGATGAACCGCCGCCAATTGAGGGGGTTGATTTTTGAAGGTTAAAGTTGAATAAAGGTTAAAGTTGAATAAAGGTTAAAGGTTAATAGGTTTAGGTTAAAAGTTAAAATGGTGATTGGTAGTCATGCATTTCAATATGAAAGTAATCCTCATTTATCATTTCTTTTCATTTTTCCTGACTTAATTATGAGTTTAGGTAGTTTTTAGGATTAGAAAATCCTGTTTATATTTGCAGCCATGAATTTTACAATTATACATCAGCCCCTACAACTTCGTCCGCACAACGATGAATGGGGAATTTATGTCTGATTGAGATTAATACGATATTTATAAGAAACCCCGTTCAGCAATGTTCGGGGTTTTTTCATTTTCGGGGTTTTATGCAGATGGCTACACAACGATGCCTTGGAAGCATCGGTTCGCTGGTTCGAATCCGGCTACCCCGACTATATTTTACCCCTTAGCCTAATGGCAGGGCAAGTCGCTTTGAACGAATAGGTTGTGGTTCGAATCCACGGGGGGTAACTGTGTTAGTAGCATAATTGGTTAATGCGTCAGATTGTGAATCTGAAAAACAGGGTTCGAAACCCGCTAACACCCAAAGCCTCCATACGCTAATGGAAAAACTGATCGGCTTCGAACCGGTTATTGGGAGTTCGAATCTCTCTGGAGGCACTATAGATACCGAATTGGCGGAATGGCATACGCGATGGTTTTAGAAACCATATTTTACAGGTTCGAATCCTGTATTCGGTACTCATTAATTTATTAGTTTTGAAATTACCTTTAAAAAAAAATAAATGGAAGAAAAATCAAATTATAAAATCGTAAGAGAATTTGAAACGGATTTAGCCGATATTGATAAATCTTCCAAAATCCCAAAGGAAATAATTCAGGAAAAATTTGTAAAATGGCTTATCCGAAATACTATTTCCGCAGGTTTGATAATTTATTTCTGGAAATACGAATGGGTTCAATTATCCCTATATGTTGTTATTCCCCTCTCTCTTATCAGTTTGATTACCATAGTGGGATACAATTATTTTGTTGGATGGAGGATGGCTAAAGCACAAAAGTCATTGCGAAAATTAGAAGAGGTTTTGGAAAAGAATGAGGAAGATTAGGTAATTATAAAATTTTCTGGACTTATTTTTTTCTCCTTTTTATTATGGAAATAATTAAAGATATCAGCATCAAACAAAAAATTAAAATCAATCCTATTGTCAACACCCATAACCATCTTATTACATCATCATAACCCGGAAATAGCCATTTAGTGAATGGTTCTGAAATGAGAAACAGATAAATAAGTGATAATAAAATCCAGAGTATTAAATGGATTAAAAGGATTTTTTTCATCAGACTTTTTTACAATTAGGTTTTGTGGAATTGGCCAATTCGATATTTTCTATCCGGCTTCAAGATTAGCTAATGAATCAATAAATCTTTTGAAACCAATATTATGCTTTGCAGAATTTAAAATATCATGTTTCCTTTTCCAGTTTTTTAAAGCTGATTCGTATGCTCTTTTTCCTATAGGTTCATTTTTATTCTTAGGTGTAATAATATGAATATCTTTCTTTCTAAATGCTACATTTAGAGTTTCAAGACAGTTTTGAGTTTTTGTTTTATGGTTATCAATATAGAATACTGGCAACAGCCAACATTCAATGGAATGAATACAAATGGCAAAAAGAATTTTATCAGCAAATTCTTTCAAAATTTCAGGGTTTATTAATCCTCTAAGTTTTTCTAAAACGTCATAATGTAATTCATCAATTGATTTTGAAGTGTTGTCGGGCTTGGTATGACTGATACTAAATGGTTTTGTTTGTGATTGGTCGGTATCAATTTGAATAATCATAAAATCATTGGTGTTAAAAATTTCTCTTAAATCATCATCTCTTTTACAATACTTTAAAACTTCCGGCCAACCACCGCCAGAACTTTGTTTAGCATTAACCATTTGAGGTTGGATTTGCCTGAAAAAGAGGTTTGTTCCTTTGAAATATTTTTCAACAATATGTCTTATAATCCAATGGTCGGAAGCCCCTTCCGTTATTAAAGCAAACTTCATAGTAATTAAAAGTTATCAGGCAATCCGCCAATAAAACCTTTCATCCAAATCTCAGATAATTTCATAGTCCGTTTATCGTTATGGTTTATCCGTTCAGCCCTTGTATGTCCTTCACTATTTCGGCTAATTACAAACAACCGTTGATTGTCATCCTTCAAATTCAGACCATCTAAAATGGCCGGATTGTGAGTAGTTACTATCACTTGCTTTTTATGTTTTTTAGCTAAAGCAGCCAGATTCTTAGTTAGTTGCATACACATTTTTGGATTCAGTGATGCATCAATATTATCAATGGCAAAGAAAGTTGGCGTTCCTTTGGAAATAAATAAAGTTGAGTAAAAAAGTAAAAATAAAAATCCTTCGTTGGTGCTTCGCTGGTCAAAATATTGAAGGTTTTCATAAAGATATTTGTCTTTAATTTTCAGGGAGAATTCATTTTGCATTAGGTTTTCCGCTAAATCAAAATCTTCATACCAATCTAAAAGCATTAAGTTTTCTTTTATTTCGATTAATGTCTTTTTGTTTTTTTTATCAAAAGTCAATTCTTTTAAATATTGAAAAAGCCCTTCGCCTTTTATTCCTAGAGGATATATTTGATTTGTTTCTTCAAATTTTCGGAGGCTGCTTTGTTCTGGGGAATAGACTATGAAGTTTGAAATAAAGGTATTTGAAAAAGATGTGTTAAAGTATGTTGATATTATAAAATTAATAAAGCCATCAATGTCACTTTCATTCTTATATTTTTCAAAGATTTGTTTTTTAAAATGTCTTATTGGAATTTCAATCTCTTTATTATCTCTACCTAAGATTAAAAATAAATTTTTAATTAATTTATTTCTATTTTTTTCATCCTTTTCAGCAAAGAAATTTTTAAATACACTATTTATTATTTTTTCGCCAATTGCTTTTTTATTTAAAGACCATACTTTAGGATTCTTAATTTCATTAACTAAATCAAAGTCATAATTTTTTTCATTTGTCGAAAAATTAATAGTGATTGGGTTTCTACCTCCATTACTGAAAGCCGAATACATAAATTCAGGATTCGTTGCTCGAATCCCCCTACTCCCCAAAAATTCATAATCCAATTTATCTGCACTAGCCGCAGCCCCAAAAGCGATAGCCTCCAAAATATTAGATTTACCACACCCGTTTTCTCCTATCAATACATTGAAAGTACCCAAGTCCAATGAAAGGTCAACAACGGATTTGAAGTTTTTGATATGAATTGATTTTATCATCTATTGCTTTTTAGCAGTTAGCAAATTTAGGAATCTTTTTTCATTCTAAAACTTTTCCAAAGTCCCAAAACTTTGGAAAAGTTATCCCAACCCCTAATTATCAAACCAAAAATTCCTCCGATTCAATTTCAAATCCTGCAAAGTAGAAGATTTAACACGTATTGTAAAATCAAAACTTCGCATAAATCCGGTGGGTATCCAACCAAAGCTAAACTCCCAGCAATGAAGGTCGCGGAATAAATCTATTTTTGTAACGGCAAGGTCTTTGGCCGTAAAATCATATCCTGAAGCCAAAACTATTTTCCAATTAGCCGATAGTTTTAAATCACCGCTAAATGTTACAGTTTGCCTGATGATGGCCGGCTCACGGCGGTCGTTTCGGCTATAATTATAATTATAATTAATATTGAGCGACCATGGAATATTAAAATCAACAAAATTCTGAGGATATGAATTTATCATCATTAACTCTTCTCTTGTAGCCGTGGCTGATGTCTTTGGTTTTCTGGCAGCCGGATTAAGATTGGTACCCAAACTGAGCCCTGCATTGGTAAGCCGTCCTAACCCCTTTTTATCTTTTATTAAAAGTTGGTCAGTTCTTCTCCCCTCATATTTTAGGTCTTTGCCTATATAAAAATAGGTATATTGATAAGGGTCTATTGTCCAGGAATAATTAAGGCTTACCTTATTTTTAAATAAGGATGAATTACCATTAAAATTTAAATTTGACCATTTAAATTCTTCAGCCAAAAAATTATAAGAACTTGAAACATTAAGCCTCTCAATCAATTTTATTTTTTTGGTAACTATTCCGGTATCGGTGTGTTTGCGGGTTTTTAACTCAATGTTATTATTAAAATTAAAACCTATGGATGCCTCTTTGCCACCTCCCGGATATCCACCGCCATTGTTGCTATAAATGGAATATGTTTCTATTTTTCCCGATGTATCGGTTTGTACTTTGCGATAGCCGTTTTTTTGTGTTTGCATATCAGGTCTGAAACCAAAATTAAGACTTGGGGTAAGCACATGCCTAATGGCTTGAACTTTTCCTTTTTTGAACTGGGCCATTCCAAATAATTGTGTATTTATTGAAAGTCCTCCCTGTATTGAAGAGGCTCTGTTAAAACCATTATATTGACTAATAAGAAGGGTATCGTTTACACTATCCCAGATTTTTTGTGATGATTTTAAATACCAATATTCCGTATAGGATACATTGGGGTTCATTTGAAAATATTTAAATAATTTAATAGATGCCGACAGAGGAACTGAATGAATGACCCCGTTTTTAAGGCTATCTATAATATTTATATTTTCAGGGTTTCGGCCAATGCCAAGCGCCGGTCCAAGATTCTTTTGTTTCATCAATACGCTGTTTTGAATATCGGTGTTGTACGAAAGGCCTATTGATTTCAAAGCCTTGCTTCGTGTATTTAAATTTTGGAAAGGAGTAATACGAGGTACATTTAAATTAAGAACAGGTAAGGATAAATCAACCTCTTGCCGGGTAAGATTTTGGTTTATACGGCTGCTTACACTCATATTCAGGTTATTGTTAAAAAATGCCGTGCGATAATTAACTGAGGATTGAATGGCCGATTCTATAATTGCTTGTTGCTGGTATGAATTGTTTCGGCTGTAATTGGGCGATTTGTAATTTACATTAGCATTAAACGATTGGCCGGGCCTTGATTTTGAATCCATCGTGTAATTCCATGTCAGTACATAATCGTTTGAAATTCGAATACCCTTTTCTTCTTCCCCAAATTTGTTATGATTAAAATCAATACCGAGATTGCCGTTAAACCTGTATCGTTTTGCATAGCTCGACTTAACGTGAACTCCATAACTCCCCCTGAAATAAAAATCACCCGATACTGCCAAGTCGTAATAGTTATTCACAGGAAAATAATATCCCAAATTTCGTAAATAAAAACCCCGGTCCTGTGTTTCGCCATAGGTTGGGAAAATGATACCGCGGGTTTGTCCTTTTTGGATAGGAAAAAAACCAAACGGAATAACCAAAGGTGTATTTATTTCAGCAATTACCAAATTGGCCGGCCCTGTTACAATTTGTTTTTTTGGTATAATTTTTAGTTTTTTTGTCAAAATAAAAAAATGCGGATGAACGGTATCAATGCAGGTGGTAAATCGTGCATTTTTTACATACGTATTATTTTGAGGGTCTTTATATGTTTTTTCCCCATATATAAAACCATCTTCTTGCTTTGTACGAGCATTATAAACCAATGCCTTTTTTGTATTAAAATTATATTTCATACTGTCGCTTGTAAACTGGTCTTTACTATCGGCATAATGAGGTTTGTGAACAAGGTTACCTGAGGAATCTTTATAAGGACGGGCAATTATATCGCGGGTATTAAAATCAACCAGGATAAATCCGGCGTCTAAATTTAGATCATCGTAATGCACCTTGGCATTTCCATATAAATACACCTTTTTTCCGGGAAGGTCAAGCACAACCGAATCATCGGCGCTATATTCAATCGGAACTTCAATACCCGACTTATTTTTTGAATTAATATTTAAGGTATCAGTTTTGCTTGTATCTGTTTGGGCATATACATTTAAGTGCCCAAAAATGAATACAATTCCCAAAATAAAATGGAAAAAATAAGGGGCAAATAATTTTTTATGAAGTTTTTTCGTTATAATTTTGTACGCTATATTTAACACTGTAAAATCAAGCCCAAAATTACAATAAGAAAAGGGAGGTTTAAAATTAGTTATTGACGAAATGAGATACCTGTAGCCAAATTTACATTTACCCGTAAAATGGATTCGGTAAGCTTCCCATCTGGTAACTATTAAACAATATAAGAAGATGAAAGTTATTAAACTCAGAGATTGGAACAATGAACAAAAGGTATTAAATGCCGGTTTATTGCCTGATAAGTTTATATCAAAACGTGGATTAGCATTGATATTTGTCTTATTTGCCATCTTTAGCATCCAGTCTGTTTTTAACAAAAATCATGCCTCTGTATCTGTGGTTCAGAAGGGAGATAAAAATCAACAAAATTATTCTGCTTTTCTTCAGGCAGGCGATAAAACCATTAAAACAATAATTATAGATGCAGGCCATGGTGGTAAAGACCCGGGATGTGTGGCAAGCGGAAGTATTTATGAAAAAAATATTGCTCTTGATATTGCGCTTAAATTTGGTAAACTTATCGAAGACAGTATTAAAGGGGTCAAAGTTATATACACCCGCAAAACCGATAAGTTTATCGAATTGTTCCAACGAGCCGCAATTGCAAACGCTGCAATGGCTGATATTTTTATTTCCATTCATTGCAATTATAATCCGGTTACCAAAATGCATGGATTTGAATCATACATAATGGGAACTCATAAAACAAACGCGAACCTTGAAGTTTCAAAACGCGAAAATGAGTCTATATTAATGGAAAAAGATTATAGTAAAAATTCGGAATACGAAGGATTTGATCCCAATTCGCCTGAGTCTGAAATAATATTATCATTATATCAAAATGCTTTTATGGATCAAAGCGCACGTTTAGCATCAAGTGTTCATGAGTCTGTTAAAAAAAATAATGTGATACATACCAAGGATGTTAAACAGGCCGGATTTTTGGTTCTATGGAAAACTGCTATGCCAAGTATTCTTATCGAAACCGGATTTTTGAGCAATGAAACCGATCTAAAACTTTTAAATTCTGAAGACGGTCGCAAAAATTTAGCTCTTAGTATGATGCTTGGTTTTAGAAATTACCGTAATTGGTACGCAAATCAGTAAATTTGCAAAATTCAATAAATAATTAAAATCACTTAATACACCAATGAAAATAAGTAACGAAACCAAAGTAGGTGCTATTGCCGCTATATCTATCACCATCCTTATTTTGGGTTATAATTTTATGAAAGGTGAAAACCTTTTTACCTCTTACAACCGTTATTACGCGGCATATAGTGATGTAGAGAATTTGATTAGATCGAACCCTGTAATGATAAACGGGTATAAAGTGGGGCAGGTTAGCGATGTGCAAATGGATAACAAAACGCTTAAACTTTTGATTGAAGTAAAAGTTCCCAAGCATATAAAAGTGACAAAAGATGCAATAATAAAAATTGTAAATACAGATTTAATCGGATCCAAAGGAGTTCAAATAATTATGGGAACTTCCAAAAATTTTGCCAAATCAGGGGATACCCTAAATTCGGCTAAGGATGAAGGCATGGCTAAAACAGTAAGTAAACTCATTGCTCCCCTATCCGAAAAAATAAATATTTTATTAAATGAGATAAACTCACAAATTGGGGATGATCAAATTAAAAGAACTCTTCAAAGCCTTAATAAAACTCTTATTACTGTTGAGTCTTCGATAAAGGCTACTGAAGTAATGATAGTGAGTAAAGATGCCAAAATTGATGGAATATTGGGAAATATTCAGTCGGTAACCGGAGATTTAAAATCTTCTACTCCAAAAGTAAATTCTATTCTCACTAATTTACAGGAAACCACCGATGAACTGAAACGCTTGCAATTGGAGGCTACCATCAACCAATTGAAAACAGCTATCGCTGATATTTCAAAAACCATTGATAATATTAATAAAGGTCAAGGTACCTTAGGCAAACTGGCTACTGATGATGCGCTTTATAAAAAGTTGGATGCTACCATAGAAACCTTTAGAAAACTGGCCGCTGATATTGAAAAATACCCAAGCCGATATACCGGAATTACCAAGGGGCAGAGGAAAAAGGCGGATAAGGAAAAGAAGAAGGCTGTTCCGAAATAAATTATGGAAAAAAATATTTAAATATCCTTACGGTGCAAAAACCTTAAAAGAGTAAGTGTTTCTTCATCTTTGCTATCGGTTGGTGTCTCACCAAACGAAAATTCTTACTCCACCCAACTCCTCCAATACCCCGTATCCTCCATATCCAATGCCGCCTGTGTTAGTTGCAACGGATAAAACGGGTCAATCATTACGGCTAATTCTTTGGTTTCTTTAGCCCCAATACTTTTTTCTACCGTTCCCGGATGCGGGCCGTGCGGGATGCCTTTGGGATGCAGGGAAATCATACCCCGTTCCACATGTTTGCGGCTCATAAAATCACCATCCACATAATATAAAATTTCATCGCTGTCCACATTGCTGTGGTTGTACGGGGCCGGAACGGACAAAGGGTGATAATCATACAGCCTTGGTACAAACGAACAAATAACAAAATTATGGCCTTCAAATGTTTGGTGAATGGGCGGCGGCATATGTACTCGGCCAGTTATGGGTTCATAATTATGAATGGAAAAACCATATGGATACACAAATCCATCCCAGCCCACTGCATCAAAGGGATGTGTGGCGTAGGTGTAAGGGTACATCATGTTTTGTTTTTTTATCATTACCTTAAAATCGCCTTGCTCATCGTGGGTTTTCAAATTCTGTGGCAGCTTTATATCCCGTTCGCAATAGGGCGAATGTTCCAGCAATTGACCAAATTCATTGCGATAGCGCTTGGGCGGAACAATAGGTGAAAACGATTCAGTAATAAACAAACGGTTATCAGGTGAATCAAAATGTATTTTATAAATAGTTCCTCTTGGAATCACCAAATAATCGCCGTATTCAAAGGCTATTTCACCATATACGGTCAATAATTTTCCACTACCTTCATGGATAAAAATCACTTCGTCGGCATCGGCATTTTTTACAAAATAATCAGTCGTGCTATGGGTTGGTGCGGCTGATGATAAGGTCAAATCCTGATTTCCCATTAATACCACACGGCTTTTTAAATAATCGTCCACTGGTTTGGTTTCAAATGAAAGGAAACTCCGGTTTTGCATATTTTTTTTCAATACATAATCAGGTTCCACACTCCAGGACTCGCCAATATCTTTAACCAAAGTTGGGGGATGACAATGGTAAACCAGAGAGTAAATACTCGAAAACCCAAGGGTACTTATTAATTCTTCGGCATATAGGTTTCCGTCAGTTTTGCGAAACTGGGTATGGCGTTTGG
>CAYHCM010000003.1:57913-76620 GCA_964355045.1 uncultured Chitinophaga sp. | reverse complement strand
GGGATGGACACAATGAATTTTGGGAAGGGATAAATACCAATACCCAAAAACATTACCCCGAAGATATACAAAACCGCCGCGATGCCGACCGCGAATTGTGGAGTACACCCTTGCTTTGTATCGCTGATAAATTGGGAAAACCATTGGCCGATAGCCTCCTGTTGCAACTTCTGTATTTTCAAACACGAGATGGTAGCATGCCCCAAATGGCCGAAAAACTTATTTACATTGACACCCTTCTTTTTTATGGCGACCATTATAGGGCTATTAAAGAATGTTTTATTGAAAGCGGAATTTTGCACAAAGACCACCGTGATTTATTTCAAGGCGACCTATCGGATAAAACCAATTACCGTTTTGTAAATACTTCCGGATTTGCCAATAACGACGGCCCTTTGGGTATCAAATTTAATCATAAGGTGGACTGTATTCTTTCTGTTTATGATCTCTGCGGAAGGCTAATAATTAAACAAAACTATAACCGCACGAACTTTATTATTTTAGAACCTGACCAGTTTAAGAGCGGGTTTTACATTGTAAGGATTGAACCACAGCCTAATGCGGGTGGGTTTGTGAATTTTTATATTAATGAGAAGGTGATAAGGATGTAAATATTATCGTAAGAATAACTTATGGGAAACTTTTAATTTCTTTTATCTCACAAGAAAGATAGTTCCTTTTTTATAAAAATCCTGATGACCTTTTTTAGTTTGAACCGTTCCTGTAAATGAGTAAAAATAATTACCCTGAGGGCAGAGAGAGTTTTTATAAGTACCATCCCATTCAGGGTTTAAATCAGTGCTTTCATATATTTTTTCACCCCATAAATTAAAGATTAATAATTTCGATTCAAGCAATTGATTAACCGAAATCTTAAAAGTTTTGTTTATTCCATTGGGGGCAAATGCATTCGGAATAAAAACATTCGGATTGCAAATATCATCTATACAAAGACTATCCATTGTAGAACAGGTTTTATCAGAGTTGAAAATTTTAAAAGGAAAACAGCCCTTTTTATAAAAGGTTTTTAAATTGGATGTATCCTTATCAATCAACCAAATGTAATGATAATCAGTACTTAAATTTAATTGAATTGTTTCGTCATCATCAGGACAAATTATGTGTTGAGCATTTAATGGAATCTGTTTGGTTGGATTTGCTATTCCTATAATATTTACCGAATCTGTGACCGAACAAAAGATATTGGAGCAAGTTACTTTATAGATTCCTTCTTTATTAATATCTATGTAATTCTGCTCTTGCTTTGTGTTCCATACTACTTTTGATGCATCTGTTTTTATAAAGATTCTTACCGTATTACCATCACAGAAAAATGTATCCTTAGGGATAATTAACCACGGCTTAGGTATAACGGTAATGTATAAACTATCTTTAACACTGGCTGCAATAAGATAAAACCACCTACTTTTAGTGGCAATGATTTTATAAATACTATCGTTGCTTAATACATTTGTTCCAATTCTATCTGATGACCAAATAAATGGCCCTGTATAAGTGGAAGTAAGATTTACCGTTTCATCCACACAAACCGTATCCGGCCCTTGAATAGACGGCATTTCTACCAATGAAATATTATCAACAAAAAAATAAAATTGAGCAAAGGTATCTGTGGTATAGGGATGAAACTCAATATTAAATCCACCTATGGTTAAATAGTTTTTAGGTTCATCAAATTGAACAATTGTATCAAATAGCTGCCAACTTGTATCATAATTGCTACCCGAAAAATTAGTATAATCTAAAATAGGTGGATTAAACCTGGTATAAAAAGGATTATTAATAGATGTAGCATATTTATTTCTTAATTCTGTTTGCGTAAAAATATACCCGAGTTGACCAAATTTAGAATTAGTAATTTTTGAACTTCTATAATATATTTTTAATTTGTATAACTGATTTTTATTTATTTTTTGTAGAAGTTTCGTTTGTAAACATTCTGTTGTGATAATATTCCAATTATATTCATTTTTTTTAAGTACTCCGAACCTAAGACCACAAAATCCATTTTTTTCTTGAGGCACCACATATTCCTTAGTTGCAGGATTATAAGCTGAATATTGACTCCAATCAATTGGAAAGCCTACGGCATCACCTGATATTTTAGGTGTTTTATTATAAAAATAATCAGGAGTGCCATTGGTTGGAGCATTCCAACCAACCAATACACTTTCAATATCAAATCCTAAAAAATCAGTTGGCAACCATTTATAATTTTCAAAATCGCCATTTGGCACTAAATTCTTCTGTGCACTAATTATTAGTGAATAGAATGAAAGAACAACAAAAATAAAATAGCGCTTTATCATACTTGACTGCCTATTTAATAAACCTAATAAAAAAAACAAAACTACTCAAAGATTTTCAATTATTAGGTAAAAATCTTTGAGTAGGTATTAGCAATTAATGGATTATATTTATTTTACGGGTTATTATGTTGTTATCGGTTTTGTATTTTATAAAATAAATGCCGGTACCCCATTGTTTCGTATCAATTTCACGTGTAAAAAAATTAGTAATACTATTGCAGTTTATGATTTTTATCAATCTACCTGTATTATCATAAATGGTAATATCCGAGGTGTTAATATTCAAATCATATGCATTTAATATTAATTTGTCGGAGGCGGGATTTGGATATATAATTAGATGACTCTTATCATTTTGATTTTTATCATCTCGTTTGGTATTGTACAATTCGGTAGGAGTTTCAGTTGGCACGTTTACTTCAAATATAGTATTGCTGCCCTTAGTTCCCTCCGCATCAATCATACTCAATTGATAGCTGTAGTTTTTTGCTGTATCCATTGGTAAAGTGAGGCTATCGTATTGAAATCTAAGACCCATTAAATCTTCCTGAAAATTGGCGGGTAATGTTATATTATTGAGGCAGGCATGTGTGCCGCTTGTCATTTCAAATAGGGTTGGAGACACCACGTTTAGGTTGGCCGTCTGATTTCCACCTAAAGTCCAAAGAGTATATAATCCTTCGGTTACCCTTATTTGAATAGTTCCATAATCATCAAATGTGCCGGGCGAACCACCTTCTGGTAATATATCAACACAAAGTGAAACAACGCGAGGATTTGATTCACTATTATTAACCATTACGGTAGTAAATCCATAATCCCAATCACCATCTCCATTGTCCACCAAAAAATTTTTGTCATTATATAAAATAGTATTTCGTGTAACCACATTATTATAATTTTTTACATAAGGGGTTATTTTTGTATCGGTTGGTTCATTTACTATTGGGTCAAAGGAAGATGTTGGCTCATTAATTCGTGCCAACAAACATATGACAACACGACTTGTTGGATCAATAGCAAAATCAGCCCGATTTGGTGGATACCAATCTACACCAAGTGTCCAGGGAAGTTGATAAGTTGATTGACCAGAAGGAATAATTACAGGATTTGTATTTGAAGTATTACTTGTTTTATATGGAATTAATTGTGTAGCCCCTGATATGGTAATTTCTGAGCCGGCAGCCACAGGGTCATTTGTAGCAGTAGATAAAAAAGTATTATTAACCATATCATATTTCCAATCCTTATCCCACGTTTCATCGGTTCTTGCTATTGTCCAGAAAAGTCTTACGCTGTTATTTACATTAGGAGTTGTAAGAAAATCGCAGCCAAGTGTCATAGTTTTAAAAAATAATTTATTAGTATTCCCACTTACAGTAACATAATCCGGATACTCATTATTAATGCTGTTTTGATCTAAGGTGGTTGAAAGTTTGTTCCATAAACTTGGGCTTCTAAAAATATCATCATCATATATATCGAAAGGTTCATAGGCGTAATAATTTTTGTTAGTGATATCGAATGTACTAAATATTTTAGGGCCATCTTCCATGTAAATATCCCATGTACCGGATTTGACATGAACCCGTCTATAAAATGGCCACCATTTTCCATTTGTTACCTCAACTAAATTGATTAAAAAATATTTATCTGAAACCAAATCAATAGTTCCTCCTGTTCCCGTAAACGATCTTAAATTCAAGCCGCCAGTTTGCAGACTGGTTATTTCTGTTGTTGTCAAAAATCGGTCAACACTAGTACTAGTAATAACAGAAAAATTATTATTACGATCCAATTCTGAGATAAAAAGCCTATAGGTTCCAGTACCTGGACAACGAAAGGCCGCCATTTGCAAAAAAAGCATATCAGTACATCCTTCAAAAACAGTTGCATTCCCATAATTATTACCATTAATATTAAGTTCATCATCGTCGTTTAATTCTGGCTTAATTTTCACAGTGGCACTTGTAGTATATACAACCTGATTACCCAGTGCAAATTCAAAATTAACAGTCCCTTGGTCACACCAATCCCATGAATGGGATCTCATGGATATTTCAAAATTGTTTTGACTTTTATTATAGATTCCAAAAACTACCTCAACAGAAGATCCATCTGATGGGCCAAAAGCCCCGTTTGGATAAGACACTCTAGTTACGATATCACCATTAAAAGCTATCTTAATTTGAGTAACTTGAATAACACCAGTAAAGGTAACTTTACAGGTATATTGGCCTGAGGTCTGAACTTCAAGATTGGCTATCATTGTAGAAAAGGTAGGATTTCCCTTATTCACAACAAAAGGTTCATCCCAAATCAAGGAATAAGAATAACCTGATTCAATTGATAAAAACGTTAATAAAAATAATAGAGATTTTAGTTTTTGTTTCATGATGTTTTTAATTTGTAAGAGCAAAACTAATCCACCAAAATCACACTTTTCGAAGCCCAATAAATATAATTATCGCCTATAGTGATAATAATATCGCGCTACACGATAATTGCGTTTTCAACACCGTGTGCTTCAATTTTTTAATCACGATAATTTTACACGATAATTATTTTTAGTTAGCTTTATTAGTATGTTATTTGCATACACTAATTATTTATGCTGAATAAAAATACAATAGGCGAACGGATTCAATATTTTATTGACCAAACCCCACACCTCACTCAAAATAAATTAGCCGAAAAACTCGGTGTTGGTTAAAGTAAAGTATCAGAATGGATACATAACATTAAAGAACCAAAGCCCACCGAACTGCAATCATTAGCGAATATTTTTGGCATATCGGTTTATGAACTGATCCCAAATAATGGGTTTAAAATGGAAAATAATAATTTTACTGAAAATGCTGTAGCCATTGGCCATCAAACCACCCACAATCATCATGATATTGAAGCTATAAAAGAATCGAGCCATGAAGCTATCGAAGCATTAAAATCCATCAATCTATTTTTAACTCAGGAAAATGCTTCCTTAAAAATTGAAATCAATTTGTTAAAAACCAAAATAAATAATACTGACAATTCTGATAATTGATTCATTTGTGGTATTTAACCGATGGTTGGTTTTACATATAATTTGAAAAGGTTTTAGATAATATTTTAGCCTAAAAAGCTTGGTTGTATTGATGTCCTATAATCATATGTTTTTATCAAGTGCTGTATTCCCTATTTTCACCCCGCCTCATAATAATCCAAATCCTTATGAAAGGTTTCTTCTATGGTAAATGAAGAATAAATAGCCACGGCCATTACAACAATTCCTACCGCAATGCCTGCCCCTAAAATTCCCATAGAACCGGATTTAAAAAAATTAAAAGCGGTGGTTACAACTACCGTAGCACCTCTAACAAAGTTGGGAATAGTTGTGGTAGTGGTGGCCCTGAGGTTGGTGCCAAACTGCTCGGAAGCTGTGGTAACAAACACCGACCAATACCCGTTGGGGATACCAATTACCAGAAGTATAAAATAAAACCAGGGCGCTGTAACGCCTGAAGAGAGGAAGAACCAGGTTAAGGTTAAGGTTAAGGTGAATAAAGAAATCAGCAAGGCTTTTTTTCGCGATTTGATATATTGACTTAAAATACCGGTAAGAAATGCCCCGATAGAGGCTCCGATATAATGGTACATTACTGCCTTGCCACCTACAATTGTTCCTTTAATATTTAGTCCGGATGGGGAAGCAAATTCAGGGGCGAGAGTAACAAGTATACCAATGATATACCAGACCGGTACTCCAATTAAAATACATTTTAAATATTTTATAAATCGTTTGCGGTTGTTGAACAAACTTAAAAAACTTCCCTTCTTTACAGTGCTCACTTTTAATTTGGAATACATGCCCGATTCATACATCAACAATCGCAGAACCAATAACATTAAACCCATTCCACCGCCAAAATAATAGGCAATTCGCCAATCAAAAATATCAGCAACTAAAAACCCCGCCACTGCACCGGCAATACCAATACTCGAAACGATGGTAGTTCCATAGCCGCGTTTTTCCTGAGTCATAATTTCAGAAACAAGGGTAATACCAATGCCCAATTCACCGGCTAAACCGAGGCCTGCAAAAAACCGGCAGAAATAATATTCGGTAAGGGTATGCACCATGCCATTTAAAATATTGGCCACCGAGTAAAGTAAAATAGTTAAAAACAAAACCGATAATCTGCCCCGTTTATCACCCAAAACGCCCCAAATAATCCCACCAAGCAGCATGCCTATCATTTGAACATTCAATAAATTGAGTCCGGTATTGGTAAGTTCATCGCCCGATAATCCAAGAGCCTTTAAACTTGGAACACGAACAATGCTGAATAAAATAAGGTCATATACATCCACAAAATAGCCGAGAGCAGCTACAATTACGGCAACATTTAATATTTTTTGTTTTTGTTCCATTTGGCGGCTAAAATAAGAAAAACAAACTAAGATATTAAAAAAAACATAGTTTACCCCTATTTTTTTAGAGGCAGATCCAGAGGGAATAAAGATTCACGAAAAATTACCCTTTTTTCTTTTAACTATTTTTTATTTCTTTGTGGAAAAGGAATCATGACCATATTAAGGATAAGAAAAAGTTTGCAGGAATACATTCGTTTTGCAGACGAAAAAAAGGTAAAAGCTCTATTTACTATGGTAGAGGATGATATTAAGCAAAAGCAAGAATTATGGGCAAATGATGAATTCGTTGGTGAAATGACAAAGCGTTCGCTTGATATGGAAATAAATAATGTAAAAGGAATTAGCTTGGAAGAAGTTCAAAAAAAAGCTAAATCAATTTTGAAAAAGTGAAAATTGATAGCACTATTATTTTTTATCCTGAAGCCGAAAAGGAGTATTTAGAATCAGTGATATGGTATGAAAATAATTTGATTGGTTTAGGACAAAAATTTATTAATGAGATTGAAAATATTATAGAAAGAATAGTCATTAATCCACTTATTTTTCCAATAAAGAAAGGCAAATTAAGGGAAGCTGTCGTTAAAAAATTCTCTTTTGTTATAGTTTTTGAAATTTCGGAAAAGTATCAAAAAATTTTAGTTCTCTCTGTTTATCACACAAGTAGAAACCCAAAGAAAAAATACAGAAAATTGAAAAAACATGTTTCTTAACACAGAATCTCCCCCGAAAAAAAATCGGGGCAAGCTGTTTTTTTTTTAGGCGACCACAAACGTATGACAAACAATAGCCGCAGCAATGGCTGCATTCAAACTTTCAGCACGGCCTATTCGGGGAATTGTTATTTTTCGCGAGGCTAATTTTAAAAGTTCAGGGTTTATCCCTTTAGCTTCGTTGCCAATAATAATAATACCTTCCGATGGTTTAGGTAAATCTGTTATAGAAATACCATTCATTGCGCAAGCATAGGAATTAACGGCGCTGTCTTTAATAATAGGCTGCAATTCATGATAAATAATTTTGACCCGGGTAAATGATCCCATAGAAGAAGCAATAGTTTTTGGATTGTAAAGATCAACACAATCGGGCGAGCAAATTATGGTTTCGATACCATACCAATCTGCGGTTCTGATAATAGTTCCCAAATTGCCGGGATCGGAAATGGAATCCAGCAAGAGGGTAAATTTTGTCTTAAATTTTATGGAATCAAACGATATTTCTTTGAAATTGGACACAGCAATTATGCCGGGTGAAGTTTCAAAAGTACTGAGTTGTTCAATTTCTTTTTCGCTAATAATCAGTAGGTTTGGTTGTGGAAATGAATTGCCGATTTTATTAAAAAGAGTTTGAGAAATCAAAATTTCAGAAACTATATAATCACTTTGGCATAACTCTAAAACTGATTTTTCACCTTCAACTAAAAATTGCCCATATCTTTGCCTGTATTTTTTTTGTTTGAGACTACTGATTTCCTTTTTTCTTGCGTGTGAAAGCATCCTGAGGGCAAAAATACTCATAATACTGAGTATTGGTATGCTGCTTATAAGCGGATGCAATGTACTTAGGTTTGTACCCAAAGATAAATCGCTGGTAGAAAGGAACCGGGTAAAAATAGAAGGGGATGAAAAAATTGAAGATTTAAAGGAACAAATTTTATTGGTGCCTAACCGAAAGTTATTGGGGGTAGTAAAATTTAATTTATGGTCTTATTATTTTGGTCAAAAAATATTTAAAAATGATAGTTTTACAGGAAAAATAGTTCATAAAACAGCTAAGAAGAAAACAGTAACTCGTGGTAAAAAAGCTAATTATTGGTCAAAGAATTTTGGTCATAAAATTTTTAAAAAAGACAGTGTTATTGGAAGAATAGTTCATAAAGAAAAGAAAAAAAGGGTAGTTACCCGAGGTAAAAAAGTAAATAAAGTAAAACGGTTTTTTACGGAAATAGTTGGTGAAAAACCAATTTATCTGGATAGTGTAATAGTTCGCAGGTCGCGAGTAAATATGCAGCAGTTCTTGTATCAAAAAGGATATTATCAGGCAACGGTTAGTTCAAAAGTTAAAACAATTCTTAAACGTTCGTATATTACCTATAACGTAAATCCCGGTCAGCCTTATATTATGAAGCAAATAGTGTATAACGGGTCGGATATTGTATTAGATAAAAAAGCAAATGAGTATGCACCCAAAAGTATTTTAAAAATAGGTGACAGGGTTGACTATGATAAATTATCAGAAGAGCGGGATCGCCTTACAACGGCCTATAGAAATGATGGTTTTTTTTATTTTAATAAAGCCTTTATCAATATTATAGTGGATACCGGCGGGCACAATAGGGGAGCCGAAATAAATTATAACATAGCCAATCCCGGCGAATTGAGAAATGCCCGGCAACAAACCATTAATAAGGTTCAGGTGGAGATGAATTTTAAACAACAATTTGACCGAAAATATACTGTAACCTATAAAACTATTCAATACCTTTTTAACGGATATAATATAAAACCGAATATCATTAATCGTTCTATACGATTGCGTCCGGGCGACCTTTTTTCGCAAACATATTTGGAAGCAACGTATAAAAAACTGATAGGATTGGGGCTTTTTGGTCAGGTCAATATTAAGATAGTTCCTCATCCTACAGATTCTGTAAATAAGTTAAATATATATATAAGTTTAACCCCCACGGCTAAACATGATTTTATTTGGGAACCACAAACAATAACCTCTGACAAACAAACCGATCTAAATTCTGGGGATAATAATCCGAGGAATTACGGATTAGCCAATTCTTTTACCCTAAATAATAAAAATGTGTTCAGGAGTGCAGAAGATTTTAATATTAAATGGAGGCTCGCTGGCGAAAAACAGTTTGGTAAAGGAGCAGGAGGAGCAACAGTCAAATTGTTAGGTCAAAAGTTTACGGCAGGTAACTTTGAATCCAACTTAACATTTGAGCTTTTATTTCCAAAATTAGTAGGAATTCATAAATTAGATACCAATGCAAAGTTGCAATTTAACAGGACATCTCTCAATGTTACTTATCTCACAGAGATAAATTCAAATTATTACCGTCGTTCCGTTCCTATAAATTATACCTATCAAACCTTTATTGAAACGAAGGACAAACAAACATTTAATATATTTTATTCGCCAATTCAGCTTAGTTTTAATAAATCCGAACTTAATGAAGATTTTTTGGCAGGACTTAGTCCTGTGGATAGGGCACGATGGGAGAAGCTATTCAGAAGTTACATAATACCTTCACAAAAATTGGCAATTGTTTACAGTAATATAGGAAAATATCAAAAAGGCTATTGGAATATCAGAAGCAATGTGTTTGAATTCTCGGGAAACTTAATGGAACTGGGATATAGGGTAATCAAACAAGTTTCATCTAAGGATAAAACCATGTTCGGTATTCCTTACTTTCAATATTTCAGAACCGATATTGATGCCGTTCGATATACCTTGCTTGGTAAAAATAAAACCTTGATTTTTCGGGTTAATACAGGCTTTGGGTTGCCTTATGGCAATTCAGAAATTATGCCCTTCGAACGCCAGTTTTTTGTAGGAGGAAGCAACAATTTAAGAGGATGGAAACCACGGGTAATAGGCCCCGGCCTTTACAGGGATAAGGATCAAAACGTACAAGTGGATAAAACGGGCGATATGATGATAGTAACCAATGCCGAGTACCGATTTGCAATAGCTCCCGGGTTTTTATACGGTGCTTTTTTTATTGATGCAGGCAATATTTGGCAAATCTCACGAGGCGATGATGAAACAAGATTTAAACTCAATAACTTTTATAGGCAATTGGCAATTAACTCAGGAATAGGAATGCGTTTTGATCTTGAATTTTTTATTGTAAGAATTGATTGGGGAATTCCGCTTCATGATCCTTCGGAATTAAAGGAAGACCGATGGGTAATAAAAGATTTTGTTGAAAAGAAGTGGATATTTGAACGAACTGTATTAAACGTGGCGGTTGGTTATCCATTCTAAAATTTAAGAATTGCGTTGCAAAGAAGCTGAATTTCTGTATTAAATTAGAAACGAAGAATTGGGAATAACAAATTAACTTTGCCGCCTCAAATTATTCCTTAAAATTTCCCGAAAAATAATTAATAACTAATGCAATTAAATAAAAATCGTTACAATTTAGGTGGTGTTGATCTTTTAGAAACAGCCCAAACATTCGGCACACCATTATACATATATGATGCTGAAACCATAAAAAACCAGTATGAAAAACTATTGGCCGCATTTCCTGAAACAAAGCTAAAAATTAAGTATGCCTGCAAAGCACTAAATAATATTAATATTATTAAATATTTGAAAAGCCTGGGATGTGGCCTTGATACGGTTTCGATTGAAGAAGTAGAGATAGGATTATTGGCAGGCTATAAACCTTCCGATATTTTATATACCCCCAATTGTGTGGCATATTCCGAAATTAAAAAAGCGGTAGATTTTGGGGTTACCATCAATATTGATAATATTTCTATTCTTGAGCAATTCGGGCATGATTACGGGGATACAGTTTCGTGTTGTATAAGGCTGAACCCGCATATAATGGCAGGCGGTAATAGCCATATTTCGGTAGGACATATTGATTCAAAATTCGGTATATCAATTTATCAGGTACCACTTATTAAACGAATAATAAGTAATCATAAAATAAAGGTAACAGGGCTGCATATGCATACAGGCAGTGATATTTTGGACGCAGAAGTTTTTTTGAGAGGAGCTGATTTGTTGTTTGATGCAGCACAAAATTTTAAAGACCTTGAATACATGGACTTTGGATCGGGATTTAAAGTAAGTTACAAGGAAGGCGACATCACAACGGATATAGCTAAAATAGGAAAAAAGATAACAGCGAGTTTCAAAAAATTAAGCAAACTCTATGGCCGTGAATTGGAATTATGGTTTGAACCGGGAAAATTTTTGGTGAGTGAATCGGGGGTTTTGTTGGTGCAAACCAATGTTGTAAAACAAACCCTTTCAACCGTGTTTGTTGGTGTGAACAGCGGTCAAAATCATTTATTGCGTCCTAAAATGTATGATGCCTATCATCATATTATAAATATAAGTAATACCAAAGGAGGAAAACGGATTTATTCAGTAGTGGGTTATATATGCGAAACCGACACACTTGGCTACGACCGAAAATTAAGTGAAGTAAAAGAAGGTGATATATTGGCTATACTAAATGCCGGCGCCTATGGTTTTACTATGAGTTCAAATTACAACAGCCGAACCCGCCCTGCTGAAGTTTTAATAATAAATGGCGAAGCCAAATTAATACGTGAAAGGGAAACCTTGGAAGATCAGCTCCGGCATCAGGTGGATATTGGGCTTTAATAAGGCTCAAATTCAAAATTCCAAATTCCAAGGTTCAAGAAGGTTTGCTGTGTAGGACTGGGTGTTTGAAATTTGAAAATGGAAAGTTGAAAGTTGTTTTTGGCGATTTGGAATTTGGAATTTGTTTTTTGGATTTTGGAATTTGGATTTTGGAATTTATTTGAATTTTGTTTTTTGGAATTTTAAAAACCACTTTTAAAATTAATTTTATACCCGAAAAATAAATCGTAAATTTACCATCTTAATAAAACACTAAAAAATACATAACATTTATTCTAATTCTACTTCGTTAAATTTCAATTTTTAATTGCCATTTTTCGTTTTACAGAATTAAAATTCATGATTTAAACGTACACTAATTAAAAAAATAATACATAAAATTTAAAAATGGCAAAAACGCAGGAAACATTTAACAAAAAAGAAAAGGAGAAAAAAAGATTAAAAAAACGACAGGACAAACAGGTTAAAAAGGAAGAGCGTCGTGCAAATTCCGAAGGGAATAGTTTTGAGGATATGATTGCCTATGTAGATGAAAATGGTATGCTAACAAGCACACCGCCTGATACATTGAAGAAAAAAGTGTTTGATGCCAGCACTATTGAAATTGGAACCCCAAGACAAGAAGATACTGGTCCGGTAATCTATCAGGGGAAAGTTGATTTTTATAATAATGATAAGGGTTTTGGTTTTATAATCGAATCAAAAACCCAGGAAAAATATTTTTTCCATGTAAATGGAATATTACAACCCGTTGTGGAAAATGATAAAGTTACTTTTGAATTGGAAAAAGGGATGAAGGGGATGAATTGTGTAAGGGTTAAAAAATAGAATTTAATTTTCTTACTGAAATACTTTTAAAGGAGCGGTCAGCTCACTTTTTGTAAAGAAAAACAATTCTTGCAGTCGTTTTATAATCCTACAATTCCGGGAAATATTCCTAATATAATAAGTCCAACAACTGCTAAAGAAATAACTACATACCCGGCATAATTTTTTTCCTGAACAACTTCCGATTTTTCTGACGTCTTAAAATACATGGCCGTGATGGCTCTAAAGTAGTAATAAATACTTATTGCCGAGCTACAGATAGCCACAATTACCAACCATAAATTCTCACTTATGGCTTGTTTAAATATAGAATATTTGGCAAAAAAACCGGGTAGGGGAGGAATGCCGGAAAGGGATAGTAAACAAAGGGTTAATATTACAGCCAATACCGGTGACCGTTTTCCTAATCCATTAAACAAAGAGAAGGGATTATTTTTATTATGGTCAGGATTAACAACTAACAAGCAGGCAAAAATTCCTATTGTAGCCAACGAATAGGCAATTAAATAAAACCCGACAATGGATTGAGTTTCTTTATTGACTGATAAAAAAACCATGAGTATATAGCCCACATGCGAAATACTGCTATACGCCATCATGCGTTTAAAGTCTTCCTGCATTACTGCTACAATATTGGCAAACACCATGGTGGCAGCCGACATAACGGCGATAATAACATACCAATCGTTACTCAGCATGGGACCCAAATAAATAACAAATTTTAAAAATGCTCCCAATCCTGCGGTTTTTACAACTGTGGCCATAAAAGCAGTTACCAACGTCGGGCTTCCCTGATAAACATCAGGACTCCAGTAATGGAAAGGCACGGCGGCTATTTTGAAAGCGAAGGCAATGGTTATAAATAATATTCCAATGCCAACCATAGCAGGTGATTGCTGCATGGCAGTAACCGACATACTTCGTATCACATCCAAATTAAACGATTCAGTAGCTCCATAAATCAGGGCCATTCCAAACAATAAAAAACCGGTGGCAAAAGCTCCCATGATGAAATATTTAAGAGCAGCTTCGTTACTTCTGAGATTATTTCTATTACTGCCCACCATCACATAAAGGGGGATTGATAATATTTCGATACCTAAAAACAGCATTACCATATTATTAAAACTTACCATACACACCACACCGCACAGCACAAAAAACATCAGTCCTAAAATATCGCCCAGACTGCTTGGATTATAGCTGTAGCCCTTAGCCGACGCGAGGGTAATAAGTAAAGTACTGCCAATAGCTATGGCAATAAAAAGGGTGGAATAAGTATCGAAAATCAACATGTTTTGAAGATTTTCTGCACCGTAATAACTATCGTAAAATAAATACCCCAGGGCAGTAGCCAAGGCTACGGTAGCAAATAAGGGTAAAATCTTTTTCAGCCCGAAAATACCACCGAACAATGCAAATATGCCTGATATAAAAAGTAAAATTAAAGTCTTCATAGTGTAGCTTCTCCTTTCATTATTGTTATTAAACCATCTACCGATGTATTGGAAATATCTAAAATCCAATTAGGAAAAATCCCGATTACTAATACTAAAACAACTATAATCCCAAGGGTAACATATTCCGACCAGGTTAATTTTCCTATTCTGCCACCATTATCTTTTTCAGGACCAAACATGGCCAATTGGTAAACCCGCAACATATAAACGGCACAAAAAATTATAGTTAAACCTGAAACAACGCCTAAAACCATGTGATAATTAAAAGTAGCATTTAATAATAAAAATTCGCCTGTGAACCCATTTGTAAGTGGAACGGCAACACTTCCCAGCATGATAATCATAAACAAAAAGGCAAACCCTCTTCCGTATTTGGCTAAACCACCCATTGCATTTAAATCCCGGGTTTTTATGCGGCGATCAATTATTTCTGCTACCATAAATAATCCGATAACATTAATACCATGATTAAAACTTTGTAAAATTCCGCCCTGCAATCCAGTTTTATCCCACGTCATAATACCAGCGGCTATTAGCCCCACATGACTAACGGAAGACCAGGCTATCACCCGTTTTATATCATTTTGGCGGATGGCTATAATCGCAGCATATATTATTCCGATTACTGCCAGAATAATAAAAATATTAAAATTACATCCACAAGCGTTTTTTGTTAATGGCCACATCCAGCGTATCATTCCAAAAATTCCCATTTTAAGCATTATCCCAGAAAGAAGCATAGTACCTTGTGCCGGAGCCACACTATATGTATCGGCCTGCCAGGTATGAAAAGGAAAAATTGGCATTTTAATGGCAAAGGCTATAAAAAATGCCCAAAGAACGAGGGTAGATTCCCAACCGGTCATTTCGGCTTTTATCATTTCACTCCATTCAAAGCTATGGTTTCCGGGAGTGTGGAGATAAACGAACAGCAATGCCAGAAGCATTAGTAAACTTCCGAGAAATGTATAAATAAAAAATTTGAAGGTTATTTTAATTCGGTTTTCTCCGCCCCAAATACCCACGATAAAATAGATAGGGATAAGTGCCAATTCCCAAAAAACATAAAACATCAAACCATTCATGGAAAGAAAAACTCCGTTCAAAGCGCCTTGCATAATTAATATTAATGACAAAAATTTTGTCATGCTTGAATAATTATTATCCCATGAACTCAGGATAATAAGTACGCTGGCGATATTGGTAAGCAACAACATTACCATGGCAATGCCATCCATGCCGGTAGTGAAATTAAGCCCCAGATTGGCAAACCAGGTATAACTTGAAAAATACTGAAACGCATTAGCCTTCAAATCAAATCCTGAAAGCAACACAAAATTTATTATGAGCTGAACAACCGAGGCAGCCAGAGCCACTATTTTAGCTATCTTATCTTTAAAAAATAAAGCCAGAAGCGATGCAATAAAAGGAATTATTATAAGTACCAAAATTTTATACCAATTGATAAATTACCAAAAATGAAATAACACCAACCACCATTGCCAACAGATAATATTCAACGTTTCCGGTTTGCACACGTCGCAGATAATTACCGCAATAGTCAACGCCTTTTCCCGAAATATTTACAATACCGTCAATATATTTCCTGTCAATAATAGTATGAGCAAAACCTGAAAGCCACTCTATTGGCTTTTGAAAAACAGCGTTATAAATTTCATCCACATAATATTTACGGCTTAATATTTTTTCCAATCCAACTTCTGCTTCTAATGCTACCGGCATATTCTTTTTAGAAATATAATAATGACGGGTAGCAAAAATAATAATGGCCAAAACAACAACTGAAACGATTAATATAATAATTTCAAATTCATGAGAAGCTTCAGGAAGTTGTTTATTATTTACAACTTTTTCTAAAAAGGTCGATATAAAATTATGATGGGAATGAGTAAATAAATACGACAAACCTAATCCCCCCCCAACACATGATAAAATTGCTAATAAAATTAAAGGAATTGTCATAGTTGCCGGACTTTCATGCAAATGTTCCTTTTGTTTATCGGTTCCTCTAAACTCACCATGAAACGTAAGAAAATATAAACGGAACATATAAACGGCTGTAACTACTGAAGTCAAAGCAAGGAGAATGAAAACAAACATCCCGTTACCATAGAATGCTTTGGCCAATATTTCGTCCTTGCTAAAAAAGCCTGCCAAAGGTGGAACACCTGCAATGGCTAAGGTTCCCAACAAGAAAGTAATATGGGTAATTTTTAATTTTTTGCTTAATCCACCCATAAACCGAATGTCCTGTTCGCCACTCATGGCATGAATTACACTTCCTGAACCAAGAAATAATAAAGCTTTGAAAAAAGCATGAGTTGTTAAATGAAATAAAGCTGTGGAATAGGCGCCAACTCCAAGTGCCACAAACATATACCCCAACTGGCTTACGGTAGAATAGGCCAATACTTTTTTAATATCATTTTGTTTTAAACCAATAGTAGCAGCCACTATTGCGGTAGCCAAACCAACTACCAAAACAATGCTTGACGCTAATTCAGAACTTACAAAAAATACAGAAGAACGGGCCACCAAATAAATTCCGGCGGTAACCATTGTAGCAGCATGTATTAATGCTGAAACAGGAGTGGGGCCGGCCATGGCATCGGGCAGCCATGTAAATAATGGGATTTGAGCACTTTTTCCAATGGCACCTATAAAAAGTAAAATACAGATAAGTTCAATAATTTCTTTATTGGCAGAGGCCGCACCTGAAAATACGGTTTGATAATCCGTGGTTCCGAAGGTGTTGAACAATACGAAAATTCCGATTAATAAACCCAAATCACCAATGCGATTCATGATAAAAGCTTTGCGGGCTGCATATCCGAATTCCTTATTGGCATACCAAAATCCGATGAGTAAATAAGAACACAATCCAACTCCTTCCCAACCAAAAAACATGATTACATAATTGGCTCCTAAAACTAAGGTGAGCATGGAAAATATAAAAAGGTTTAAATAAGAAAAAAACTTATAAAACCCTTCGTCGTGGTGCATGTAGCCGATAGAATAAATATGGATTAAAAATCCAACTCCGGTAATGATAAGCATCATCCAAACCGAAAGTTGATCGGCTAAAAAGCTAAAATCAATGCTGATATTTCCTGCGGCTATCCAATTAAATAGTGTAATTTTAACTGCCGCACCTCCATCATAAAAATGTGTAAACAAAAGCACGGAACATATGAAACTTACCAGCACACTTAGTGAGGAAATAATTCCGGTACTATTTTTGGACATAAAACGCCCCAACAATCCTGAAATTACAAATCCTAAAAGTGGTGAAAATAGTGCTATAGCAATATAATTTTCCATGTATCCAATCAATGTTTTAATTTATCCAACAAACTAATATCTACCGATTTTGTATTTCGGTATATCATCACTAAAATAGCCAGGCCTACAGCAACTTCAGCCGCTGCAACCACCATTATAAAAAACACAAAAATTTGCCCGTCGGAATCCTGAAAAGATGTAGAGAAAGCTGCAAATAAAAGGTTAACGGCATTCAGCATTAATTCAATACACATTAATAAAACAATTCCGTTTCTTCTGATCAAAACTCCTGCTACTCCTATGCAAAAAAGTATGGAACTCAACCAAATATAATGTTCAATTGGTGGTAAAAGATTATTCACTTATCACCTCCGTTTCTCCTTTGTGGCGTTTGCCAACCAATACTGCACCTACCATAGCTGCTAAAAATAATATAGAACTAATTTCAAATGGAACCACATATTCAGTAAATAAAATCATTCCTAAATTTTTAACCAGACCAATATCAGTAAGGGTTAAATTTTGGGAAGTAGCAGTTGTTTTTATCAAAGCTCCTAAAAGAGTAATTAATAATATGCCTCCAGAAATAACTCCGGCTAATTTTCTTTTTAATGATTTTTGAGGCTCAGTTTCTTTATTCAGATTTAAAAGCATGAGTACAAACAGGAACAAAACCATAATGGCTCCGGCATACACAATTAAATTTACAATAAATAAAAATTGAGCATTCATCAATAAATATTGTCCTGAAATCAGAAAAAACGTAACGATTAAATACAGAACACTATGAATCGGATTGCGGGCTGCAATCATCATAATGGCCGTGAGGATGGTTAATCCGCTTAATATGTAAAAAATATATCCGAGCATTCTTATTTTAGATTTTAGATTTACGATTTACGATTTTGTTGTTCATTTAATCATTAAATTTTTGACTTACAACTTCCGGTTCTTGTCTTTTACTTACATCCACCCTTTGGTTTATGGGTTCTACTAATCGGTCCTT
>CAYHCM010000003.1:52051-57813 GCA_964355045.1 uncultured Chitinophaga sp. | reverse complement strand
GACCTTGGTCTTTGTACTTCAGGCCATTTTGTTGTGGCTTTCTTTTTAAAAATATGCTTGAAAGTAATAATCATACCCCCAATAATTGCAGGTAAATAAATCCTTTCCAAAAAGGTCATCTTTTTGTTTGATACTGCCTTACTTCGGTTGGTTAGCGGTTTCATTTAAGGGTGCAATATTACGGTTAAAAAATAGTTTTAATCATGGTCCAGGCTTCTTCTTTATAAAACCATGCACCGGTAATCATCAGGTTAAGTATAGCTAAGGGGATTAATTTTTTCCAACCCAAATGCATCAACTGATCGTATCGAAAACGAGGAATTGTCCATCGTACCCACATAAAAAAGAATATGAAAAAGATAATTTTGGCAAAAAATACTCCTACGCCAATAAAGGCTATGGCGTTGGCCGATAACCCCATGTCGTACATAAATGGAAAATTATATCCTCCAAAAAACAAAACTGAAATAACGGCTGATGAAATAAACATATTGATGTATTCGGCAAACAAATAAAATCCAAGTTTCATACTTCCATATTCGGTGTGATATCCGCCAATAAGCTCCGTTTCACATTCCGCCAAATCAAACGGTGAACGATTGCATTCGGCAAAGGCACATACTATAAAAAGCAGGAACGCCAGTGGTTGGTAAAAAACATTCCATTGCATTCCCGATTGTGACTCCACAATATCTTTCAGACTTAACGAGCCGGTGGTCATTACCACAGCCAGTATGGCCAAACCCATTGCCAATTCATAGCTAATCATTTGCGAACTGGCTCGCACGGCTCCAAATAATGAATATTTATTATTGGAAGCCCAGCCACCAATCATAATTCCATAAACGCCTATAGATACAAAGCCCAATATGTATAGAATTCCGATGTCAATATCGGCTATTTGTAAGTCGAATGTTTCACCAAACATCGTTACAGAACCACCCCATGGAATAATAGCCCCCGTCATACATGCTGTAAACATGGCTATACCGGGTCCTAAAATAAACAGCCATTTTTCGGAGCGGTCAGGAATAAAATCTTCTTTGAAAAACATTTTACCACCATCGGCCAAAGGTTGAAGAATACCCCATGGACCTGCCCGGTCAGGGCCAATTCTATCCTGCATTACTGCTGCCACTTTTCGCTCCATATAGGTGGAATACATGGCCACCACAAGCGTAATGGTAAAAATGATAAGAATAATAACGGTTTTAATTATTAATAATGTACTCATGATTTTCCTCCTATTACAAATCCAATTGTTTTCCTAGGTTCTTCAGGTTTTGCAAGCATTAGTTTTATCAATTTAAAAATTTCTTTTATTTTTTCGTCGTGGTCAATATACTTGTGTTCCAATTCTTCAAATTTTGCAATAAATGATTCCTGATTTTTAAGAATCTCACTCAATTTTGTAAAAACCCTTACAATTTGAATGCTTACCTGAATGGCTCTTGTACTATTTAAAACATTAGATACCATTAATATTCCGTTTTTGGTAAAACATAATGGCTTATACCTAACCCCCATTTTTTCAGAATTGGAGGCCGCAAATTGCGACCTCCAATCTTTAAATTCCTCATCAGTCATTTGAAACATAAAATCCTCCGGAAACCTATCCATGTTTCGTTTTACCTGTTGTTTCAATCTTTTGGTTTCCACCCCAAACAACTCCGCTAAATCTCTGTCCAACATCACCTTTTGCCCTCGAATGAGTAATATCTTTTGGATAACAATCTCCACAGGGATGGTGATAAGGGATTCTTTAGTTTTCATTTATATTTATTAAAACTAATTGGAGGTTGCAAATTGTGACCTCCAATTTTTAATTTCTTTGGTTTTAAATTTTTATTTATTCTATCCAATTTCTTTCATATTATTTTCAGGTTTTAATTCATAATGTCCTTGCCCGATAACAGAACCTTTTTCAATATGCCTTGGCCCTTCAATGGTCCATTTGGCTAAGTCTTTGGTATCAAAACGGCAGGTATTGCAAATAAAATCTTTTACTTCACCGAATTGATCTTTTCGTCCGGTTACTCTGTAAATTTCATTTCCAAACATCCACACCACGGCATCTCC
Organism: uncultured Chitinophaga sp.; assembly: GCA_964355045.1. Taxonomy (GTDB): domain Bacteria; phylum Bacteroidota; class Bacteroidia; order NS11-12g; family UBA9320; genus JABWCE01. Next base: position 55,734 of record CAYHCM010000003.1, on the reverse strand, counting down.
CGAACATTTATCACAATGACGATGGGCATCCATTGGGTTCAAAAACCAAACCCGGCTTTTAAAACGAAACGTTTTATCGGTTAATGCTCCCACAGGGCAAACATCAATAATATTGCCGCTAAAATCATTTTCAATAGAGTTTTTGATATACGTGCCAATTTCGGAAGCATCCCCTCTGTTTAATACCCCATGAACTCTTTTATCGGTAAGTTGATCGGCAGTATTTACACAACGAAAACAAAGAATACACCTCGTCATGTGCAATTGAATATTCGGTCCTATATCAATTTTTTCAAACGTACGTCGGTCTTCTTCATAACGTGTGCCTGAAGCCCCGTGTTCATAAGCTAAATTTTGCAAATCACATTCTCCGGCCTGATCACAAATTGGACAATCCAGAGGGTGGTTAATTAATAATAATTCAACTACCCCCTGACGGGCATTCAATACCCTGGCACTGGTTTTATTTCCAACTTCCATGCCATCCATAATCGGAGTAGAACAACTTGCCACCAACTTAGGCATAGGTCGCGGATCTTTTTCAGAACCTTTGGTTACTTCTACCAAACACGTGCGGCATTTGCCCCCGCTTACATCCAATTTACTGTAATAGCACATGGCAGGCGGAACAAGGTCGCCACCAATTTGGCGAGCCGCATTCAAGATCGTTGTTCCTTCTGCTACCTCTATGGTATGTCCGTCAATGGTTACTTTTGGCATTTTTTTATACAGCTAAAACAGGTTCGTTTACCAAACCATAATTTTTTTCTAAACACTTTACAGGCTCATTTATGTGCCATTCAAACTCTTCGCGGAAATGCCTTATGGCTGAGGCTACCGGCCATGCCGCCGCATCTCCTAACGGGCAAATGGTATTTCCATCAATTTTACTCTGAACATCCCACAATAAATCAATATCACGCATATGGCCATGACCATTTTCAATACGATGCAATACTTTTTCCATCCAACCCGTTCCTTCGCGGCACGGGCTGCATTGTCCGCAGCTTTCGTGATGATAGAAACGGGTAAAATTCCAGGTATTTCTAACAATACATTGGTCTTCATCAAAAACTATAAACCCGCCTGAACCTAACATGCTTCCTGAAACAAAACCGCCATCTGACAAGGATTCATGAGTCATCAACCTTTGATCTCCATTTAGGGTTTTTGTTACTAAATAATGAGGTAGTATGGGTACTGAAGAACCTCCCGGTACACAAGCTTTTAAGCGTTTACCCCCTTTTATACCCCCGCAATATTCATCCGAGTATAAAAATTCTTCAACCGAAACTCCCATTTCAATTTCATAAACTCCCGGATTATTAATATTGCCGCAGGCTGAAATCAGTTTTGTTCCGGTACTTCTGCCAATGCCAATAGCTGCATAAGCATCACCTCCATGATTAATGATTGGAACTACTGAAGCTAAAGTTTCAACATTATTTACAACCGATGGACGTTGCCACAATCCTTTAATAGCAGGGAAAGGTGGCTTTATTCGTGGATTTCCACGCAAGCCTTCCAACGATTCTATTAAGGCGGTTTCTTCGCCGCATATATAGGCTCCGGCTCCGGGTGTAACATAAATATTTAAATCAAATCCGCTTCCTTTAATATTTTTTCCGAGCCAGCCGTTAGCATTAGCGTCAGCAATTGCTTTTTCCAATAGGTGAAGGATCCACATAAATTCGCCACGTATATATATATAGGCGGTATTGCATCCTAAAGCAAAGCTTGATAATATCATTCCCTCAATTAAAAGATGGGGAATTTTTTCCATTAGGTATCGGTCCTTAAATGTACCGGGCTCCGATTCATCTGCATTGCAAAGCAAATAACGAGGCACACCTTCGGGTCTGGCTATAAAACTCCATTTCATGCCTGTAGGAAATCCGGCACCGCCTCGTCCACGCAATCCTGATTTTTTAACTTCCTCCAATACCGCTTCGGGCGACATTTTTTTCAAAGCTTTTTCAACAGCTTCATATCCCCCATTCTTTCGATATACTTCGTAAGTATTTATATCTTTTATATTGACCTTATCTATGAGGAGTTTCTGTCCCATTTATTTAATTTTAAAACCAAAATCAATTTCCTTTAGGATTCCATTTTTGCTTTCGCCCGACAGCACAAATTTTTTGCCTGCATAAAGAAGAATTTCCTTCATAACGAATGTTTTTTCTGCCTTTGGCATTTGTTCTCCAATTTGAGCCAAGGTGGTAGATGACGAAATTTCTAAATTATTTAATATTAATTTTCCGGTAAAAACCGATAGTGGATCCTGTTCTTTTTCACCTTTAGTATAAAACAGCATGATTGAAATTCCTTCTTTAGAGTCTTCGACCACAAAACCTGATTCATCAAAAACATAAAGTGTTTTATTGGGCTTCTCAACTTTTCGGTAGCCATGATTAATGGTTGTAAGTATTTCGCTAAGATTGGTTTTATTTATTTCTTTCCCATTTATCTGAAAAGCATATTTTACAGTATCAAGGCTAAAGGTTGGGGGATTGTGCGCCCCGGGTTTGAAAGAATTTAAGGCAACCATCAAGGTTAATCCTGCAAGCAGTCCAAAAATAAATTTCAATTTGTATAAAATCTTCATTCCCTAATTATATTTTGCTCTGAATTCTTTTAATAAAATATCAACTTTTTCTTCGGTTAAATTTTCGTAGTATTTTTCACCTACCTGAAACATAGGGCCATATCCGCATGCACCCAAACATTCTACAGCCTTTAAAGTAAACATGCCATCCTTGGTAGTTTCACCGGGTTTAATATTAAGCTTGTTTTCAATATGGTTTAATATTTTTTCGGCGCCTACCAAACAACATGGCCCGGTTCGGCAAAATTCGATTACTACTTTACCTACTTTATGAAGATTAAACATACTGTAAAAAGTAGCCACTTCATATACTTCAATAGATTGAATATGCAGCAATCGGGCAACATAATCCATCACTTCAGGACTTAACCAATTTCCAAATTCATGTTGTGCCAAATGCAAAATTCGAAGTATGGCACTTTTGTGTTTTCCTTCGGGAAATTGCTTTATTATTCTATCAATTTCTTTAAGGGTTTCGGGTTTAAATTCTATTTTGGTTTGAATTTCTTCCATAATATTATGCATCTAATTCTCCGGCTATCACGTTCATACTGCTCATTGTTACAATGGCATCGCTTAATAACGAACCTTTAATCATTTCGGGATAGGCCTGATAATATATAAAACAAGGTCGCCTGAAATGTAATCGGTATGGAGTTCTTCCTCCGTCACTTATTAAATAAAATCCAAGCTCTCCATTTCCGCCTTCAACCGAAAAATATACTTCACCAGCCGGAATATCCATTTCGCCCATCACAATTTTAAAATGATAAATCAAAGCTTCCATACTTCGGTAAACTTCTTTTTTGGGTGGTAAATAATATTCAGGAACATCGGCATGATAATTACCTTCAGGCATTCTGTCGAGTGCCTGCCTAATGATAGAAAGGCTTTGGTGAATTTCTTCCTGCCTTACCATAAATCGGTCAAAGGTATCGCCCCCTTCACCTACGGGAACTATAAAATCAAAATCCTGATAGGATGAATATGGATTCATTACCCGAACGTCATAATCTACTCCTGCTGCCCTTAAATTTGGTCCTGTAAAACCATAATTTAAAGCCCTTTCGGCACT
>CAYHCM010000003.1:35728-51951 GCA_964355045.1 uncultured Chitinophaga sp. | reverse complement strand
ACTTCAAGGCCTATAAGTTTTTCAACTGTCATATCCCAACCCAAATTGTTAATAGGGGAAGAGCAGTAATTCAGGCGATCGGTAAGTGGGGTGATTTGATTATAAGGCCTGCGTTCGGCTATTTTTTCAAAAGCCCTGTGAATATATCCACAGGTTTGCTCGGCTGATTGAATTCGTTCGCCATCCATGGTTAGCACATTTTGAAAAATACCATGTGTAGCAGGATGTGTAGGGCCAAGATTAAGCGTTGCCAATTCACCATCTATGGTGTCGGATGTGTATTTCTGAGGTACTTTATTTGTCATCACTATTTTCCCTTGCTAAAGCCTTTTTGTTTTCAAATGTTACATCTGTATTTCCATCTCTTCCAAAATACCGGTCATCTTTATCAGTTCTCGTTCCATCTTCGCAAGGATATTCCTTTCGCATGGGGAAATAATCCATTTCATCCATGTTCAAAATCCGTTTAAGGTTGGGATGACCTTCAAAAATAATTCCGTAAAAATCATAGGTTTCCCGTTCCATCCAATTGGCGGCCGAATAAATATCACTCATAGTTGGAACATTAATATTTTCCCGACCTACAAAAGTTTTAAGCCGTAATCTAAAATTAGTTTCTAAATTATGAAGATGGTAAACCACCGCAAACTCCTTATCTCCCTGACCTGGATAATGCACGCCGCAAAGGTCGGTCATAAAAATAAAATTTGTAAGCGGGTCGTCTTTCAGCCATTGTATCAGAGGTTTTATTTTGGAAACACCTATTTCCAGAGTTAAAAGATTATGTGGTTCTGATGATGCTAAAACAGCACCCGGAAATTTGGCCTCGATAGCTTTTAGTAGAGTTTCGTTATTCACCTGTTAATTCAGTAATATTATACGATTCAAGTAAATTTTTATATTCAGAGGTATAACGACGACGCAAACTTTCTTGTTTTACCAAATCCTGTATTCGCATTATACCATCTATTATTTGTTCGGGACGGGGCGGGCATCCTGGTACATACACATCTACAGGAATTACTTTATCAATTCCCTGAAGAACACTATACGAGTCAAATATTCCACCACTGCAGGCACAAGCTCCAACTGATAAAACCCATTTAGGTTCGGCCATTTGCTCATAAACCTTTCGCAAAATTGGCCCCATTTTTTTAGATATAGTTCCCATTACCATTAGTATATCGGCCTGTCGGGGCGAAAAACTCATGCGTTCCATACCAAACCGGGCCAAATCATAATTGGAACCCATAGTGCCCATAAACTCTATGCCGCAGCATGAGGTAGCAAATGGCAATGGCCATAGTGAATTGGCACGGGCCAACCCTATGATATCAGCCAATTTGGTAGCGAAGTAACCTTCACCTTCTATTCCCTTTGGTTTTTCAACTATTCCAATTTCTGCCATTTAATTTTTATTATTTAATTATCCCATTCCAGGGCGCCTTTTTTTAATATATAAAAAAAACCAACCATAAAAAACCCGACAAACATGGCCACTGCCAAAAATCCTTCTAACCCCATTTCTCTAAAATTAACAGCATATGGATAAAAGAATATTATTTCTACATCGAATAAAACAAATAAAATGGCGGTCATAAAATACTTTACCGAAAAAGGAATACGGGCATTTCCTTTGGATTCAATCCCACATTCAAAGTTTTCCTGCTTGTTTTTGGTTTTTTTAAAAGGGCCAAGCATATGGGTTACCACCAATACAAACACAACAAAACCTAATGCTACAATGGCTTGAATAAGTATTGGTATATAATCGGAAGGTGTGTTCATGCAGTACTGAAAAGCGAGGCGAAATTAATTGAAATTAAATAATCAACAAAGGTATTTTGAAATGGATTTTTGCAATTAAGAATAGTTCTTTATTGTTAAATTATTGTACAGCTAAATTGAAAAGAAGTTATCTCTCTGCGCGAAGACATCCTCTACCATTTCAGGCGAAGCCTTATTTATATTCTTCAGTAAGGTAAAGTTTATAAGGTAATAACAGAGCACTTTTATGATAAAAATCATATTACCACATGACCATAATCATAATTTTAATCTTATGAAAAATATAAACTTTACGAGATTTTTCTTAAAAATAATTTCAAATTAATGATTTCAGATCATGAAAACACAATTACTTAAAAATCAATTAGTTGTATGGGGGGGGGTATCCCATTTAAATTTACCTCTTAGCTTATTCTTCTTATTTCTTTCGATGTTTTGGTTTCAAAACAGTTACTGTACTCCTGTTACCATTAGTTCTGATGCGACTTGGGACAATCTTAGCGGGCCTACTACGCCACCGGCAAATTATACTGATGGTGTAATTATCACTAATAATGCAACTCTCACAATAAACAACATAACCTTAACCTTTGGGTCAGGTAAAGCCATAATTGTTGAAGTTGGGAGTCATCTGGATCTCATAAATGCAACGTTAACAAGTGGCGCAACTTGGTTAGGAATAACTGCCACAGGACTGGGTCAGGGTTCGGTATGGGTCTATAAGGAACAGTTTAATACCTTCCCCACTGAAGATATTGGTGACGAAACAACTTGGGCCGGTGAATTACACCCTGATCAAACATGGGTTACCATTAACGGAGGTGGGATTTATTATGCGAAAATTGCAGCTGAGTCAATAGATGGGGCTGTTATCAGAGCAAGGGATTGTGATTTTATAGATTGCGAACGAGGTTTAAAAATTGGTCCTTGGTATTCTTATACTCAACCAAAACTAAATGCATGTTTTGCTATGCAATGTATCTTTCAATGGACTCAAATAATGCCTGGATTTAGCAGTTCAAGTTTTATAGGAATAGATTTAGAGAAGGTACAAGGAATTAATATCGGGGGTTGTGTTTTTGAAAATGTACATACAAGTTCATATTGTCACTTCGATAGGGGTATTGGAGTTAATTCGGTAGAAGCAAATTTTGCAGTTTCCCAAGCCGGAGATGAACTTTGCGACGATGGTTTTGGATGCTTATACAATTGTATGGATCAATCACCAACAGGTTCTGGTGATGATTGCACCTTTAATCAGCTAGCCTATGGAATAAAGGCTGTGGGAAATCCAACCAGCAACAATTTGCGAACTGGTATAGTTCATTGTATCTTTACAAATAATTTATATTCTATTTATATTGCATCTTCAAAACATAGTATTGTTAATTTATGCGAATTTTATTCTATAAGAACCGGATCAGGTGGAACAATTGGTATGAATGATTTATATACTACCCATACAGGCGGTAATGGATGTGACTATGAACCTTCAAATACTGTTCTTAAATATATTGAAACCTATAATTCAAAAGAAGTCAGGATTAAAGAAAATGAATTTACAGCCGATGATATTAATGTAACTTATATAACAATTGACAATTCAGGTAATTCAGCTACTTCAATATCACTAATTAAGAAGAATGATTTTGGAAATACAAAATCAGGAGGAGTATCGGGTTCTGATGGAGTGCATGCCATACATTGCAAGAATGATAATTTGGGATTAAAAATTCAATGTAATGATTTTAGTGATATGTCCCGGGATATTTTTAACGCTTCAGGTGGTACATTAAGAGACCAACAAGAAGGTGCAGCACAATATAATAATAATAATTACAGCACTAATTCAGGCTCAGTTAATATTTATAATGATGGCAATGATTTCACTGTAGCAGGCCCTGGATATTTTGGCCCACCTCCTCTATTATCAACAGGTGGTACTGGTAATGTTACTTTAACAGATATAAGTACTCCCGTATCTTGTTCTGACAATGGATGTGAAGATTTAACGGAAGAAGAACTGGGAATAAAGGGTATTAAATATCAAACGCTTTTATTCTATCCCAATCCTGCTCAGAATGAACTTTATTTTTATAATAATGAAATAATATCTTCCAAAGCCATAGTTACCATTTATAATAGCATTGGGCAGGTAATTAAAACGACTCTTTTGGATGCAAGCGGTGTTATTGATTTAGCCAATATTCCCTCCGGGTTGATTTATGTCAGGATTTCGGATGGTAATATATTTTACCAACAAGCAGTAATTAAGCAGAATTAATTTTTAAAATGATGCTTAAAACCAAGTTTGGCTTAATCCTTTTTAGCCTTTTAGCATCAATAGATGCATTAGCACAAAGCAATGGGTATCTTATTTTTCAATATGGTGGCATTACCTTTAAAAATAATGCGCCCAGATTGGAAAATACCAGTCTGCAAGTTGGTGGGTGGCCTGCCAGTATGTGCGATGCGAGGGGCAATGTCCTTTTAATTGCCAACTATAAAACAGTATATGATAGTAAACGAAATATAATAGAGAACGGAATTATATATAATAGTAAGGTGCCATGTATTTACGAATCCCAGCTTATTCAGGTGCAGGATACTGTTTTTTTGTTCATTCAATCGTTCGAGTCGGATAAGGAAAATAATGCTGTCCCCTTTTGCACGGATGATCAGGGGGTGGCTTATACCATAATTAACAGGCGAGCTAACGGACAGTTTTATATTAGGGAAAGTGAGAAAAAAAAGTACATCCGGCAATTCAAGCCTGAAACTAAGTCGAATAATTTTACTACCAGCCGTTTGGAAAATGGAACTTACGCTGTAGCCATAAGTAATTATGATTCTGCTTTTATTTATTATTGGGATGGCGGAGGTTTCAAATTAAAATCAGAATTCGATTTATCCATTTTTTCAAAATACAGAATGTATCAAAATATTGATTCTATTAGATATGAAAGCCGCCTAAATACCTATTTTAATCATTCAGGTAGCCAGCTTATTGTTTATGTTTCAGAACGCCGGGGTATTATCAGAAAAATTAATCAAAATTATAGATTAGAAATAAATATTGGTGACTGCTTTAGGTTTGGTTCGCTTACCATTGATAAGGTAACAGGGAAAATGCTTTTCCCTAAAATCATATATGAAAAGGAATATTTGGCCAAATCGTACCCTAATATTGATAAATGGGAAAGGATTTATAGCATAGATATAGAACCAAGGCAAATGCCCTCTTTTAGTGTAAATGATAATTTTTTATACTTTAAAAATCAAGATATAAGTTATCCACTTTTAGGGTTTGAAAATTCATCCCCTGACGATTCCATAAGAATAAATCAATTGAATCTTTCTACCGGAATGTTACATTCGGGTAAATATCATGTAGCTGGTCACAGCTACCCAATATTAACTCAAAGCCCGGACGGAAGGATTTTAATTAATTATTTTGGTAAATATGATCCTAATAATCCTGACCGATATATGATAAGTGATGTTATCCAATCTCCAAATTTAGAAGGAAAAGCGTGGAATTATAAAGAAGCAGACATAAAATTACTTAATCCTTTTTTTAAAGGAGGTTATCCTGACCAGTATTTGGGATTTGATATGGCCCGCCTCAATTACAAAATAGACTATGATTGCAAGGCAAATGTTCAATTCACAAATAACTCATTTAGTGAGATACAGTTCAGTGATTATACTTGGTATATTAATAAATCGAAAGGTAAAATAGATACGCTGGAAGGAACTACTCCTTCCGTAATAATAGAAAAATCAGGTAAATACCCTTACAAGGTTTTTTGTCATAGTATAGCAAAACAATACGGAGAGTGGTTTTACGATACCTTGTTTATCAATATCCCCGAAAAGCCAGTAGCTAATTTCAAAGCAACGGATACAGTAATTTGCCGTTATCTTCCCTTACAATTTAAAAACCTTAGCCAAACAAAAGAAACAAATCCTGCAAAAGGTACAACGTATGTCTGGACATTTGGAGATGGTTCTCCATCTTCAAACGATTTTGAACCAACCCACACCTACACCAAGCCCGGCACTTATACCGCAAGCCTTTTTTACAGCAACGGATATTGCGACAGCACCTTGGTTAAGAATCAATACATTCGGGTAGTAGATGCCCCCAAGTCTGGATTTAATGTGGTTAATCAGCAAGGGTGTGTTCCGTTTTTAGCTGAGATAACCGATACTATTACTTTGAACGTTACCAAAAAAGAATACTTTTTTAGCGATTCATCAATTTGGAAAACCATTAGCATCCCTCAATTTAATTACACGTTCCAAAAACCCGGCCATTATTGGGCGGTGCAAAAACTCTATGGCTATACAGGCTGTGTTATCCGGACTGATTCGGTGCAGTTTTTTGTATCCAAAGGGCTGCGGCCATCCGATAGTATTGCTATAATATTGGCATCATACGATACCCTGAACCAATTGCATTTGCAGTGGGAAAGCCATCCGGCAGCTACCGGTTATAATATTTACCGTTCGGCAGATGGGAGTAGCTTTAGTTTATTAACCAATACCACCCTTACCAAAGCTACAGATATTGGAGTATTTAAAAAACCGAATTATTATAAAGTATTGGCCGCTGATAGTTGCGGTAAATTATCCGCTGCCAAAAATATCATAAAACCCCAATGGATAAGCGGCGAACGCTTGCCGGTGAATGAAGCTGCTTTATTAACTTATACATCTGATGAAGGATTAGGCCCTGCCCAAACCGCAGAATTGGAGTGGACCTACCAACATGCCATCAATCTTACATTAGGCGAAACCAATCCAACCAATCCTTACCGCGACGAAAACTTTGCCAATCCCGGTTATTTAAAAAAATGTTATCGTATGATAGCCCTACATAATGGTACAAAAATGTATAGCAACTACGAATGTATAGATTATGAACCGATGGTATTTATACCCAATTCTTTTACCCCCAATGGCGACGGGCTTAACGATATATTTTTGCCTTCCCTTGTAGGCATAGTTTCCTACGATATGAGAATATTTAGCCGTTGGGGTGAACTTATTTATAGCGGCAATACCCCTTGGAACGGAACCATTGAAGGAAAACCAGCCGAAGGAGAAGTGTATATGTACACCATTCAAATTATCCGCAACGACCGGATTCGGGAATTTTATCGGGGGATGGTGCATTTATTAAAATAGTTCTGGGTTCTGATTGTTCTTAGTTTAATATGGTAAGATGGAACATAGAACTTGGAGCGAAGGATTATCTTTTTATTCAAGTCTCAAAATCTATTCCTCCTCCTCCTTTAATTCTTTCGGATCGTCATATTTCAATGTCCCCCCCCAATATCCCATTTGACGCAATGCAAAACTCTGTCGTTTCAGGCTATACCGGCTTGGGTGATTGGCTGAAAACTTAAAAGGATTTGGCAAAATTACGGCTATGGCAGCGGCTTGCTGATTGGTGAGATGATTGGCCGGTTTATGAAAATAATGTTGCGAAGCAGCTTCGGCACCATAAACTCCATCACCCATTTCTATAATATTAAGGTACACTTCCATTATGCGCTCCTTGCTCCAAAATATTTCAATTAAAAATGTAAAATACACTTCCAATCCTTTGCGAATAAAATTTCGTCCCTGCCATAAAAAAAGATTTTTGGCAGTTTGCTGGCTAATAGTACTGGCGCCGCGTTTCCGTTTTTTCCATTTATTTTCAGCCATAGCTTTTCTGATGGCGCTAAAATCAAATCCGTTATGCGTTAAATAATTTTGATCTTCAGTACAAACTACTGCCAATTGCAAATTATTAGAAATATTTTCGAGTGGTTCCCAATCTTTTTGAAGTTTTAATTCTTTACCATCGCTTTTTTGCTCAATACAGCGAATAACCATTAGCGGTGTAATAGGTACCGGCACCCATTTAAAAATAATAACCAGCAACAGGGTGATGGCCAAAAAATACATGATTATTTTTTTAAAAATTTTCCAGATTGCCCATCCGGCAAAAAATTGTAACATGCTGCAAATCTAAAAATTTTATGCTTAAATGGAATTGTGAATTAACCACAGCCTTATGAGCCTTTCTAATAGTTAGAAAAATTATACATCAGTTATTAGCCGTTTAGCGCCTTTTCTGAAAGACTGAAAATTTGCAAATTGAAGGAAATAAGTCATCCATACATTCCGAAGCATCTTTTTTAGAGTAGAGCAAAAAGAAAATTATGACATTTCTCTTTCGCCCTATCGCTTCATTACAGCTATACTTATAACATAGATTTTTGCTCATGATTTGATCTCTATTTGAATATTTTATAAATACAATGATTACACATATATATAATTCATCAAAAACAGATATTCATAAAAACACGTGTTTTCTACTATCAAATATATCTATAATTTGAAAACCGGGAAATACCCGACTTCGCCTTTATGTTTTCAATTACCTCATTTCACCTTAAATTTTACAATTTTAAAGGACATATCAAATTTGAAGACCTGCAATTTTGCAGACAATATTGTGTATTAATAACAGGTTTCCACGTGCAATAATACAGGTGTATGAATGACTAAATATGATTATTAAGAAGTAATTTTGTGGTGATAAATATGCATCTAAAAGGAATTAAAATTCTATCTTCAGATTAAGTATAACGAATGACCATTTCAAAGAAAATAAATTTAATTATATGAAAATTAATGTAATAATTCGGCAAATTGTTCTAATAGGAGCAGTATTTTTTTCTTCCTGCGAAAGGGATTATTTAAAACAAGCACCAAAACCAATAAAGGGAGCTGAGCCAACGGTTTTCTTCGCTACTGATCTTGAACCCTTTTTAAATTCAAAATGTGGTTCTTGTCATAACGTTAACGGCAATTCCAAACCTTTTCTTAAACTAAAAACAGGGTTTGCCTATGATGGAATAATGAAAAACCCCAATGGGAGAACATATGCCGACACCCTTGCCCCGGCATCCAGTTTATTTTATATTAAATGTGCTCCCGGGGGGTCAATGAACCAATATTTAACGCCTCCGGAATTAACCAAAATTCTAACATGGATTACTGAAGGAGCAAAGAACAATTAACCAATTTTTTAAGTATATTTTATGAAACAAAAAATATTTCTCTCAATTTTTACTCTGCTAGTGTCACTATCAGTCTATTCACAAGAGGCAGACAGTACCGGAACTTCCACACCCCGGTATAATGATAAGCGGCCGGTTAAGGATGCCTTTGAAAGTAACTGGCTTATAAATAGCCATACCATGATTGTACCCACTGCCAAAACACTTGAATTTGATATAAATCATCGCTTTGGTGTTGTAAAAAACAAGTTTAAGGATATGTACGGATTATATGCTCCTTCCAATATCAGATTGGGTTTGTCATACACTCCGGTAAAAAATGTGCAGATAGGAGCGGGCATGACCAAAGAAGACATGATGTATGATTTCAATGTAAAATGGAACCTATTACAGCAGACCCGTTCGGGAAGTTCACCTATATTTATTACTTACTTTGGAAATATGGTGATTAATGGAACTGAAAATGGTCTGCTTTTTAAGAATTCGGATGGAACGGATTATAATAAGTTTCCTAAGTATAGCCATAGGTTTTCATATTTCCATCAACTTATTATTGGCAGGAAGTTTTCAGACCGAATAAGTCTGCAAATTTCGCCATCCTTTATCCATTATAATTTAATAGATACTGCGGCTTATAAGGATATTAAATTCGATAACATTGCTATTGGGCTTGGCGGCAGAGTAAAAGTGACAGATGTAATGTCTGTGATTTTTGAATACTATTACCCATTGACACCGGGAAAGGATGTTAAACCAAATTTAGCACTTGGTATCGAGGCAGCTACCGGCTCACATGCTTTTCAATTTTTTCTTTCGCCATATTCTTCAATAATAAGTCAGAAAGATATTGTATATAATAAAAATAATTTTACGAAAAAAGAATTTGCCATTGGTTTCAATATAACACGACTGTGGAATTTTTAGCTTTAAACAATTGCAAAAATATAAAATGATATAGAAACAATTTAATAATTACAATTATGTTAATCAGAAGAAGAACATTTATTAAATCATTGGGGGTGACAGCCGTGGGCTACATGGTTTTCAATCCTGCAATCAAGGCCTTTGCAACATTTAATAAAAAAACTGTTGCCGGTCAATGGATTCCTTCAACATGTCATGGTTGCACCTCATGGTGTCCGATTGAAGTGTTTGTACAGAAGGAAGGAGCAATCTCAAGGGCGGTAAAAGTCCGTGGCAATCAGCAGTCCATTTGCAACCCCGGCACTTTATGCCCCAAAGGTCATCTTACACCTACCGAAGGGTATGATCCCGACAGACTAAAGGTTCCTATGAAACGTACTAATTCAACTAAAGGCAGGGGAGTAAATCCTAATTTTGTACCAATCACCTGGGCTGAGGCCATTGATACTCTTGCCGACAAAATGTTGGCATTGAGAAATGCCGATGAAGCACACAAGTTCTTGTTTATGCGTGGCCGCTATACCTTTACAACCGACCTTATTTACAAAGCACTTCCAAGTATTTACGGTTCGCCAAACAGTATTTCCCATAGTTCGATTTGTGCTGAAGCTGAGAAATTCGGCTCCGGGGTCTTGGAAAATTTATGGGGATACCGAGATTATGACATGGAAAAAACCAAGTATATGTTACTATGGGGTGTAGATCCATTTCGTTCCAACAGGCAACCACCCCGGGCAATGAAAGTATGGCAAACTGTTAGAAAAAACGCCAAAGTTGTAGTAATTGACCCCTTAATGACAGGTGCTGCTGCAAAAGCAAATAAATGGTTGCCTGTTATTCCCGGCGAAGACGGAGCTTTAGCTTCTGCTTTTGCACATCACATATTGGTTAAAGGACTTTGGCATAAACCCTTTGTAGGTGATTTCAAAGACGGAACAAATTTGTTTGTTGCAGGACAAACGGTTGATGAAACTAAATTTACCGAGATATATACCAATGGTCTTGTGAAATGGTGGAATGCGGCATTAAAAGATGCCACCCCGGCATGGGCAGCACCAATTACGGGAATTTCGAAGGCTGACATTGAAAAAATTGCACAGGAGATGGGTGCAAAAGCCCCAAATGTAATCTCATGGGTTGGCCCGGGACCGGTTATGTCTCCAAGAGGAGCATATACTTCAATGGCCTTGCATGCACTTAATGGTTTATTAGGCTCAACCCGCAATGTTGGCGGGCCTATGGTTCAGGCATCAAAATCAGCAAATTCGCTACCTGACCCAAATCCATACAAAGATGCTAAAGCCAATACCGGCGGGAAAAAACCAAAAATAGACCGGAGAGATACATTTGCTTATCCTACCATTTCCACAACATTTGGTAACGGCAGCATAATGAATACGATTGCTGACGGAGTAAATAATTGGCAAGCTATTGCCGATGCCGATGCTCTGAAGGGAAATATCACAGGATATGAAAGTCCTTATGATATTAAAGCTGCTTTGGTTTATTACAATAATACACCCTATTCAGCTACCGGTGCAAAAAGATGGGAAGATGCTTTTACAAAAATCCCGTTCTTATGTCATATTACAACCCATGCCTCCGAGGTATCTCAATTTGCAGACATCTTAATGCCCGCTGCGTTTAGCACCGAGAAATGGGGGTTGCTCGGAACCTCTGCCAATATGTTTACCGAACTCACATTGATGCAACCGGTTGCAACCCGATTGTTTGATGTGAAAGATGAGGAAACAGAGATTCCATGGTTACTGGCAAAGGCATTGAACGACAAAGGATTTACCAAGTTGTATGAATATTATTCAACCAAATTTCCAAATCCCGAAAGCACCACGGTTCTGCCAACGAATGATGTGGAATTCGGAGAATTTGTGGCCCGGCATTTTGCATATCCTGCCTATAGCGGACAGGGTGATACCTGGGCTACCTTTAAAATGAAAGGTGTTTCTTCGTCAACAAAGGCTCAATATATGTTTAAATGGAATGACTTCGGGACGAAAACCAAAAAGTATGAGTTCTACAGTGAAACGTTGAAAGCTCAACTTGTAGGGCACGCTGCCGATGCACTTGTGGCAAAAGTTATGACCATAACTTTGACCGGAACTTCCGGAACAGCCAACATTAATATTAAGGGAACCGATTATCTGGTTACTTTCGATACCAGTTTAACCAAAACAGCCTCAAACTTTGTTACAACTCATGCCGCTGCCCTGCTACTTGCTAAAGTTATAGTAACGAGTGTGGCAGGACAAATTGTTTTGACCAATAGTACTAAAGGAATTGATTTTACTGCAATTGCTCCTATAACAGTTACCGGAGATTTAGCCGGAACCATTGCTACTACAACCGCTGCAAATGTTCCAAGATGGAACAAGACGGTTGATGAGCTTATGGACAGTTGTAATTACACCGCACGTGGGGAATTGGCTTTTGTACCTCATTATGAACCTCCTTTGCGTTTCGGAAACAAAACAGATTATCCTCTTACATTTATTGATACAAAATCAAGGTTTAATCGTGAGGGAAGAAGCCAAAACAATCCGCTTTATTATCAATTCAAAAAGCTTGATCCGGGAGATGTAAATTGGGATGATATTATTAGAATTAATCCTATTGATGCCGCTAACCTTGGAATTAAAACCGGGGATATGGTTAAGGTTACTTCTGAATACAATCCAACAACCGGTATTAAAGTAAAAGCAATGCTTTATGAAGGAGTAAGACCCGGAACTGTTGCTAAAACATTTGGACAGGGCCACTGGGCTTATGGAAGATTCGCATCAAAACTTGGTGCGAATAATAATGAGATTCTACCTGCTGTAACCGAACGACTATCTGGTTCAAATGCACGAAACGGTGGATTCTGTGGTGTTAAAATAGTAAAAGTATAATGACAATTTTTAAAAAACAATATAATTCATAATATTATGGCAACAAAATATGGAATGGTAATTGATTTGGCTAAATGCGTGGGCTGCGGCACATGCGCCATTGCCTGCAAAACAGAAAACAATACCCGATTTGAGGATACTGCCAACGGCAGAAAATACAATTGGGCTGATTTCTACAGTAAAATGGAGGGAACTTTCCCGGATACAAATTTTTCAGTCGTACCGGTAATGTGCAATCATTGTAGCGATGCACCATGTATTACTGCTTGTCCCGACTCAACCAAAAACGCACAAGGGCAAAAAGCCATGTTTAAAACTGACACAGGCATTACCATGCTTGATGAGAGCAGATGTATTGGTTGTCAGCTTTGCATAGATTCATGCCCTTATAGTGCAAAAGACGTAAGAACCGACAATAATCAATGGTCGGTACTTAGTTACAACCCTGTTGGCACCGGTTCACAACCTTTTTGGGATGATACCACTGCTTTTATCGCCGGTGGCACCTCTACACCCAAAGAATTGGCTACTGCTGCCGGAACTGCTCCGCCAAGCAAGAATGATTATACCCATGCCAACTACAAGGCAATTCGTTCGGCCCATAAAGTAGAAAAATGCTTCTTATGCGAGCACCGTGTTCTATTGGGAGATAAACCCTATTGTGTTGTTTCCTGTCCGGCAGAAGCACGTACTTTCGGTGACAAAAACGACTCTCAAAGCGAAATTGCACAGTTGTTGGCTTCACATAAATCTATGCGATTAATGAACAATAGCGGTGAATTTTTACCTGAAGGTGAAGAAGGAACTGGTCCTAATGTTCATTATATTAACGATTACAAATCTACAACAACAAGAATAGGTATTGTGGAAACCATAAAGACCAAAAAACTTCATGTTTATCCAAATCCTGCAAGAGATTACGCCAACATAGAATTTAATCTCAGCAAAGCTGACAGTTACACAATATTAATTGTTGATATCAACGGAAGAGAAGTGAAGAAGCATGTCGAAAACGGAACATTAGGTGGTACGCAAAGTATCAAAGTGGATGTTTCAGAATTTGCAACCGGGCCATATTTCTGCACATTAGAAACAAAGGGTGGTGTAACGATGACCGGAAAATTTATAGTAAATAGATAACTATCTGCCAAATATTCGGGAATCAGGAA
Organism: uncultured Chitinophaga sp.; assembly: GCA_964355045.1. Lineage (GTDB taxonomy): Bacteria > Bacteroidota > Bacteroidia > NS11-12g > UBA9320 > JABWCE01. Next base: position 38,076 of record CAYHCM010000003.1, on the reverse strand, counting down.
ACATCTCCTGATTCCTGAATATTACTACCTTAGAACTAACCTAAAATACTTTGAGAATTGAACTACCCAATTTAATCCTAAATGACAAAAACTGATTTCATAAAAACAGAACAAGCTAGAGCCAATGTATTTAATATTTTCACCGCTTTGTTTTGCCAACCGCATAAAGGTCTTGTAAAAAATAAAAAATTTTTTGACGCGTTACAATCAGCCTTAGCCATTGCATATCCTGAAGGTGTTCAATCTGTAGATACAATGAAGAAGACTATTGGTAAGTATTCATTATTGGACTTGACCATAGAGTATTCGAGGCTATTTGTAGGTCCTTTTAAGTTGGTTGCACCTCCATACAGTTCAGTTTATTTTGGTGATGAATTTCATTTAATGAGTGATGAAACCCTTTGGGTGATGGACTTTTATAGAAAAATGGGATTGGTATATGATATAAAACTCAAAAATCCACCAGATCACATCGCCATAGAAACTGAATTTATGTATTATTTGATTTTTCTTGAGATGGATGCCTTAAGAATGAAAAATATAAAAAAAGCTATGAGCATTTGGAAAAACCAAAGCGTTTTTTTTGAAAAACATTTTAAGAAATGGGTACCTGTGTTTTGTAAAAAAATTGAAGACGGTTCAGAAAATGAATTTTATAAATCTTTGGCAAATGGCCTAAAGAAGTTTGTTGAAAGGTCAACTATTACTGAGTTTCCAATTAATACCAAAAAGAAATAGTTAAGTTGGATTAGTGCCATTTTTAGGCTGGCAAGATTTATTTTTTGGAGTTACTAATACTTTAAATAGAGTAAAATTGACTCATTTTGTTTTCAACGGCAGTAGGCAGAAATTGTTGGCAGATATGCTCTATGCCAATGCTTACTGCCTATTTTTAAAACAATGAATAGCTCATTTTATTTTTAATGTTTAAACAACATTTACATTAATGCTTATGAAACAATAGGTTAGAAGATGGTGCTTTTTTTAAAAGAGGATAATTGTTGATGAATAGAATTGAAAATATGATTAAAGATGATTTCGGTCGTTTACATGATTACCTCAGGATTTCTCTTACCGATAAATGTAACCTGCGTTGTGCTTACTGCAATCCTGATGATTTGCCTAAGGGTCATTTTGCCAATGCACCGCGTATGACTGCCGACGAAATAGACAGCATAGTTTCTGTTTTTGTAAAAGCAGGGGTAAAAAAAATTCGCCTTACAGGTGGTGAACCTTTGGTAAGAAATAATGCAAAAGAAATAATTGAACGGCTTGGGAAATATCCCGTTGAACTTGCCATAACCACCAATGGAATTTTTGTAAACGAGTTTATCGAAACATTTAAACAAGCAGGATTAAATTCAGTTAATGTAAGTTTGGATACCTTAAAAAAGGAAAAATACTTTGCGATTACTAAACGTGATGAATTTACCCGTGTAATGAACAACATTGAACTTTTACTTGAGAATGATTTTCGTGTAAAAATAAATGTCGTAGTCATGGAGAATTTCAATGTAAACGAGATTCTTGATTTCATCCAATGGACAAAAGATTTTCCAGTACATCTGCGTTTTATTGAGTTTATGCCCTTTACAGGTAATAAATGGAGCTACGATAAAGTCTTTTCTCATACAGAAATTTTGAATGTTATTTCTACAAAATATTCGTTTATCAAAGTTTTGGATAACAAAAATGACACGGCAAAAAAATATGCAATTCCAAATCATAAAGGAACTTTTGCAGTTATCAGCACCATGTCAGAGCCTTTTTGCATGGGGTGCAATCGTATGCGTCTTACTTCAGATGGCAAGATGCGCAATTGTCTTTTTGCCAAAACCGAAATTGATTTGCTTACCACTTTGCGAGAAGGAAAAGATATAGAACCACTCATTTATCAATGTGTGAAAGATAAATATTTAATGCTTGGTGGGAATAATGAAGATAAGAATTGGGGGATTAGTCACACCGAATCAGAATTAAGAAGTATGACTAGTATTGGCGGTTGAGTTACCAAATCATATTCAAAGAGCGGTTCGTATATTTCTATATGGACACTTAAAACAGCATGAAAAAAATCATTCTAATTCTTACAATATTTGCTTCATTCACCACCGTAACTAAAGCACAAAAAAATATTTCACATAACAATCAGCAATGGATTCAATATTATAATCAACTCAATTTTTCACCTAAATTTTCATTATTAACGGATATAAGTTTTAGAAGGTTAAACGGTTTCAGTAAATGGTCGCAAATAAGTTTTCGAACAGGTATTGGTTATCCGGTAAAGAAAAATTTACAAGGCGTATCCGGAGTTGCCTGTTTTACTTTCTACACTAATAATAAAC
>CAYHCM010000003.1:32420-35628 GCA_964355045.1 uncultured Chitinophaga sp. | reverse complement strand
AATTTACAAGGCGTATCCGGAGTTGCCTGTTTTACTTTCTACACTAATAATAAACTTGATAAAATTGAATTCAGATCATATCAAGAGGTTAATACAACCAAAAAAACAGGCAAAGTTTCAACTCAACATCGCATTAGAGTAGAAGCACGATATTTCAGGAAAATATCAGAGGGAGATATTACTTCTTTATCCACTTTTAATTTTCGTTTCAGGTACAAATTTTTCTGTGGAATACCCTTAATTAAATTATCAAAAAGCAACCCTGACCGAAAAATATTATTGAATATAGGAGATGAAATATTTATTAACGCAGGCAAAGAAATTATTTATAATAGGTTTGACAATAACCGTATTTTGGTAGGTTCAACCTTCCAGATTAATAAAAATTTGAATTTATCCTTCATTTATAATTATCAATTAGGTCAGCGAAACAATAAGGCAGCTTACGAACATTCTGATATTTTTTGGCTTGGGATAAACCAAATAATATCATTAAAACATGATTGATAAATTTAAAACTGAATGACCAAAGGCAAAAACTCGATTTTTAAAAATTAAACAAATCAGAAACTTTAGTGCGGAGCATTCTCCATAATTTTAAAAAGATGAAGTAAGTAGGGAAATAAGGCATCCATACTCTCTTTTGCACCTCTTGTAGAACCGGGCAAGGCTAATATTAGGGTGTCTCCTTTAAGCCCTGCAAGGCTTCGCGATAACATGGAATAAGGCATTTGTTCCTGGCCATAATTCCGCGCAGCTTCAGCAATACCCGGAATTTCACGATCCAATAACGGGCGGATAGCCTCAGGAGTAACATCTCTTGCCGACAAGCCCGTTCCACCTGTGAGAATAATTAAATCAATTTTAGCTTCGTAAAGAGCCAATACTTTTTCCTGAATGGTACTAATCTCGTCCGGAATTATGCTGTAATCTTCAATGGAAACGCTTAGTTTTTCCAGTTTGCTTATAATGGCTTTTCCTGCAAAATCCTGTTTTTGACCGGCTGATATACTGTCGGAACATACAATTACGGCAGATGTTATGCTTCGGCTTAGCTTGTCGGCATATTGCGATTTGCCACCCTTTTTATTTAGCAATTTAATTCCTGAAATTTCAATCTCCTTGTCAATCGGTTTCAGCATATCGTAAATTGTAAGTGCCACAACCGATGCGCCATGCATGGCTTCCACCTCCACACCGGTTCGATATATTGTGTGAACTTCGGCTTCAATAAATATTTCAAGCCCATCTATTCTATGAGTAATTGAAGCAAATTCAATCGGTAACGGATGACAATCCGGAATCATGTCGCTTGTCCGTTTTATACCAAATAATCCGGCTACCCGGCTTGCTTCTATCACATCGCCTTTAGGCACGGTCTTATTTATAACCGCATCTATAGTTTCCTGCCTGCTAACTTTTACAACCGCCTGTGCAATGGCACTTCGGTGTGTCTTAATTTTGGTTGTTATGTCAATCATAATAATTTATTTTATAATGTTAGTGATGGATCAGTTATTCTCTTTCCAAACGAAACTTTCATCTTCAAAAATTTCCTTTCCCCATACGGGAGCTTCAGCCTTTATGCGGGTTACAACATATTCACACGCATCCATTGCTTCTTTTCGGTGAACAGAAGAAGTAAATACAAATAAGCTGATTTCTCCTGCATTTACCCTGCCAAGGCTATGATATATATGCATACATTTTAAAGGGAATTTCAAAAAAGTATCTTCCCTTATTTCATGAAATTTTTCCAAAGCCATATCCTCATAGGCTGTATAATCAATGGCTATTACCTCTTTATTACCAATAGTATCATTTCGTATTTGCCCCAAAAAAATACTATGTGCCCCAATATTTTTTTTTGAAGCGTGTTTAGCAATGGAATCCGCAATAAATGTTGGTGAAATGGCTCCCTCAACAAATACATCTTTAATTTTTTTCATAATCATATTTTTACAGATTTTTTCCAGCCCAATATTCCTTCGGCCAAACTATAAACTTCAATTCCCGGTAATTCTTCCATCAGTATTTTAGTGGCCTTTAAACTTCTTTTTCCGGTTTGGCAAAAAACAATGATTTTATGTTGGGTAACTAAATTTTTTATAAAATTTTTAATTTGTCCAAGAGGCATTTTTAAATTTTTAAATTCAGTAACATCAGGCAATTCACCATCTTCGCGAACATCAATTACGGTTAATTTTTCATTTGATAATAAGGTATTGAAATGTTCAGATGAAATTTCAGGAATTTCAGAATTTGAGCCACAGAATACGGGATAATTAAAACTTAAAAATTCCTTTTTATTTTTTGGGATGCCGTTATTTTGATGATCAACAGGTTTTATTTTGAATTCATAAAATGAATTGGTTAATGAATTAAATGAAATTATAGAATTGCACAAAGGCAAACCAATACCTGTAATAATTTTTATGGCTTCGGCTGCCTGCATGGTTCCGATAATTCCGGGTAAAACGCCCAATACCCCTGCTTCATTGCACGATTGGGTATTTTCAGGATTGGGAGGTACGGGAAATAAATCGCGGTAGTTGGTTTTATAAGTTAAATCATTATTCGAAAAATTAAAAACACCTACTTGTCCTTCAAATTTTAAAACCGCTCCGTATATCAAGGGTTTATCAAGCAAAACACAAGCATCGTTTATCATATAACGAGTTGCAAAATTATCGGTACCGTCAATTATTAAATCAAAACCTGAAAATAATTTCAAAATATTTTTGGTGGTAAGCAAATAATTGAAAGTTTTAAAAATAACCTCCGGATTTAAAGCCTTTAATCGTTTTGCTGCGCATTTAACTTTCGATTTCCCAATATCAAGTGTGGTATAAAGAATTTGCCGGTGAAGATTTGAAATATCAACAATATCAAAATCAACAATCCCAATTGTTCCGGCTCCGGCAGCGGTAAGATAAAGCATAGCCGGGCATCCCAAACCGCCGGCACCAATTACCAATATTTGAGCTTTCTTAAGTTTTAATTGTGCTTCCAACCCAAATTCTTTCAGTAAAATTTGGCGCTTATATCTTTCAAAATAGGGTTGTTGATTCATAATTTACTTATCCTCCTGAAAAAGGGGGTAACAATGCCACACTATCCCCATCCTTTAAAAGTGTATTTTGTTGAATAATTATTTTATTTACTGCCATCGAATATTTTGTAAGTGGCAGAGCAGGATACCTTTCAT
>CAYHCM010000003.1:19337-32320 GCA_964355045.1 uncultured Chitinophaga sp. | reverse complement strand
ATTTTATTTACTGCCATCGAATATTTTGTAAGTGGCAGAGCAGGATACCTTTCATTCAAGTATTTATTAATTTCATCCGTGCTTTTTATATCTTGAACCGTTAATTCATTTATTCCAATAATATCGGTAAGTTGACCAAATATTAAAATTTTTATGCCCATTTCTGAATTTATTAGCTTAGGTAAAAATTAATTTTAGAGATGCAATAACCAAAACAATTGCCAATATATTACCTAACAATTTGCTCTTAAATCGCAAAGCACCATAATATGAACCCGCCATTCCACCAATCAAAGCCATAACAATCATATAACCCATCTCATTATTATATTCAAATCCGGTTGAAAAAACCCCGGCCATTGCTGCCAGCGAATTTACAAAAATAAATAATGAAGATACGGCGGCTGTTTGTTTTATATCGCCCCAATGCATTAGCAAAATAAGAGGACTTAAAATTATTCCTCCCCCAATGCCTATCATTCCCGAAAAAATGCCAATTACCAATCCAATTAGCAAGGATAAAATCAGGTTTTGGCTTTTTAAGTTTTTTTGTGCCGCCTTTGGCGAGATAAAATTAAATCCCACTAATTTAATGACAGAAAACAACAATAATACCGCTAATATTTTTTTGTAAATATCGGCATCCACTGTAATTAAACCACCGATAAAGGCTGCAGGAACAGAGGTTACGGCAAAAGGCCAAAATAAATTCAATTTAAAATTTCCGCTTCGGTAGTATTGAATAAATGCAATGAATGAAACAAAAATATTAAGGATGAGCGCTGTTGGGCGTGATACATCAGGAGAAAATGAAAAAAATGCCATTAAAGCCAGATAACCACTGGCCCCGCCATGACCAACGGAAGAATAAAGAAAAGCGACAATTAAAACTAACGTGTAAAAAAAAGGGAGTGAATCAATCAATATTTTAATTTTTTAGAGTGTTTCGTTTAAAAATACATTCAAATAAAATGAACTTCTACCAAATCACCCGCTTCATAAGTGGATCGGTTTTCATCTAATTGTACCATACAATCGGCATGTTCAAATGAACTCATCTGATAGGATTCCTGAGCCTGCAGCAGTTTCACTTCATTGTTTATTATTTTTCCTTTTAAAAAATGTGTAAGTCCTTCCTTTTTTATATAGGATTGAGCTAATGGGAAACGGATTATTTCGGAATTATTTATTTCAGTTCCCGACATTTGATTAATGGCAGGAGCAATATATTGGTAATAACAGCTTAGCACTGCTGCCGGATTTCCGGGCAGGCCAAATACCAATGTATTCGCGTGTTTTCCAAAATATAAAGGTTTACCGGGTTTTTGTTTTACCTTATGAAATAAACTCGTTACTCCACAATTTTTAAATGCATTCGCTACAAAATCATAATCACCTACAGAGACGCCTCCTGTAACAATTAAAATATCACATTCATTCAGATTTTTTTTAACACAATCTGTAATCTTGATTTCATCATCATCTACCGTTTCAATATTTACAGGTTTAATATTTTTAAGAAATAAAGCTGCATTTAAACTGTACGAATTGCATTCAAAAACTTTTCCGTTATCAAGTTTTTCGCCAGGCCGCGTTAATTCTTTTCCTGTGGTAATAATATTTATACGCGGAAGATTAAAAACCTCAATTTTTTCAATTCCCAAACCCGCAATAAATCCTGCAGCACCCGGTGTTATTTTAGTTCCCTTACTCAGGGCAAGACTGCCCTTGAGGGTTTGTGAACCTTTCAAACGAATATTGGCACCTATATTAATATATGTATCATTCAGTGTAATCTGATTTTCATTAACTGTTACTTTTTCCTGCATAATAACGGTATCAAGCCATTCGGGAACCATGGCTCCGGTATAAATTCGTACCGTATCATTTTTATTTAAATTAAAATTTAGAGTTTCTCCTGCAGGTATTTCACCATTTAAGGTCAGTGTTTGGTTCTCAATATAATCATTAAACCGGAAAGCATAGCCATCCATAGCCGATTGATTAAAAGGCGGCACATCAATTTCTGAAATTAAATCGGCGGCAAGTGTATAGCCGGTAGCCTGATATAATGGAAGAGTAATGGAATTGAGAACATTTGTGTTATCAATTATTATTTTTTTTGCTTCAGGTACTGAAATCATAAAGCTTTAAATCGAAAGGTAGGGAAACATAAATTTAATTATAATTTAAAATGCGTTCTAAAATTTTGTAATTGCAGGTCTCAATTTTTATTTTTATTCCACCAAAGTAACGATATTTTGGAGCTAATTTATCCGTCATTGGCAGGTTATAAACTACTTTTTACTAATTTAGAATAGAAATAAATTAGCGTCCACTTTTTATTAAAAATCAAATTTTTTTACGGCATTTCAATATTATCAAAAAAATCACATTCCATGAAATAATTGTTTGGAATAATTTAAATAGGGTGTTTAAATCCATTTTAAACCAATAGGCAAATAAACTTATTTTTGCGCTCATGGAATTTATACAATCTATAATAAATGACTTTCTTCATTTGGACAGAACGCTTGGCAAAATTATTTTGGAATATGGTGTTTGGACCTACGCCATTCTATTCCTTATTATTTTTGTAGAAACCGGTTTGGTAGTTATGCCACTTTTGCCAGGCGATTCACTTTTATTTATGGCCGGTTATTTTGCTTCGTTGGGTAGTTTAAATATAGGAATTCTAATAGTACTGCTGATTGTAGCAGCGGTATTGGGTGATAATACAAACTATTGGATTGGAAAGTTTTTGGGCGATCATGCCATCAAATGGAAATTCAGGGGCAAGCCATTAGTCAACCCAAAGTATATTGAAAAAACAGAGAAATTTTATGAAAAATATGGCGTAAAAACCATCATTCTTGCACGATTTGTTCCAATTGTTCGCACCTTTGCACCTTTTGTGGCAGGCGTTGGTGAAATGAAATACCGACGTTTTTTGCCTTATGATATATTGGGCGGATTTCTGTGGGTAAGCATTGCCACCTTAGCCGGATATTGGTTTGGTGGATTTGAAGTAGTAAAAAATAACTTTGAATTGGTGGTAGTTGGAATCATATTTATTTCTGTTGTTCCAATAATAATTGAAGTAATAAGAAATAAAATGAAAACAAAAATTTCGAATTAATACGTTTATTCACAGATATGTTTTAACATTGCAGTAATAAATTAATCTATATCATGATTGAAGAAGAACGACACATATACAAAGAGGATAACGACAACAAACGATGGCCACTATGGTGGATAGTTTTTCCTGTACTTTTAGTTCTATCGTTATCGGCCACCGGTTATTTATATTACAAATATTATAACAGTACCCATGCTGCTGATGGCAGGTCATATGAGGTACTACTAAAGGAGGAAGTGGTTAAATATAATGCTGAAAAGGCAGAACTTAACCGCCAACTGGAAGAATTAAGCACTCAATTACAAGCTCAGATTCAAGATAAAGATGCAGAGATTGCAGGGCTTAAAGATGAAATTGATGCTAAAAAACTACAAATAGCCAAAAAAATAAAAACGGTTGTACCTGGCAATCCAAAAGCATTGCTTGAAGCCAAGGAGGAAATTGAACGGTTAAAAAGCCTGCAAAGTATTTTTGAATCAAAAAATGAATCCTTGTCGGCTGAAAACAGGGATTATGTACAAAAAATTCTGGACCTTGAAACTTCAACTGAAGAAGCACAGATAAAGGCCAGAGCCCTAGAGGAGCAAAAAAATATTTTAGATGAAAAAATAAAAAACAGTTCAATAAGCGTTGCCGATTTAAAAGTAACGGGAATGTTAAAGAAAGGAGCCACCGAAGTTGAAACCTACAAAGCATTTAAAACCGATAAGTTAAAAATTACGTTTACAATTTTGGCAAATGAATTGGTGGTTCCCGGAAATAAGGACGTTACCATACGCGTTATAGGAACAAGTGGCGAGGTTTTGACAAATGATAATGAAAAACTGACTGACACTGATAAATTGGCAACGATGGTTCAAACGATAGATTATCAAAATGACCCAATTAAAATCACGATTTTTTATTCACAAACGGCCACTTATAAAAAAGGCACATATTCTATCGAGCTTATCCATAATGATAAATTGATGGGTAGGGCCTCGTTTATTCTGCGGTAAATTCCCTTTCTAAGGTATTTAAACCCAAAGAGGCTTCAAAGCCTCAAATTCCAAATTCCAAATTTCAAGAACCAAGTCATACCCCCGGCAATCCTGCTTGGAATTTGGAATTTTGAATTTATTATTTGGGATTTATTATTTGGAATTTGCAATTTGCAATTTGGGATTTATGAGTTTTAGCTGAAAAAATTAGTGATATATTTGCCCGCGACTTTTTTTTATTTTAATGGTTAAATTTCTACACCTTTTTTTTTTAATAATCCCATATTTTATTTCAATTAATACCCGGGCACAAGTTTGGAAAAAGCAAGCCAAATCGGGTAATGCAGGGTTAACAGATGTAGCTTTTGTATCAAAGGCCAATGGGTTTGTATTAAGTTCAGGAAAGGTTTTAAAAACTACGGATACCGGAAAAACCTGGACACAAATATTATCAGGTTACAACAGATTTTCAAGAATAATTTTTACGGATGCCACGAATGGTTTTATAATTGGTAACGATGATTTGGTGTTAAAAACTTCGGATGGAGGCAGTAACTGGACATTAAAGCGAACCGGAAATAGCGATGATGATTTATTAAAAGTTTTTGCCATTGATAACGACACTGTTTTTGTTTTAGGCCCCGATAATTTGGATAATAACGATTCAGGAAATTATCTTGAATACACCTATAATGGTGGAAATTCGTGGGCTCGGCATAACTTGAACAGTAAGCAAACACTTTCTTCTTTGCATATGTGGAATAAAAACAATGGGTTTATAGGTTTGCAGTTAGGTGGCGTATTTCAAACTACAAATGGTTTTTCAAGTTATTCCAAAAATAACAACCCGGCTTTTCAAATTACAGATTCCAAAGTTATTCAGGATTCAATTATTGTAATGGTAGGCAATGGAGGCAAAATAGCGCGAAGTGACGATTATGGCAAAACCTACAAAAGCATCACCTCTCCAACTTCCGAAAATTTAAGAGCAGTGCATTTCGCCAATGACGGTGCAGGAATGGCTTGCGGAGAAATGGGAACAATTTTAATGACCACCAATTCCGGAATTTCATGGACAATAATGACCACCAATACCAAACTTAATTTTACAAAAATATATGTCATCAATCCTTATCTGGCTTGGGCTGTAGCTTTTTCAACCAGCAGCGACAGTTTGGATATATTTAAATATGAAGACAAAAGTTGCCTGAGTAGTTTTGTGCGAGTTCCGCGTGATACAGTGATTTGTGATAAATATGATTACGAAACAGGGTTTAAAATAAAAGGAGCAAATAAACCGAGCTGGACTATTAATGATGCTTTAACACATCTGTCCAGAACGAATGATACCATTGCAAAAATTTATACTATTCATGAAGGTAAATTTATTATTTCGTTTGAATTGCAGAACTGTGAAGAAACTTTGAACGACACAGCTACCGTATTTTTTTGGCGAAACCCAACTATTAATATAAACGACTCTTTGTATTGCGGCAGTGTTAGTGATAAAATTTCATTTTCCTGTTTTGCCTGTCAATATCTCTGGAGCAATAATGATAACAGTTATGATTTTGTGGCCACACAACCCGGCAAATTTTGGGTTAGAGCTACTAATTTATGCAAGTCAATTTCCGATACATTTACCTTGAGTTTGTTGCCCTATTTAAAATTGGATATAGGCCGCGATACTCTGCTTTGCAATCAGGAAAAATTGATTTTGAAAAATGCATTAAGCCCCGGAAAATACAGGTGGAATGACGGAGATACCGGTTCCACTAAAATTATTTCTAAAGCTGGAAAATATTTTACAAGTTTCGTAAATAAATGCAATAATTTGAGTGATACGATTACAGTAAATTATAAAAAAACACCAATATTGGATTTAGGCCCTGACAGCCTTCATTGTCTTTCTATAAATCATCCGGTTTCATTAGATTCAGTTCAAAAATTTTCAACAATTAAATGGAATGATGGAAATACAAATTACACCCGAACACTCTCACTACCGGGAAAATATGTGGTGACCCTAATGAATGAATGTGGCGTAGCTATTGATTCCATTAAATTATATGCAATCCCGATTCCGTTGGCTGATTTGGGCAAGGATACCATCTACTGTCAAAATTTTAAACACACCATTTTTCTTTCACCAAAAACTTCTATATATAATGTAGAATGGTGGGATAAGGACAATTCGGGTTTTAGGGAATTTACATCGCCCGGAACTTATTCTGTCAAGGTTTTCAATCAATGCGGCGAAATGCGGGATACCATTTTTATTGATAAAAAAAGTATTCCAAAAGTAAATTTGGGAAAAGATACCTCGCTTATAAAACCTTTCTCACTTCAGTTAAATGCAAAAAACGATGGAAGTGAATATAAGTGGAGTATTGGCCCTACATCGCCAATTATAACTGTAACTGATTTTGGAAAATATTGGGTAACGGTTAAAAACTACTGCGGCAGCCATAGCGATACAATTACTATTTATGACAAGGCCGGATTTAAACAATTTTTAAAAAATAAATCCATCCGGGTATATCCAAATCCGGTAACAGATGGTAATCTTTTTGTTGAAAATTTATACGGAGATTTTAACTTGGAAATTTTCGATCAATTTGGAAATAAGGTTTTAGAAAAAAATATTCAAAATAATTATCAAACGATAGATATAGCAAGGCTTTGCAAAGGGATTTATTTTTTAAATATTAGCAAAAATGGAGGGTTGATGGAGGGGATAAGGGTTTTGAAATTGTAGAAGTAAAGATTCTTTTTACGTAAATGAAATTTAAACTTCAAAGTAATCCAGTTCCTGTTTATTTTTATAAAGGTCAGTTTGATTTATTTATTATCGGAGGTTTCTTTATTAAAGCAAATCAAAATTTCAAAATAAATATTTTCAATAATGATACTAATGAACAGATAATATTAAGAAAAAAATGTATAAATTTTAAATTTATTGATGGCAAAAGAGCCTTAAATTATTTTGATTTTAAAATTGAAACGCAAGGGAATTATGAAATTTCAATTGAAAATTTTGATGATTTAATTGTTAAAAAATCAATGCTTTGGTCGAAAAGGATATTTCAGAGAGCAATAGATTTAAATAAAATTGAAATTATGATTGAGCGTAAGTAAGGCTAATTCATCCCATAAAACACAAATAATATTTCGTTACCGTTTCGGTAAGAGAAGCAATATTATAATTATCCGAAGCCTTAGCAAGGTCTTTCAACTCGCCTTGTTTGGTTAATATTTTAATGGTGCCTTTGGTGGTATAGGCATCGTTTTTTACTGTTCCGGTATTTACAAAATAATTGATTGTTGAGTTATCCAATTGCGGAATGCTTTGTAAAGCTTGATTTTTCTTTTCTTCAATCAAGGCTTTTTCAAAGGGTTTATTTTGGATAATAATCTTCGGAAGCTGGCGACTGGTAAGTGATTGGCAAAGAACTGCCAAAACAAAATCATCACAGTATTGCCATTGTTTTATATTAAAAACCAAATCGGAATCATCTATTTTATTAAACATTTCCAAAAGTTGATTGGTAATTTTAATGGGGGTTTTTAGTTTTAAAAAATAAGACAAGTCATCAGTAATGGTAAGCTGAAATCCTTGGGCCAATAATTCTTTGGCACGCCTTATAATATTGGTAAGCACCTGATCGGCAGCCAGAGTGGTTTTGTGCAAATACACTTGCCAATACATCAGGCGCCGGGCAATAATAAATTTTTCGATGCTGTAAATTCCTTTTTCTTCCACTACCAATTCGTTGTCGGCCACGGCCAGCATGTTTATAATCCGGTCAATTCCTACAACTCCTTCACTTACGCCGGTATAGAACGAATCGCGGGTTAAATAATCCAAACGATCCATGTCCAATTGGCTGCTTATAAGTTGGTGAAGGTATTTTTTGGGATATCTGTCCATAAAAATTTCAATGGCCAGATTAAGCCGTCCATCAAACTCCTTATTGAGCAATTGCATTAATTCCAAAGAAATTATTTCATGATGAACCTCCGGCAAAATAGAATTTTCCAAAACATGCGACAATGGTCCGTGACCAATATCGTGAAGCAAAATAGCGATGCAGGTAGCTTCCCGTTCTTCCGGTGAAATTTCAACATCTTTTTGTTCCAAAGTATTCATTGCTTTGGTCATTAAATGCAATGCGCCCAATGCATGATGAAAGCGGGAATGAATGGCTCCCGGATATACCAAATCCGTTAATCCCAATTGATTTATTCGCCTCAATCGCTGAAACCACGGGTGTTCCATCAGATCGAAAATAATTTCATAAGGAATGGTTATAAAACCATAAACGGGGTCGTTAATTATTTTTAATTTGTTCAAAGTGTTTGGGCAAAGTTAAAAAGAAAGTTCTAAGTTCTGAGTTCTAAGTTCGGAGTTTTTGCAGCAAGCTATCCATTGCAGTTCAATTTATTGAACTGTAAAATATAAAAAATCCCCCTAACCCCCTTTAAAAGGGGGAATCTGGACTCCGAAAAATGTTCTTTTGTTATAAGTAATAATTTGCTACAAGCTATCCATTGCAGTTCAATTTATTGAACTGTAAAATATAAAAATCCTTCATTTCAATTGCCACAAAAACACAAAGTCACAAAATTGCACTAATCTTTTTAGTGGTTTTTTGTGTTTTAGAGATTTGGTGGCAAAAAAAAAATTAATCTATCAATTGGTAGCCAACAGCCTTTTATATTTCGTTTCTTTGCACCACCAAATTTTTAAGCAATAATTTATTAAAATCACACGTTAAAAAACACAATGGCAAACGAACATATACTCTGGGCTGACGACGAAATTGAACTTTTAAAACCCCACATTTTATTTCTTGAAAATAAGGGATATAAAATTACCACCGTAAACAATGGCCGCGATGCCATTGACGAAGTAAAAAAACAATATTTTGATATTATTTTTTTAGATGAAAATATGCCCGGCATTCCGGGAATGGAAGTACTTAAACAAATTAAAGAATACCGAAACGATTTGCCCGTTGTCCTCATTACCAAAAACGAGGAAGAAGGTATGATGGAAGATGCCATAGGTACCAAGATTGACGACTATTTAATAAAACCAGCCAACCCCAACCAAATACTTTTAAGCATTAAAAAAATATTGGAAAAACGGGAATTGGTGAAGGAAAAAACTACCTCCGGCTATCAGCAGGAGTTTAGGAATATTGGGATAACGATGGGGGAGAGGATGAATTTTGAAGAGTGGAAAAATCTTTATAAAAAATTGGTATATTGGGAAGTAAATTTTGATCAGAGCCAGGAAACCGGCATGGAAGAAATTTTTAAAATGCAAAAACAAGAAGCCAACAAAAGTTTTTGCAAATTTGTGGAAGACAACTATCTTAAATTTTTACCTTATGATAATGCTCAGGCTCCTATAATGAGTCATACCCTGATGCGAAGGGGAATATTGACAGAACAAGAAGTTGGAAAACCTTTCTTTTTTATATTGATAGATAATCTTCGCTTTGACCAATGGCGCACCATTTCACCCATCATTTCTGAATATTTCAGGGTAGAAAAAGAGGATTTGTATTTATCCATATTGCCTACCAGTACTCAGTATTGCCGCAATTCCATATTTGCCGGCTTGATGCCTTCGGATATTGAAAAACGGTTTCCGGGAAAGTGGAGCAATGACGAAGACGACGGAGGAAAGAATAATTTTGAAGGGGATTTTTTTACCGATTTATTAGGCCGATTGCGCAAGCCAATGAAAACAAAATATACCAAAGTGGTAAATCTGGATCAGGCCAAGGATATGCTGGACGATATACCAAATATGTTCAGCAATGAGATGAATGTGATCGTTTACAATTTTGTGGATTCGCTGAGCCATGCCCGAACCGATTATAAAATAATGCGGGAGCTGGCCGAAGAAGAACCAGCCTATCGCAGCATTACCCAAAGCTGGTTTGAACATTCACCTTTGTGGGAAGCCATGAAAAAAATAGCCGAAAAAGGCGGGAAAATTGTTATTTCCACGGACCATGGTTCGGTAAGGGTGACAGAGCCAATAAAGGTAGTTGGGGATAAAAAAACAACCTCCAATCTTCGCTATAAAACAGGGAAAAATTTAACCTATAATAAAAAAGAAGTATTTGAAATTGCTAAACCCGAATTGGGTTTTTTACCCACTCAACATCTGAGCAGCAATTTTATTTTTGCCCGGGAAAACGGCTATTTTGTTTACCCCAACAATCAAAATTATTATTCCAACTATTATGATAATACGTTTCAGCATGGAGGTATTTCTATTGAGGAGATGCTGATACCGCTGATAACGCTGGCGGCGAAGTAAATTAATTAATCCTATGAAAAAATTAGGGTTCATAAGCATTATAGTTTTTTTTTCAGGAAATTTATTTTCCCAGAAGGTTCTTATTTCTACCGCCAAAACCAATGTATTTTATCAATGGATAGAGAATCCACTTTCAATTTCCGTAGAAAATTATTCATGTGAAGATTTAGTAGCCAAAGCAGATAAAGGCATATTGACCGGCTCGCAATGTGATTATATTTATGTAACCGATAGCTATAATATTACGAAAGTTAAAATTACGGTTGGGGTAAAAAGAAAAGGAAAAATAAAGTGGATTGACAGTATGGCTATCAGGGTAAAAAGTTTACCAGATCCAGAACCGATGCTTGGTATGTTTGGTTCAGGAGATACTATTCCTAAAGCCGCATTTCCATATAATACACATATTAATTTACCAATGAGTTCTGGTTGGGAATTATATGGTGATTGCGAAAAGCAGGATATTATATCTTTTACTTTTAAAGTTAAAAGAAACGATTCTACTATTTTTCAAGAAAGTTATACTAATCCAAAGGGTTTTTGCGATACTTTTAATTATGGATTGTATGATTCGTTGAGTCATGATTATATTTTTACCAGCGACTTTTCTCGTGAAGCTTTTAATCTTATTTATTTCGAAGGTAAAAAAGGAGATAGGATAATAATTGAAAATATTGTTGCCCTGCTTTACAGGAAAGAGAAACGAATATTGAGAAATATGAGTTTTATTTTATGGTAAAACAATTCTTCTTCCTTGCCGGGCCTCCTCCAAGCACAAGGCTAAACACAAAGGTGATTCAGCCGTGAATAAAAACCTATATTGCACTTTGAAATTCAATTTACTATAATTAGATTTGATGTTATTATGCCGGATAATATTCAAAAATCAATTAATAAGGTTCTATTTATCAGGTCATCTCATTATGCTGATAACGGAAAAGTTGTAAAATCAAATTCGCTTGTTGACAGATTGACCAATGCAAATTTTGCGGAATTAGGAATCCCGCTCCTTGCAGCCTATACACCGGCTCATATTGAAGTAGAAATGGTTGATGATTGTTTGGATGAATTATTCTTTGAATCAGAAGCCGATGTGATTGCAATATCGGCTATGATTATTCATTTAAACAGGGCAATTGACATTGCCAGGGAGTTTAAAAAAAGAGGGAAGATTGTTGTAATGGGAGGTTATCTCCCAACCATGCATCCCGAAAAAATTCAACCTTATGTTGATTCAATATGTATTGGAGAAGGTGATGTAAGTTGGCCTCAAATGTTGAAAGATATTGAAAATAATTGTCTCAAGCCGGTATATAAATCGGAAACCCCAATCTCCCTTGAAAATGTTCCGGTACCAAGGTATGATCTTATAAAGAAAAATAGAATTCGAACTTTATTTCCTGTTCAGGCCACGAGAGGTTGTCCCTACAGATGTTCCTATTGTTCAATTGTAAATTTTTACGCCAACACATATCGTATGCGACCAGTAAAAGATGTAATACGAGATATCAAAGCTCATGGCTCAAAAATTATGTTTTTTGTAGATGATAACCTTTTTGACAGTATTGAATATGCCAGGGAACTATTTCAGAAAATGATTGGATTGAATGTATTTTGGGGTGTTCAGGCAACTACAAATATTGCAAAAAACAAAGAACTTCTGGCACTTGCTTACAAGGCCGGTTGCAGATTAGTCGCTGTAGGCATGGAATCCATATCACAGGAGAATTTGAATGAGGTTGCAAAGAATTGGTCAAAGACAGCAAAATATAAAGAAACAATTGAAACCATTCAGAATTCAGGCATAGGGTTTCATGCACTTGTAATGTTCGGACTTCCACAGGACACAAAAGATATTTTCGATACAACAGTTGATTTTCTGGAAAGTGCAGGTGTTGCCGGGGCTGATTTTTTTATTCTCACTCCTTATCCTGCAACAATACTTGGAAAGCAATATATCCGGGAAAATAAAATTTCAGATTTTGACCTTAATCATTATAGAGAGCCTTTTGTTGTTTTTAAGCACCCCAACATGACTACACGTGAAATACAAGATGGTTTTTGGAGGGCATTCAAAAAATTATATTCCCTAAAATCTATTTTCAGGCGAATACGATTACACAAAGGAAGTTTTCTTCATAAACTTTATGTTTTGCAAAGCAATTTTTACTACAGAAGGAAAATTAAAAGAAGGATAGTTCCAACGCATAACCAAAGGGGGGATTATAATTTTTCCTGAAATATTTATTCTAATCATTAACGGGAATTTTCCAGCCCAATTTACTTGTGAGGCTTAATGCAATGGAAGGTGGACTTTATGGTCTTAATCTAACGCCGGCGCCCTGATTCGTGTCTCCACGAATCGGAATGGAATGGTAGTTTGTTTTGGCAAGAGGCGGTAAATTAAATGTTCCGATTCGTGGAGACACGAATCAGGGCGGAGTAAATTAAATGTTCCGATTCGTGGACACGAATCAGGGCGGAGTAAATTAAATGTTCCGATTCGTGGACACGAATCAGG
>CAYHCM010000003.1:8896-19237 GCA_964355045.1 uncultured Chitinophaga sp. | reverse complement strand
AATCAGGGCGGAGTAAATTAAATGTTCCGATTCGTGGACACGAATCAGGGCGGAGAGCCTTTTGTTGTTTTTAAGCACCCCAATATGACCACACGTGAAATACAGGAAGGTTTTTGGAGGGCATTCAAAAAATTATATTCCCTAAAATCTATTTTCAGGAGGATTCGATTACACAAAGGAAGTTTTCTTCATAAACTTTATATTTTACAAAGTAATTTTTACTACAGAAGGAAAATTAAAAGAAGGATAGTTCCAACGCATAACCAAAGGGGGGATTATAATTTTTCCTGAAATATTTATTCTAATCATTAACGGGAATTTTCCAGCCCAATTTACTTGTGAGGCTTAATGCAATGGAAGGTGGACTTTATGGTCTTAATCTAACGCCGGCGCCCTGATTCGTGTCTCCACGAATCGGAATGGAATGGTAGTTTGTTTTGGCAAGAGGCGGTAAATTAAATGTTCCGATTCGTGGAGACACGAATCAGGGCGGAGTAAATTAAATGTTCCGATTCGTGGACACGAATCAGGGCGGAGAGCCTTTTGTTGTTTTTAAGCACCCCAATATGACCACACGTGAAATACAGGAAGGTTTTTGGAGGGCATTCAAAAAATTATATTCCCTAAAATCTATTTTCAGGAGGATTCGATTACACAAAGGAAGTTTTCTTCATAAACTTTATATTTTACAAAGTAATTTTTACTACAGAAGGAAAATTAAAAGAAGGATAGTTCCAACGCATAACCAAAGGGGGGATTATAATTTTTCCTGAAATATTTATTCTAATCATTAACGGGAATTTTCCAGCCCAATTTACTTGTGAGGCTTAATGCAATGGAAGGTGGACTTTATGGTTTTAATCTAACGCTGACCTCCCTATAACCATGGCCTTGGCTCATGTCTTACCAACCGAAACCTTTGAAGTGAAATGACAAACAAAATTAAGATTATTAAATACTGGTTTTCATATATGAGGAATAATTTTTTACCGAATCTTAACTCTTTACTTTGTATTTTACCCCGCTTAAAATGAGAAAGTTAGAGTTGCTAAAAGAAAAATAAAAAATCTTTTAGTAATACTATTTGATTTAAGGTTGTCATATTTCTCATATTTCTGTACTTAAAATCTTATATCTCTGTACTCAAAATCTCTGTACTAAAATAGTATTCCCCAAACTTCCCACATCACTATATTTCCCCGTTTTAATACATGAAATTTGCATAATTTATGTCAGAAAAATATTCCGTTAAACAACTTCAGGATATTGCCTCACAGGTAAGACGCGATATCGTAAGAATGGTTCATGCCGTGCAATCGGGTCATCCGGGTGGTTCGTTGGGGTGTGCCGATTTGTTTGTGGCCTTGTATTTTGAGGTGATGGATTATCAGGCCAAACCATTTATGATGGATGGTAAAAATGAAGATATTTTTATTTTATCCAACGGGCATATCTCCCCACTTCTTTATAGTACCATGGCTCATGCCGGTATTTTTGATGTAAAAGAACTGGCTACATTTCGAAAATTAAATTCACGCTTGCAGGGGCATCCGGCAACTCATGAACATTTGGAAGGGGTGAGGATAGCATCGGGTTCATTGGGGCAAGGGCTTTCGGTAGCTACCGGAATTGCTTTAAGCAAAAAGATGAATAACGACCCAAAAACTGTGTATTGTTCCATGGGCGATGGCGAATTACAGGAAGGTCAAAATTGGGAAGCTATTATGTTTGCAGCCCATAATAAGGTTGATAATTTGATAGCCATTGTTGATTTTAACGGTCAACAGATAGATGGAAGTACCAATAATATTATGGGTTTTACCGAAATTAAAAACAAGTTTGAAGCATTTGGTTGGTTAACATTGGACATGGAAGGAAACAATATGGAAAATGTTTTGGAAATATTAGCCAAAGCAAAAAGCATGACAGGCCAGGGGAAACCCGTAATGATAAAAATGAAAACCGAAATGGGCTATGGCGTTGACTTTATGATGGGAAGCCACGAATGGCATGGCATCGCCCCAAACAACGAGCAACTTGAGAATGCCCTTTCACAATTGACCGAAACATTAGGAGATTATTAACCACTCCTTAAACATATAATAATTATTGACGCAAACTTTTGCTAGTGGATAAAGTGAATGAAAGAAATATTTATTTTTAAATCATTCTAAATCAATCCAATCAAATTTATCAGCAGTTAGACAATAGAAGCATAACTTTTTCGTATTACTATAAATAAAGGTTTCATTTTTGTAGATACATTTTTTAAAAAACATCTTGTTGATTAAAATATATTCAAGATCCCGTTTAATCGCCTGTATAATTTTACTTGCTTTAAACAGTTTGTTTCAAAAAACAGCCATAGCTCAGGCACCAAATAAAACCCGAATTTTATTTTTATTGGACGCCAGCGGGAGCATGTATGCTGAAATGGGAAATTCTATTAGAATGGATGTGGCCAAAAGGCTGTTATCAAAAATGGTGGATAGCTTGCGCTTTACCCCTAATCTTGAACTGGCCCTAAGGGTTTATGGGCACACATCAACAAAGGATAAACAAAATTGCCGGGATACAAAATTAGAAATTCCGTTTGGTAAATTGAATCATGATGCCATGAAAGTTAAGCTGCAAGGCATAAGGCCTTTGGGAACGACCTTAATAGCCTATTCGTTGCAGGAGTCGGCCTTCGATTTTCCGCAGGATAACCGGTGCCGAAATGTAATAATTTTGATAACCGACGGACTGGAAGAATGCAATGGAGACCCATGTGCGGTATCGGAAGCCTTGCAGCGGCGAGGCGTTATTTTAAGACCATTTATTATAGGCGTAGGATTGGATAAGGAATTTGGTAAACAGTTTGAATGTATCGGTCGTTTTTTTGATGCTACTACCGAGCAAGGTTTTGATGATGTATTAAAGGTGGTTATTTCACAGGCCATTAATAATACCACCTTGCAGGTAAATCTTCTGGATTTAAATGGTAAAGCCATTGAAACCGATGTGAACATGACCTTTTATGATAATTATAATGGCAGGATGACGGACAATTTTATACACACCCTTAACGACCGTGGAGTGCCTGATACCATAAGTCTTGATCCGGTAAACCGCTATGATATTGTTGTACATACCTTGCCTCCGGTAAAAAAAGAAGGAGTGGAAATAATAGCCGGCCGCCATAATATTGTAGCCATTGATGCACCACAGGGGTATCTTAAACTTAAAGTAAACGGCGTTACAAATTACAACAGATTGCAATGTATTGTTAAAAAAGCCGGAACCCATGAGGTAGTAAATGTTCAGGATTTTAATACCATGGATAAATATATTGTTGGCTTGTATGATATTGAAATATTAAGCACGCCGCGTATTTACGAAAAAAATGTAAAAGTAAATCAAACCGTTACTACGGCTGTAGAGATAGACCAACCCGGCAAACTTAATTTTTATTCGCGATTGGGAGTGATGGGTGCTATTTATAAATTTAATGCAAAAACCAATAAACTGGAATGGGTAATAAATATTAACAGTAGCTCAGGCGCTCAGATTATTGTTCTTCAGCCGGGAAATTATAAATTTATTTGCAGGGCTAATATTGATAAACGGATAATAGCCACAAAACGAATAGACTTTGAAATAAAATCAGGACAGGTGGCAAACCTCAATGTATTATAAAAATAAAAATGGTTAAAATAGAAATACTGGATCAAAAAGATACCCGCTCAGGATTTGGAGCCGGCTTATTGGAATTGGGACGAACCAACCCCAACGTTGTAGCCTTATGTGCCGACCTTACAGGTTCGTTAAAAATGGATGCCTTTAAAAAAGAATTCCCCGACCGGTTTATTCAAGTAGGTATAGCCGAAGCCAATATGATTGGATTGGCCGCAGGATTGGCCACCGGAGGTAAAATTCCTTTTACAGGAACCTTTGCCAATTTTAGTACTGGCAGGGTTTATGACCAAATAAGGCAATCAGTAGCCTATTCAGGTAAAAATGTAAAAATATGTGCCTCTCATGCCGGCGTTACTTTGGGTGAAGACGGAGCTACTCATCAAATATTAGAGGATATAGGCTTAATGAAAATGCTGCCCGGAATGGTAGTTATAAATCCCTGTGATTATAACCAAACCAAAGCCGCTACCATTGCCATAGCCGATTATGTGGGGCCGGTATATTTACGCTTTGGCCGCCCTAAGTGGCCGGTGTTTACAGCCCCCGACCAAAAATTTAAAATAGGAAAAGCCTGGCATATCAATCAAGGAAATGCGGTTTCAATTTTTTGCACCGGGCATTTGGTTTGGAAAGCCATCAAGGCCGGAGAAATTTTGGCCGAAATGGGTATTGAAGCAGATATTATAAATATTCATACCATAAAACCTTTGGATAATAAAGCCATTTTGGATTCGGTAGCCAAAACCGGTTGTGCAGTAACAGCAGAAGAACATCAAATGAACGGTGGCCTGGGCGATAGCATTTGTCAACTATTAGCCCGCCATAATCCAACACCTGTAGAAATGGTAGCCGTAAACGATAGCTTTGGCGAAAGTGGAACACCGGATGAATTATTGGTGAAATACGGATTGGAAACTGCGAATATAGTAGAGGCGGTGAAACGGGTGATGGGGCGGAAATAGATTGTGTTCGTTTAGATTTGACAACTTTTCAAAAGTTGTCAAATCTTATCAAAATAAAAATCAAAACCAAAACCCCAGTGAACTAATAAATTCATGCCTAAAAGTTCGATGAGTTCCATTGAAATAAAAAATGGTTTCATCCTTTTGCAGCATTTCAAGATAGCGATATTCAAGCCGGAAATATGAATTAGGAATCGGGGCAATTTGTAATCCGGGTGTTATTCCCCAGACGTGAATTCCTACTAATTTATTTTTTTCATTATAAACAGGGCCGGTCAATATTTCATTGCGATCATCGTAATATTCTCCCCTTAAATAGATGCTGAATTTTTTGTTAAAATGATACCGCCCAACTAACAAAGAACTTATAACGATTGCTGTTTTCAGAGAATCTGACAATTTAGAATTTTGCTGGATTCCATAATTAAATTCAAATCCAAAATCAAATTTCGGGGATTTATAAAATAAATAGAAGTCATTATATACTCTGAGTTGTTTGCGTTTTTGTACATCCGGGGATTCATCACAAATCATAGAATTAAGCGTTAAACTTAAACGGTCGGAAGGGGTGTAAACCATCGAAAGTCCAAATCCTTTAGATTTATTATTTTCAACAAACGAATTAAAACCGTTAAAAATACCGCCTTGAATAGAGAATTTTGACCCTATTGAATAGGTCAATTTTACACCGCTCAAAAAATACGTTTCATAATGATTTACAACTGAAGTGGAACTGGCTATATTTTCGCGGGGTTGAATGGATTCGAGCCCTATATGTGTTCTGAAAAATCCGGCGTCAAGCCATAAACCTTTCGTAATTTTCAATCCTGCATTAGCCTCCTGAATAAAGTTGTATTTAGGCGACCATGAACTTTCTGCAATATCGCCCCAATGTAAGCTTAATATTCCCCGGTAATTATTTGAGATATATTTAGCGCTTAAATAAATCATATTAAGTGAAAATGAATTATTCAGCGGGCATGTAGTTGGAAATTTTTGATATTGCCCATAAGCTAATGAGTCGGTATATAAAGCATAATAAGTGCTTAAATAACCATTAAATGTTAGTTTACTTAGGATATCAATAGGGATTTTCGAAATTGAATCTTTCATTCCTGTGGATTCAAAATTCGCATATTCAAAAGCTGTGGCATTTATTTGTGCTAAATCGGTTTGGTGTAATATTAAAGTTTCAGGATGCAATGTTTTATAGATTATTTTTTGATAATTATGGATTTCAGAATTTTGTCTTGAGGCTGTGGCTTCATTTTTATTAAAAAAACCATTTGGTAAAAACCGGTAGAATGACGATTCTTTTTTAGTACAAATTGGGTTTAGAATTTTATTTTTTTTAATAAACGAAATAGTAATGGAAGAATCGCCTTGAATTTTTTGGGCCGATACAGAAATACTATCAAACCAAATAAAAATAAGTAAAAGATTTAGCCTTAATAATTGAATGAACATCGAACGGCAAATGAAAGAAAAAGAATTGATAAGTTTATAATTCCTATCTAAATTCAACACTCATTGTGAGGGTGTCAATCTTTTTATATAAGAAACGCGATAAATTATCACTCACCTGTTTGAAATCAAAAGTGCCGTAGGTGCAAAATATTGGTAGAAATAATGACAATCACAGAATTTAAGAAGTGCCGTAGGCACGAAATATATTTCGTGCCTACGGCACTTGTATAATAGGCGTAATTGTTTTGCTACCAATATCTCGTACATAAATGGACTATAAAATGCGACAATTTATCCCGTTTTCAGCATAGCGGTAGGGTCGTTTTGATATACTCCATGAATATTTCCATCAGGATCGGTAAAATAGGCAAGCCAGCCAACGGTTGGAATTGGCGTTTTTGGAACCACTATTTTGCCACCGGCTTTTTCAATATCTTCCATAGCCTTGTCGAGGTTTACTACATCTATCGAATTAGTAATAGGTTGATTTGGATCCCGTTTTTTCATTATTGCCCCATTTATCCCGGGTAATTTATCGTCACCGGTTATAGCTATCCAGTATTCTTCAGTTCCAAATTTTTGAAAACTCCAACCGAAAACGGTTTTAAAAAACTCAATGGTTTTTTCAGGATTGTTGCATGGGATTTCAAAATGTACGACTCTGTTGTTCATAATATTTTATATATTTTTTTGACAAAAATAAATTTCCACCTGTGTTAATTCCATTTTTTTTCATCCAATAAGCGTCATTTTAAAAAACGATACCAATACACAGCCCGGTAACAGGTTTTATTCCTATATCAAAACCATACGATTTGGTAGTGCTGCCTGATGAATTTGTAGAGTTTTGCCCAAATTTAAAGATTATTCCTGATGATAATCCCAAACCAAATTAGTGTTTTTTATTTTAAAGCTTTGTTTATAAATTTTAATATTTCTTTCCGTCCATCGCCTTTTTCGGCGGATGAAAGTAAATACTCGGGTAAATTATCCCATGTTTTTTTTAATTCCAGAATCATGGCTTCCACCGAGTTTTTTACAGCCTTTCCCTTGTCTTTATCTGTTTTGGTAAAAATCAAACAGATGGGAATGCCCGAGCTGCCGCACTTATTTATAAATTCAATATCAATTTTTTGAGGTTTCAGGCGGCTATCTAAAAGCACGAATAAACAATAAAGGTTCTCGCGTTTTATAATATAATTTGTAATAAGGCTGTCAAACTGTTTTTTATCCCCTTTGGAAGCCCGTGCATACCCATATCCCGGCAAGTCAATTAAATACCATTTTTCATTAATTAAAAATTGGTTGATAAGTTTGGTTTTGCCGGGTGTAGAAGAGGTTTTGGCCAAATTTTTATTATTACAAACCATATTTATCAGGGATGATTTTCCCACATTACTTCGGCCTATAAACGCAAACTCTGGTCTTTGTTCATATGGCATTTGTTCGTATTCTCCAAACGATTTCAAAAATTTGGCTGATGTGATTTCCATATCGTTTCAAAGCTATGTCAATAGCTTTATATTTGCAACCCCCAATGGAAGTGAAGCCCGACATACAATCGCCTGAATCAAAAAAAACTCAGGTTGAGCAAATGTTTGATTCCATTAGTCCTAAATATGATTTTTTAAATCATGCCTTATCTTTGGGTATTGATAAAAGTTGGCGACGAAAAACCATTGATACCCTCAAAGTTATTAACCCCAAAAAAATATTGGATGTAGCTACAGGAACGGGCGATTTGGCTATTGAAGCCCTACGCCTGAACCCTGATAAAATTATTGGAATTGATATTTCGGAAGGTATGTTGGCCATTGGTAATGAAAAATTAGTAAGGGCCGGGATTACTAAAATTGAACTGGAAAAAGGTGATTCCGAAAATATAAATTATGGTGACAATGAATTTGATGCCGTAACTGTGGCTTTTGGAGTAAGGAATTTTGAAAATCTTACCAAAGGGTTAAAAGAAATGTACCGTGTTCTAAGAACAGGAGGAAAGGTTGCAATTCTCGAATTTTCAAAGCCGGAATCGTTTCCTTTTAAGCAGGGATATAATTTTTATTTTAACAATATTTTGCCTTTAATCGGCAAGTTGTTTTCAAAAAACAATAAAGCTTATACCTATTTACCTCAATCCGTTCATGCTTTTCCGGACGGAAATAATTTTATAAAAATAATGACAAAGTGCGGATATTTGGATTGTAAGGAAAAACGTTTTATGTTTGGCATCTGTACTTTATACACAGCCGTTAAATAAAAAAAAATGCGAAGATTTAGTTTAATATTAATTTCTGTTTTGGTTGTAAGTACCACCAATGCTCAGATGAACGACCCATTATACGACCTTAACCAAAGGGTGCATTTCGGGTTTTCAATTATCGGCACCTATGGTAAAATGAAATTTTCACGAAGTGATACTTTCTTTACAATAGGCAACGACACACTTAATAGAATTACCACCACCAATTTTCCGGGACTAGGCGTTGGAGGAATCATCAATTTTCACATAAACGAATTTTGGGATATACGAACGATGATGATAGTACAAGTGATGTCGCAGCGAAATCTTACATATCATTTTAAAGGAGGTATTTCTAAGGTAGCCATGTTGCAATCTACCTATTTAGAAATTCCTTTATTGATAAAATATAAATCAGAAAGGCATAAAAATTTCAGATGCTATGTCATTGGAGGTTTGGGCTATCGTTATAATTTTACAAATGATGCCGAGACCGAGCGAAGCGCAACCAAACCAGTAGTAGGAATGAGGCCATCCACCTTTAATTATGACGTAGGTTTCGGTTTGGATTTGTATTATCCTTACTTTAAATTTTCGCCTGAAATAAAAATAAGTAATGATATAGGAAGTGCCTTAATTAAGGATAATTACATTTTTACAAGTTCTTTAGGAGGCCTTTATCCAAAACTTATTCAGTTATCACTTCATTTTGAATAAATGAAGTTTACGTTAAAACACACTGATCCTAAAAGCAAAGCACGCACAGGTCTTATCGAATCCGACCACGGTTTAATACCAACTCCGGTTTTTATGCCAGTTGGCACACAGGGAACAGTAAAAGCTGTGGACCAGTATTTTTTAAAAGAAAGTATTAATGCCCCCATAATTTTAGGAAATACGTATCATTTATTTCTTCGTCCCGGAACTTCAATTATAAAACAAGCCGGTGGTTTGCATAAATTTATGAATTGGGATAGGCCTATTCTGACCGATAGCGGCGGTTATCAGGTTTATTCATTGGCCGCAAATAGAAAACTCAAAGAAGTGGGAGTTGAATTCAGAAGCCATATTGACGGAAGTAAAATGCTGTTTACCCCCGAAAATGTAGTGGATACCCAGCGCGAAATAGGTGCCGATATTATTATGGCTTTTGATGAATGCACGCCTTGGCCTTGCGAAAAACCATATACCGAAAAAAGCATGCACCTTACCCATCGCTGGCTTTCGAGGTGTGTTGAGCATTTTAAAAATACGGATGGATTATATGGATATAGTCAATCCCTTTTTCCTATAGTACAGGGAAGTACATTTCCGGATTTGCGCAAACAATCGGCGGAGTATATAGCCAGTATGGATTGTGAAGGAAATGCCATTGGCGGCCTTTCAGTTGGCGAACCTCATGTAGATATGTATGCCATCACCGCTTTGGTATGTTCCATATTGCCGGCTGATAAACCCCGATACCTTATGGGAGTAGGCACTCCGGCCAATATTTTGGAGTGCATTGCCTTGGGTATAGATATGTTTGATTGTGTAATGCCAACCCGAAATGCCCGAAACGGCATGTTGTTTACCCGAAACGGAACCATAAATATCCGGAACAAAAAATGGAACAATGATTTCAGCCCAATTGACGATGAACTTACCCCACATTATTCCAAAGCTTATCTCAGGCATTTATTGGTAGCCAAAGAATATCTGGCCGCCCAAATATCGAGCATTCATAATCTTAAATTTTATATGTGGCTGGTAACTACCGCCCGTGAAAAAATTATGGATGGAACCTTTGTGGAATGGAAAAACGGAATGGTGAAAGTTCTAGATGTGAGGTTGTAATATTAATTGTTTTACCAAAGTTCCAATTGGTTATAAAATAATCTAAATTACCCCCCCCCCCCCCCCCCCCCCCCCCTTTTTTTTAAAAAAAAATAAAATATATAAATATTTTTATTTTATCTTCATTCTGCTTTATTTCTTATTTTTTTTGTCTGCTTT
>CAYHCM010000003.1:0-8886 GCA_964355045.1 uncultured Chitinophaga sp. | reverse complement strand
AACCCCCCGTGAAAAAAATATGGGTGGAAAACTTGTGGAAAGGAAAAAAGGAAATGTGAAAATTTTAGATGTGGGGTTTTAAAATTAATTTTTTTACCAAAATTCCAATTTGTTATAAAATAATCTAAATTACCCCCCCCCCCCCCCTTGCTTATTCTTTAAAATAATTTCAAGCTTAGTTTCCAATTCCTTAATTCGTAGTTCAGCCGTAATGAGTTGATTTTGTTCAGCACTTAGCTCTAATTTTAGTGTAACCAATTCATTCAGATGTTTTTCATCTTTCGACAAAATGTAATCCTTATACCATTCGATATTTTTAAAATTTTTATTATCTTTATGATTTGCTGATTGATTGTTATTAATTTCAGCCAAAAGGTCTTTGCTTGCTTTTTTATTTTCCGTTATGGGTATAGCCAATTCAAGCACACTTACTTCTAAAATTGCTGCAATAATATCCAAGGATTTATAGAAATTTTTAGTTCGTCCGCTTTCTATCTTGGAGTATTGACCTTGAGATATTCCCAATCTTATACTCATATAGTCCTCACTTATTCCATTTATGGCCCTAATCCGCTTAATATTTTGCAGGATAATCAGTTTTAATTGATTCTTAATTTCTTGATTCATCATGTGTTTTATCTATTTATTTCATATAACAAATATGGAATAAAAAAGGAATATATTATTCATTAAAAAGAGAATAATGTATTCCTTTTTTAACTGGGTTATTATCACTTGATTTGATAACGTATTGCACTACAAAAAAAATAGGGATAGCCAATACCCTTAATTAGTTTGGCAAAATTTAACAAATAAAAAATAATCAAAATGAAAAAAACAATTAAAATTTTAATTTTAGGACTATTTGTTTCATCATCCTTTAGTCAATCTAAGGCACAGGTAAGTGGTTTCGGTTCAGGAGCTTCAGGAGCTGATCCGGGCTGGACATCCGGTATTCATTATATGGATGATATTAGAGCTGAAGTAACCTTGATTTCAGGTTGTGGTGTAAACGCAACCATCGATTTAGGAACATCCTATGGTAGTTTCACAGTAGGAGATCTGGCCATTTTAATTCAAATGAAAGGCGGTACTGTAGGTACCCATCAAAATGTTATATTCCTTAATAATACGTGTACGGGGGGTTATGAAATTCAAGCTGTATCAGGTACCTGGAACAGTTATTCCTCCGGAGGTTCTAATATCCTCCAGTTGATTAAAATTAATGATTATTCAAATTTTATTTTAGATGGTGAAGTGGTTACCTGCCACCCGTATGACGGTCATACAGGAGGAATATTGGCGATGATTGTTAATGGCACACTTAGTATAAGCGGCGGCATGATAACTACATCTGGAAAGGGTTACAGAGGTATAGATGCAGGATATACCTTTGCGGCAGGAGGGGCAGGAGCGTCAGCAGCTTCCTCTTGGTCAACAGGCAGTTCTTCTGCACCAGGTACGGCAAATTTTAATGCATCCGGTTCAAGTTGTACAACGACAACTATACCATCAGGTTTTTTGGGAGATGGAAGTGGCGCTCCTAATAATTCAGGAGGTACTTCTGCAAATAGTGGCACCCAAATGTCGTTTGGAGGTTCTTCCTTTAAATCACTTTTAGTGATGGGTGATCCCGGGTATTGGGTTTCAGGATATGGTGGTGGCAAAGGAGCCGGAGGTGGAGGCTATGGAGGAGACGGAGGAAGCACAGCCGCACCTTGTACTACAAACATTACAGGAACTGTAGGTGTGATTGGACATGACGGAGGCCCGGGTGGAGCAGCAGGCAGAGGTGGAACTGGTGGTGGAGCAATTGTAATAAAAGCAGGTTCAGTAAATATAACAACAAGCAATGTGGTATTTACTGCCTCAGGTGAAAATGGTTTGCACGGTGGAAACGGAAGTAATGGTGGAACAGGTGGCTCCGGTGGTGCAGGAG
The DNA here is from genome assembly GCA_964355045.1 of uncultured Chitinophaga sp. GTDB lineage: Bacteria > Bacteroidota > Bacteroidia > NS11-12g > UBA9320 > JABWCE01. The sequence continues at coordinate 6,947 of CAYHCM010000003.1, read as the reverse complement.
GCGAAGGCTGTTGCACGCTTGGTATGGATGCAGGGCCGGGAGCAAATGGTGACGTAGGAGAAGGTGGAAAAGGAGGGGACGCAGGGAATGGTGGCGAACCGGGTTATATCTGGATTGCTACTCAAGGGAGTTATACTCCTTCAACCGGCCGTGGAGCTAATTTTAGCGTTTTAGGTGGAAAAGCAGGGAAAAAAGGAAATGGAGGATGGGGTTCTTACAACAGTACAGCCAGCCGGGTGGAAATGAGAAACCGATGTACGGGAAACGATTGCACACCAAGCACAACCTGTCTTTACGCTTGTGATGTAGATAAAGCCATGTGCTTATTGGCCGCCAATGCTACATCAGCAACTTTGGCAAGTGGAATTATAACATTTAATAGTGGTTCGGTAATGTTGGGCAAGTATTTTTCAAGTACAAGGATGCTTGCGGTGTATGATGGCACTTGCCCTGATGTATATATTGCTTACTGGAATGATGGATACCCTAAAGCCCCTTATGATATGTTTAAGCATTTTATTTCATCAGGTACTACCTATACAACATATTTAGGTCAGCTTGATCTTACAGTAGCTAGAACATCATCTGGATGTAGTAGCCCCGGCTCACCAGTTCATATTTATTTTAAGGATGTGACAGGAAATATTGATGTTTTAAGTTATCATCATGAGTCGTTAGACCAGCCAGCATATATTGAGGAACAAGACGAACCGAATGGAAACAGATGCTATACTGATGATTGCATAGCCGAAACTGCTCCAAGCAATGGCACAGCCTTTGTGCAGAATACCGATGGAAATGATGGAACGGATGGTACGAATGGAGTAGGCCCTTCCCAATCCTATAATGTGGGGGATAATGCCATCATTGATGAATCGGTGCTGTGGAAAAGAAGCCCTGCAGGAGGAATTGATGATAAAGTTATTAAAGGAGGATTAACTGTAAAAATGTATCCGAATCCTGCTTCCAAAGAAGTTTGGATAGAGATGGATGCTGTAACAAGTGAGCTGCTGACCGTTACAATTTATGACATGAATGGAAAAAATATAGTTGTTCAATATGAAAAACTGCAACCGGGAACCAACACCTTCCATATTAGTAGCAAGAATTTAAGTCAGGGAATTTATTCTGTTGAATTAAAAACGGACAACGCATCTCGAAGGTTGAGCCTAAATATTGAATAAATCATATAAAGTAGAAAGTGCATAAATACTGTACTTTCTACTTTTAACTCTTATATTTGTTCTTTAGTTACATGCATTTCAAACGCTATATTACAGTAATAATCTGTGTTATCCTTTATATTTCTGTTTCTGCACAAAAGGAATCTAATATCTGGTATTTCGGTAATCAGGCCGGATTGGATTTTAACAAAACACCTGTCGAAGCAATTACCAATGGTCAACTTTATGCAAAGCAAGGTAGCGCAAGTATTTGCACCCAAAAAGGCAGATTGCTTTTTTATACAGATGGATATATCCTTTACGACAGTACCCATGCGATTATGCCGAATGGAAAAGACATTCGTGTCAATAATAATTGGTACACTACACAATCTGCACTGATTCTACCTTTACCGGATAGTAAATCAGTTTTTTATTTATTTACTACTGAAGCCGTATATGATACCGCAGGCTCAACCGCATCTCCAACAATATTTCAGTATTCTATAATTGATATGAGCCTTAATTCAGGTAAAGGGGATGTAGTGAAAGGAAAAAGGAACCAATGGTTATTATATGGCTCTGATGACAAACTTTGCGGAACCCAACATGCAAATGGAAAGGATTACTGGATTCTTGGTCAGAAGCTTTTTTTTGATCCCAATGAAACGAGGACCTGTGATTCTATTTTTGCCTGGCAGCTTACGGCTAAGGGTATTATTAATCCTCCGGTAATTACTAAAACAGGGCATAAAAATGCCGGAGGATTTTGCCATATGAAAATTTCGCCCGATGGAACTAAAATTGTTTATGGATTAACCCATTGGTTAGGAGATACCCTTTTATTAGGGGATTTTGATGCATCCACAGGTCGCGTAAGTAATATAAAAGGAGTTGCGATGAGGGCACCTAGAGGTTTAGAATTTTCTCCAAATACTAATTACCTGTATGCTGCTCATGCAGTTTTATCACGTATTTACCAATACAATGCTCAAGCATCATCTATTAAAGAACTGTTGGCTTCAAAAATAACCATTGATAGCAACTCTTTTAATTCTTATGTCAGTTTGCAACTTGCTCCCGATGGTAAGATCTACTTAACACAGCCATCTGTAGGTTCAACGTTTCCAAAATATTTGAATGTTATACACAAACCGGATTCCCTTGGGGTAAAATGCAAGTTTCAGAAAGATTATATTTATTTGGGAGGTAAAAGTACTTATGTTGGTCTTCCCAATTTTGTTTCAAGTTTTTTAAAAAAAGTTCCCCTTTCCATTCAATCCATTTCATCTTGTCTTGGTGATACCACTTTTTTTTCTATCCCTTATTTAAATGACCCCGATTCGGTAAAATGGGATTTTGGAGATACCGGTTCAGGAAACAGTAATTTTTCAAGGAGTACAGAGGTTTATCACCTTTATAAAAAACAGGGAAATTATATGGTTACAGCTATTGTTTATGATGAAAATCGTATTGATACCTTATATTTAATTGTTAGCATTAAATCTTCCAAGCCTGATTTTGAGGCGGTTGATGCTTGTGAGTTTGATAGCATTATATTTAAGAACATGTCAGGTTTTGGAAGTGAACGCTATTATAATTGGAAATTTGGCGATGGTGGAATATCGGGATTAATTAACCCAAAACATTTTTATAAAATAAACAATGTTTCCCGTACCTATAATGTTACGCTTGTGTCTTCAATCGGTAATGGATGCAAAGATTCCATTTCCAAAGCCGTTACGGTAAATGCCAATCCTAATTCTGATTTTAGCTATACTGTAAATCAAAATAGTGTTGATTTTAAAGCTGTACAACCCGGCAATACAGGCCATAAGTGGTTTTTTGGTAATGGGGATAGTGCTGCAAGTGAAGATATTAATTACACCTACTCTAAATCAGGTAAATATACTGCTTGTTTAAAAGTGATAAATGCAGCCAGTTGCTTTTCTGAAACTTGCAAAGAGGTTTTTGTTTCGTTGGGTATTTCAAAAATCAACAAGCCATCGGGTTTTAAAATTTACCCAAACCCCACGTATGGGACTTTCACCATTGAAATTGAAAACACTGGAAAAGATATTTCAATTGAAGTGTATGATATGATTGGGCAATTAGTACAATCGGTTGAAACTTCGCCTTACAAAAATATTTATCCGGTGGATTTTTTTACCGGCAATTCATCTTTCTTTGGAAATCAGGGAGCTTTTTATTTGGTTAGGGTTAAAAATAATGGAATAACTTGGAATCAAAAGGTATTCGTGTCAGTTCAGCCGCCAACTGATAAATGAAGGTATTCAAAATCTGTGCATTCCCAATTGGTTTAATTATTTTATAAATATCTAACTCAAATTGTAAGACTTTTTGCGCTAAATGCGCTTATCTCACATTTAATAAATCAAACTCTCATATTTGGTATCTTATCCATAAATTTGCCCCTATCATGAATCCAGTAGAATTAAAAGAAAGAACCAAAATATTAGGCCATACTTGTACCAAATTGGCCTTATTGTTACCTCAAAACAATGTTGTAGCCATGCATTTGCGAAATGAATTGTTGGCGGTTGCCATTGATTTGCCTTCAAAAACGCGCGGTTTGTTGATAGGCCAAACTACCGCCAATTTTGTAAGGAAATTGAGTGATTGCTCTGAATTGGCTGATCGTTGTGGTTATATTTTAGAATTTATAGAGGAAGAAAATATGATGGAAACAAAGCTTATAACTCCATTGATAGATGAGTGCAACGCGCTTATTCAATTATTTTATTCAGCCTTTAAATCGGTAAAGGACAGACTGGATTGAAAGAACAAATTCCAAAAAACAAATTCCAAAAATCAAACAAATTCCAAAAAATAAAATCCAAATTTCAAATTTCAAATTTCAAATTTCCGATAAGCTTAAATGCTAAAAAAACTCGATTTATATATTATTAAAAGTTTTATGGTTACATTTATTGTAGCCCTTGGTTTGTTTACCTTAATTATTGTAATATTTGATGTTTCCGAAAAATTAGATGATTTTGTAGAAAAACAGGCACCATTAAAAGCTATAATTGTTGGATATTACTTCAATTTTATTCCTTTTATTCTCAATTTATTCAGTCCTATATTTGTTTTTCTTACCGTTATTTTTTTTACATCCAAACTGGCAGGCAAATCAGAAATAATAGCAATTCTGGCTTCAGGGGTAACCTATAACCGTTTATTGCGCCCTTATTTAATGGTAGCGTTTTTATTCGGCAGTTTGTCTTTCATATTATTGGCATGGATAATTCCGCGCAGTGACAAACGGCGTGTAGAATTTGAAAATCATTACATCAGGGAACTCAAGGACGAGTATAAAGAAAATATTATCAGGCAAATAAAACCGGGAGTGGTAATGTCAATGGGCAGTTTCAACCGCATGGACAGCAGTGGTTTCAATTTAAATGTTGAATGGATTGAAAACGGACGATTAATAAAAAAATTGTCCGCTGAGCGGATTAGTTGGTTTGCCAAAAAAAATAAATGGCGCATATTCAATTACCGGTACCGGCATATTTATAGCAATGGCAAAGAAAGATTGAGATTTGGCGAGTCGCAGGATACATTGATTCCATTTAATCCTGTTGATTTTTTCAGACGTGATGATGATGTGAACTCCTTTGATATGGGCGAACTCGACACGTATATTGAACTCGAAAAAATGAGGGGAACGGGCAGGGCATTTTTTTATATTACCGAAAAATACCGACGATATGCAGCTCCGTTTTCGTTGATGCTTCTTGCATTTATAGGGGTTTGCGTGTCAAGTTCCAAAAAACGGGGAGGCATGGGTGTGAATCTGGCCGTAGGCTTATTTGTGAGTTTTGCCTACCTGTTCATTATCCAATGGTTTATTTCGTATGGGAGTAACGGTAGTTTGGCACCTATATTGGCAGTTTGGTTGCCAAATATTATATTTTTGCCGGTGGCCTTTTATTTTTATCGAACAGCTCAAAAGTAACAAATTATGAATTTTAAACCTTTCCTGATTTTCCTTTTCACCTTTCTGCTAATAATTAACAAGGCCGCTTCACAAAATATTTTTAATGATAAAACCAACCAAAAAATTTGGGAAGCCAAAGACCGCAGCGATGTGGTTTATACCCTAACTATTTTAAAAAAGGGAACAAACGAACAGAAGATTTTAGCCCTCAAAGGATTGTTGAGCTGGAATGACAGCAGTTTGAGAAAACAATTATTAAAACTTACAAAACGAGGAAACACCAAGGTTAAGATTGCCGCATTAGAAGCCATAGGACAAAGCCGCGATTCATTTTATATTCCGTATTTATTAAAAATAATTCATAAAAAAGGCAGCAAAAAAATAAAACCTTCGGCATTGGTAGCTCTGGGAAAATGTATTACAAAATCGAAGGTTAAAGAGCTTTTGAAAATAAAAAACACAAACCAGCCGGGATATGCCGAATGTATTTACAGGGCTATGCTCAAAGGAGCTGGGGAGAAATCGTTGACGGATAAAATGGTTAAATTGTTATCAGTATCTGAAAGCGAAAACCAGTTTTATGCAGCTTGGTATTTGGCAAGGACACCTTTTGTAATCACTTCTGAAAATTTTAATAAAGATTGTTTTGATATAAGTTTATTTAACTACCAATTTATAAAATTCGATCATATAAATATTTCTATTCCTCTGATAATTGCTCTTGGAAAATCAAAAGTTAATTCAGAGGATTCAATTTATTTGAGAGAAAAATTTCAGATTTATTTAGTAAATGAATTACCCGGATTTGGATTCATAGATGTAGGATTAAATTCAATTTCTGTCTATAGGGCAATGGCATTAAGTAAATATAATTTTGATTCTGTATATTGTATTTTAAATCTTAACAAGCAACATAGTCCTTTCCCAGCAGTCGAATTAGCCTACTCCGAACTAATTTCAAAAAATTGCAAATCCTTTGAAAAATACCCAAATTTAACTTATGGACCCGCCGTTGTTAATCTTACCAAAACTGTTGAATGCAATAATGGTAAACTGAAACTGCCTGTTACCAATACCATCTACGATAAAATATGGAACATGCAATTGATGGAAAATTACTATAATTTTTATCCTGTTACTAATAATATTTTGATGCAAACCGAAGAGCCGGCCATCAAAAGTGCAGCTATGGAATCATTAATAAAATGCCGTAACTCAAAAGGCTTTCCGGATAATTTAATTTCAGATTTTAATGAAACGGTTGCTATTTTAATAAAAGATGGTGATGAAGGAGTCCTTAGCATTATTGCCAATGCCATATTGGAAAAACAAATTTCGCTGGAACCGAATTATAAAGAACTATTTGTGGAAGCTCAAGCCAAATTAAAACTTCCGGTAGAAATGGAAGCCTATATTGATATAGCAAAAGTGCTGGCCATGATTAACAATACGGTTTATAAGCGTCCCAATCCTGAATGGAATCACCCCATAGATTGGGATTTTGTAACTAAAATCAAAGCCGACCAAAAAGTAAAAGTAACCACTAACCAGGGCGAATTTATTATTCAAATGGACGTAAATGAAGCCCCCGGTTCGGTGGCTTCAATTTTAAAACTGATTGATGATGGTTTTTATAATGGAAAGTTTTTTCACCGTATGGTTCCCAATTTTGTGGTGCAGGGCGGATGTCCGCGTGGCGATGGTTTTGGGGGAGTTGATTATACCATTCGCAGCGAATTTTCTTCTTTAAAATATTCAACAGGGGCGGTGGGCTTGGCTTCCTCGGGCCCTGATACCGAAAGCTGTCAGTGGTTTTTTAC
>CAYHCM010000002.1:0-81741 GCA_964355045.1 uncultured Chitinophaga sp. | reverse complement strand
TTAGTAAAGAGTAAATCTCCGAATCCAAAAATTTACCATTAAAATAAAAACTTTCTTTAAAATAGGCCTCTTTTACAAACCCAAATTTATTTAGAATAGCAGCCGACCGCTGGTTAGCGGGATCAATATTGGCTTGAATGCTATGCAATTTTATAGTTTTAAATCCAAATTCTAAAACCTGTTTAATAGCCTCACTCATCAATCCCTTGTTCCAAAATTCGGGTATAAGCATGTAGCCTATTTCGGCTCTGTAATGCTCTTTTTCGATTTTATGATATCCAATGGTTCCAATAAGCTGAGATTGTTTTTTTAAAAATATACCCCAACCAATGGCGGTATTGGTTTCTATACCTTCTTTAATACGGTTTATTAAATCGTGTGCTTCACTAATTGAATGAGGTATTGGTCTTCCAATATACCGCATGGCTTCTATACTGGTTCTTAATTTATAAACATCCTGCGAATCATTCATGGTAACCTTACGGAGGGTTAATCTTTCAGTTTCAAGAATAGGGAAGGGGTTAAAGTTTAACTCTAACATTTAAAATTAATCCTATTGCTTTTTGGTTGCAATCACCATTTTTATTTTATTTTTCACCCCTATTGTCATCACATCTACCAGGTCCTGAACAGTTAGTGTTGCATCCGGTTGCAAAATAATGGTTGGCTCATCCATACCTTTTGAAGCTTGTATCAGCATCCCTTCTATCTCTTCAAATGCTACTTCAGAATTATTAATATAATAATGTTTATCGGCCGTCATGGCTAATATAATGGGAGGTTTGCTAACTCGTTCACTTACGGCAGTTTTGGGTAAAAATATTTTTATAATACTTGGATTAGCCAATGTGGATATGATGAGGAAAAACAGCATCAGAAAAAACATGATGTCGTTTAGGGCACCTGTTCCTACTTCGGCGTGAAATCTTCGTTTGTGTCGTAATCGCATATTTTTAAAATATTAGCGGGTTGGTTCCTGCAAAATATCTACAAATTCAATAACAGCAGCTTCTATACGAAATGTCAGTCTGTCCACCATCATCATCAGGATATGATATCCGAAATAAGCAAAAACACCTACTGTTAATCCTGCCAAACTGGTTATCATTTTTTGATAAAGCCCTCCCGCTACTATAGCTATACTGAAATTATCGGTTGCAGCTATAGAATGAAAAATGGTAATAACACCCAAAATAGTTCCAATAAAACCAAGCATTGGGGCTACCCCGGCTATAATACCCAATATTCCCAAATTTTTTTCGGCCTTCGATATTTCAAGGTTGCCTACATTTTCCATACTGGCTTCTATATCTTTTAAGGGTTTGCCAATTCTAATTAATCCTTTTTCAACCATTCGGGCTACCGGTGTAGGGTTGGTTCGGCACAGGTTTAATGCAGCGGCAATATTTCCGTTTACAACATTATCCTTAATGGCCAGCATAAAGTTTGGGTTTAATTTAAATTTCTTTTGAATATTAAAATACCTCTCAACCATTATAAAAACGGCGATAATACTGCATAATGCAATAGGGATCATGATGGGTCCGCCTTTTATTAACATATCAAGTATATTAATACCTTCATCGAGGGTAGCGCTTGTGCCACCAAGCTTTGAAGTATCGGTCAACTCCGGCGTTGTTTGTAATAAAATGGATAAAAACATGTAAATTTCTTTATTAATTATATAGAACGCAAAGTTTAGGGTTTACAGTATTTTATTATTAAAATGTTATAAACAATTGTTTAAAAAAGGTCATAAATATTGGATGTGTTTTGACTTGGGTGTTTTATTAATAATTTTACATTCATGTCCAACCTTTTTAATCTGAGGTTCGTACTAAAGAAGTGTAAGTTATAGCAAAAAAAAAATATGTTCTTTTATTCACTCATGTAAAAAATAAAATTATGACCAAAAAATTATTACTCATTATTTTCTTTCTGCTTTTATCATTAATTCCTCAAAAAGCATTTGCTTATTGCAGGCCGTTTATTGATTATTCAATCAATCATTCCATGAAAACTGTAATTTTTCAAGATACCATGTCAACTAAAATTACTCATTATTACTGGGACTTTGGTGATGGCAAATCTTCAACAGCCAAAAAACCAACTCATACCTATAGCGCTTCAGGGGCTTACAAGATTAGGTTGTTTGTGCGTGATTCTATTGGCGGATGTATGGATTCCACAACCAGAAACCTAACTATAAACGGGTGTAATTCATCTGTGAATATTTGGAATACACAAAACATCTTATATTTTTTAACCCAGGCCTCGGGCATATATAAACTTAAATATGATTTTGGAGATGGAACCTATTCGGCCAAAGATAGCGGCAAACATGTTTATACAAATTTCGGAACCTATAACGTGTGTTTGACGGTTCATTGCACACCGACTGATTCATCTAAAAGTTGTAAATCTATTACGTTAACTAATAGTTCTTGCCATGCACAATTTTACCCGAATGATTCATTTAACCGGTTGGATATTAAATTTATGAACCAATCATCGTCATCTTCTAATATGCAATTTTATTGGAATTTTGGAGATGGAAAAAGTTCAAACCTTAGAAATCCAACCCACGTTTATTCCAATCAAGGCAGTTATACTGTTTGCCTTACAATTAAGGATACTACAACGAAATGTTTGGATTCGGCATGTCGTTCATTTACATTAACTGCCAATTGTGATTCAGGTTTTAATTATACATCAAGGCTTGATACGCTTTATTATTATTATAATGGAAATGCGCCTAATGTAAAATGGAATTTTGGAAATGGAAAAACTTCTACCAGCAAAAACGGAACTCATATTTATGGTAAATTAGGTGTTTTTAATGTTTGCCTCAAAACGTATTGCCCTTCCGATTCATCCGAAAAGTGTCTCACCATTACTTTGGGTAAACTTCCATGCAAGGCCAAATTTACCAAAAGCCTTGATACCACTCAAAAATTTAAGCTTTTTTTAATCAACAATTCCACGTACACATCCACCACCACTTATAAATGGTCTTTTGGCGATGGTGGCACTTCAACTTTGCGAAACCCTACACATAAATACAATTCGTTTGGGAAGTACTTTGTTTGCCTAACCATCACCGATAGTACTTGCAGTTCCTACTATTGCGATACAATCGGTATGGATTCAACGGGTAAATTGTTAAAAGCAGATGGTTTTGGAATGGAGGTAATAGAAGGAACAACCAAAATAAATAAAATAACGCATCGTGATTTTAATATTTACCCCAACCCCGCCAATACAAAGGTTTTTATTGCATGGGATAATGGAAATGCAAATTATACCAATCTTGAAATTATTAATGTTCAAGGCCAAATCTGCTTCTCACAACAAATTGATGTTGGCTCTAAAAATTTAGAAATAAATTTGGAAGGTATTGCTAAAGGTCTGTACTTAATTAAACTGAGTAACAACAATGGATACAGCCTTGCTCGGGTGATTAAAGAGTAGAAAAATGTGCCATTATTCTGGCTTTTATTTTCAAATCCTTCGCTATTCTAAGTCAATTCATAATCGTGTAATCAGCCAGAAATTAATATTTTTATCAAGTTTTGGCTGATTAAAATTGTTTTATCAGCCAAAAGATATATTTTTGTATCAAATTTGGCTGATTATGCAAAGAGAAAAATTATTAATTGGTAGAAAAAAAGAAAAACAAAGGCTTGATAAAATACTGAAAAGTAAAAAATCAGAGTTTGTGGCCGTTTATGGGCGGCGGCGTGTAGGTAAAACATTTTTGATAAAAGAATATTTCCAATACACGTTTGCTTTTTATATCACAGGTATGGCCAATGCCGATACAGCACAAGAACTCTTTAATTTTGATACAGCGATGGATAAACAGTCCAATCTGGTTTTTAGAACCAAATCTGAAAATTGGTTGATTGCTTTTCAACGACTGATTGAACATTTGGAGACCATAAAAACAAATGATAAAAAAGTAATTTTTATAGACGAACTTCCCTGGTTTGATACCAAAGCTTCTGACTTTATAATGGGCTTGGAACATTTCTGGAATCATTGGGCTACCAACAGAAAAGATATTTTACTGATAGTTTGCGGCTCGGCGGCATCATGGATGATAAATGTTTTGATAAATAATCGAGGAGGATTGCACAACCGGATTACCCATAAAATAAAATTGGAACCCTTTACTTTGGCAGAAACCGAAGAAATGCTGAAGGCCAAAAACTGTGTGTTGGACCGATACCAAATTATCCAACTGTATATGACTATGGGTGGAATTCCTTATTATTTGGAAGGCATAGAACCCAATAAAAGTGCCACCCAAAATATTCAGGATTTATTTTTTGAAAAAGCAGGGTTGCTACATCACGAATTTCATAATCTATACCGGTCATTATTTCGCAAGCATGAGGTATATGAAAAAATGGTGGAGGTTCTATCCACCAAAACTCAGGGATTGCAGCGCAACGAAATTATTACTCTTTCACATTTCAACTCGGGTGGCACACTTACCAAGGTATTGGCCGATTTGGAGGAAAGCGGTTTTATTAATTCGTATGTGGCATTGGATGGGAAAAATAAAAATATCACGTATCGGCTATCCGATTTTTATACCGCCTTTTATTTCAAATTTTTAAAAAATGGAAAATACCATGGTGAAAATGCATGGATGAATTTATTGGATAATCCTGAACACCGGGCTTGGCAAGGTTTTACCTTTGAACAGGTATGTATCAATCATATATTGCCCATAAAAAAAGCCTTAGGTATTAGCGGCATTCAGGCCACACATGCAGGATGGAAAGGCAAAACGGAAGACAAAGCTGCCCAAATTGATTTACTGATAGACCGCCGCGACCATGTTATTAATATTTGTGAATGTAAATTTTCGCTCGACACCTTTACCATTGATAAAGACTATTCCGAAAAATTAAGATCTAAAATTTCAACCTTTAAAACAGCTACCAAAACCCAAAAATCTGTTTATTTGACTATGATTACCAACTATGGCGTTACCCCAAATCAATATTCCGACTTATTGGTTCAAAATGAAATTACTACGGACGATTTATTTGAATAGGAAGAAATAAATAATTTTTATCAATGGAAGCAACCCTTTTAGTTTGAGATGCGTACTAAGAGATAGAGCATTATAATTTTATGCAAAAGATAGTTTTAATTTTTATATTTTTAATTTCATTAACGGTGATTCAAAAAATTGCAGCACAACCTTGCGTTGCAGATTTTACAGTCAAACCAAAACCACCTTCTGATTCAATTATATTTACGAATCTGTCATCTGTTTCACCAAATATGAAATATTATTGGGATTTTGGGGATGGTAGTTACTCTTCCCTTGTTAATCCTACACATTTTTATAAACCCGGTTATTACAAACCCTTACTTACCATACGTGACACAACATTTAATTGTTTTGATACTATGACTTATGTGGGTAATATCAAAATAGGGAATCCACCATGTGATACAAGTTTTAAATATTCAGTCTCAGGATTTACATTAAATTACAGTACCACAAATTTTAATCAGAATATACAATGGGATTTTGGTGATGGTAGTTCGGCAGCAGGAATGCAAGGTTCACATGATTATGCTATGATCGGTAATTATAACTTTTGTTTTACTGTTTTTTGTTCGGTAACAGATACGTTCAAAAAATGTGTCAGTATTTCCATTGTTCCCAATTGCAAAGCTTTGTTTACCCCAGCCCTTGATACCACTCAAAAATTCAAACTTTTTTTAATTAATAAATCTACTAATACCTCTTCTACCAAATATGCCTGGTATTTTGGAGATGGAGGAACATCCACTGCCCGAAATCCGATTCATAAGTACACTGATTTTGGCGCATATAAAATTTGTTTAACTGTTACTGATAGGGGTTGTACTTCCAGTTATTGCGATTCACTTGGGTTAGATTCATCCGGAAAATTATTCAAATCAGGAGCGTATGATCTTGTGGTGATAGATGAAACGGTTTTTGGAATTCCTAAAATTATTAAGTCCGATTTCAAAATTTACCCAAACCCTGCCAATACCAAATTAACGATTGATATTAGCAATTCAACTCAACATTACGATAAACTTGAAATACTAAATGCCAATGGACAGGTTTGTATTTTGCAAACTATTGAAAAGGGAAGTGAAACACTTGAAATAGATTTGGAAAGGTTTCCCCTGGGATTTTATTTAATAAAATTGAGTAACGATCAAGGATATAGTTATATGAAAATGATGAAGAATTAAAAATAAATTTAGAATCTGAAAACCTGGTATTATCAGAATGCATGGTATTCGGATTTTATTGAAATAAAACATGGTTATTGATAATGAACTTCTTAATGATTGCCAGCAAGGGAAGCGCAGAGCCTGTAACCAACTGTATGAAAAATTATTTAGTTATTTGATGAATATTTGTATTCGATACAATAATAATTATGATGAAGCCGGAGCTGCTTTGAACGCAATTTATTTAAAAATTGTGACCAACCTGAAACAGCGCGACCAGCAGAAACCGTTTATTCCTTGGATAAAAACTATAGCCATGAATCATTTGGCCGATGAATTCAGAAAAGCAAAAACTCTTAAAAATAATATAGCTTTTAGCGATGACCTAACTTCGTATGAAAAAGCCGGAGATAATTTTAAAGCTCCCGGAAATTTAGAAACCAAAGATTTGATAAAAATGATTCAGACCTTGCCACCATCGTGCAACCGGATTTTTAATTTGTATGCCATTGATGGATACAATCACCGTGAGATTGGTGAAATGTTAGGAATAAATGAAGGAACTTCCAAATCGCAATTGCATCTGGCACGGATAAAGTTGCAAAAAATGATAGAAGAAGAACAGAACCGTATTAAATTGAGACCCCTTGAAAAAACAGGATAATAACCCCATAGACCAATTTTTTAAGGAAAATACCGAACAGCATTTTCCTTATGACCCCACCATGTGGAAAGGCGCTGAAAAAGGATTGTCGTTTCTTTTTATGAAAAAACGCATACTTATTTTTTCGTTTCTGTTCGTGTTTTTTATTAGTTCAGTAGCTGTTTTCATTTTGTTTAAAACTGATACCAAAGCCGGCAAAATTTCCATAACCAAAAATTCAGAAAACCCTGATTTGGTTGAAAAAAATTCAACTAATAAATCAATCCTTAGTTATGGTAAAAAGAATGAAAATGATGCCAAACCGCTTACTGATAATGAAACTAAATTGGTAAATAATAGTTCAGCATCACTGCAAAAAAAGGATGAAAAGTCAGCGATAGTAATCAATAAAGAATCAGACTCAAAAAAAGAATTTGAAATTAATGCAGATGAAAAACCACAAGTAAAAATTGAAATAACACCTCCTATAGAGCCTATAGTTCTAACAAAGGAATCTGATGCAATTAGTCCTGTTTCAGAAATCAAAAAATTTATGGAAATTGCCCTTTTATCCAAATCTTTACATTCTTTTCCCTATGCTAATTTTAATAAAAACCCTGAACTAAACCCAAAAATCAAGGATCCTGAAAAACGAAAATTTGCTACTACTATTGAATTTGAAAATCGGTATTCCATTTTATTAAAACAGCAATTAAATGGCTTGCCTAAGGAGCAATTGGAATTTAAAAATCAATACGAAAAACCTCAAAACTCAAACGGATATTTAATAAATGTAATGTTGCAACGAGGCGGTATAGGTCTTATCACCGGAGTTGGATATAGTACAGCTTCTGTAAAAACAAATTATTTTACCGATACAAATCACTTTCATTTTATTAAAACCACACTTACAAAATATAGGATGATTCGAGATTCAATCCCTTACCAAGGCGGTTATTATTCGTATATTTTAGAATACCAGGATACAATTTATAAGCGCTCAGAACAATTAAAAGGCGAGGTTAACCAAGTTGAATTTCAATGGATACAGATTCCTTTAAAAATTTCGTTTCAGTATTCATTAAATCGCCTACGATTTTCGGTACGTGCGGGTGCCGATTTTATGTGGCTTTATAATTTAAAAGGCACATTTATTAATTCCGGTTTAAGCGGTTTAAATGAAGTAGAAAAATTGAAAAAATTTAATGTAAATACTTCAGGCCAACTTATGGCCGGCTATCAGTTGAACCATAAATTTCAAGTGGGAGGCAGTTTCAATTTTAATCAACAATTGGGTTCGAATTTTGCCAATTACTACAGCCGTTTTCAAAGTAAAGGGTTTGGATGGTATATTAGGTATTCGCTATAAGGAAATATATAAAAACCTCCAAGGTTTAAAAAAACCTTGGAGGTTTAAAATCAACATTTTTTCCCAAATCAAATTCTTTTTCGTTTATTGCAGACCTAATGTCTGCAAACAAAGTCTTATGGATTTTGGTTTTATTTGCTTTTCAGGCTAAGGCAACTATTTTTCCTACTACGCAAGGTCCTGTGGCAATTGGGCTAGGGACTATCTCAGCCTTTAAAACCGACCCTTTTGCAGCTTACAATCATCAGGGAAGTTTGGCATTTGCAAAGCAAAATTCTTTTTCAATTTCTTTTCAATCCCAATATTTTGTGGAAGGATTAAACCATGCTTGTTTTGCAGCAAATTATAAATTAAACAAAACCCAAACTTTTGGAATAGGCTATAGTTTTTTTGGCAATCAATATTACAATGAAGGGCTACTAAAATTATCGCTGGCCAAAAAATTTTCATCACAATTTGGCGGCGGGATAAGTTTAGATTATTTGCGGATACAATTGCCCAAAGAAAGCTATTCTGTAAAACATTTGCTAACTTTTGAAGCTGGAATTTATAGCTCCTTCAATTCTAATTTTGATTTTGCTTTTCAAGTTATCAATCCTGCCAGAGTGCCTTTGGCGAGATATAATGACGAACGTTTGCCCTTTATTACCAACAGTTCCCTTTTTTACAATGCTAATAAAAAACTGACTATTGCAGCCGAATGGAATCAAATTATGAACAGTGATGGCAACTTGAAAATTGGGATAAATTATCAGGTTTCAAAAAATTTGAAAATTATGGTCGGAGCATATAATAAGCCTGTAAACGCAAGTTTTGGAATCAGCTATTTTGCAAAAAATATTAGTATTCATATAGCTTTTGCCATGCATCCGTATCTCAATGCTACCTCAGCCGGAGGAATAACTTTTTGGCCAATAAATGCAAAACCGGAGAAATCATAAATGGATTTTGTTTCTGATTTTTGTTCTCGGAAATATAATTTTTGCCAAGGCACAATCGGATGAGGAACAGTTAAAAAGACTTGAAAAATATATTGAAAATACCGACCAAACGGGCGATTACAACGATTTGGCCGATCAGGTAAATTTTGGAATAAATAATAAACTGAATCTTAATAAAGCTACATCCTTTGAACTACTTTCCTTAGATATTTTAACTCCGCTTCAAGTGCGGGCCATTATTAAGCATCGTATTGAATTTGGCAATTTTGCTTCTCCATTAGAACTTCAAACGATTGATGAAATTCCTTTGGAAATTTTAAAATTATTGATTCCGTTGCTAACGGTTGTGGAAGCTAATTTGGATTTTAAAAATTTAGGACAACACATCATAAAGGCCCAAAAAAATATTACAGGATTGTTCTCAACTTCCCGACCAATAAGCAAGGGTTTTAAAACCTTAACTAATGATTCAACTTTGTATTATCCGGGGTCACCATACCGCTACCAGATTAGGTTTAGTGCTAATTATAAAAATGCAGTTCAATATGGTTTTAATGCTGAAAAAGATGAAGGCGAAGATTTTTTTATTAATAGCAACAGGCAGGGATTTGATTATTATTCGGCACATTTTTTTATAAATAAAAAAGGCTTTATAAGAAAAATAGCCTTAGGTGATTTTCAGGTGGCATTTGGCCAGGGCCTTACAATGGCAAGTGGTTTGGGATTTGGAAAATCGGCTTTGGTATTAAATGTAAAACGATTTAATACAGGATTGAGACCATACCGTTCGTTTAACGAAAACGAATTTTTAAGAGGAGGCGGAATAACGTTGGGGTATAAAAATTTTGAATCCACCACGTTTATTTCCAGAAATAAAATTGATGGAAATTTGGATACTATAAATATGGAAGCTGGTTTAGAAACTATAACAAAGTCATTTGTAACCGATGGTTATCACCGAACTGATTTGGAAATTAGCAAAGAAAAAAATGTTACTAAAACCCTTATTGGGCAAAACTTTAATTACAGAGCAAAAAACCTGATGCTTGGTTTCACAAATGTTTTCAATTCCTTTGACAAGTCATTAACATTAGATGATAAAATTTATAACCGCTATTATTTTCAAGGGAAACAGTTTTTTAAAACCGGCCTTCATTTTGACTATTATTTTAAAAACATAAATCTTTTTGGCGAAGCCACCACAGGAACCAATACAGCTAACGGATATATTGCCGGAGCCTATATAAGCTTGGGTAGTACGATAGATTTGGTAATAGTGAACAGGTATTATTTCAAACAATTTATTTGGTACAATACAAATGCTTTTTCCGAAAACAGCAACCCTAATAATGAACGGGGAACCTATGTTGGGTTTAATATTAAGCCTTCCAAAAAACTAACATTTTCGGGTTTTGTGGATAGCTATAAAATGCCTTGGTATAGTTATTATGTGGATGGTAGGGGAAACGGGATTGACTATTTAACAGAACTCAATTTTAAACCAACAAAAACTTCGGTAATGTATGTGAGACTGAGGACAAAGCAAGAATTAAAAAATACGGATTTAGGGAATTTCAATGGCTTGAATTGGACCGAAAAAAGCAATGTGCGATTTCATGCCGAGTTTAAAATTTTGCCAAATGTTACTTTAAAATCGCGACTTGAATTTTCAAAATATATGACTCCTGAAAATAAAATCCAAACCGGAAATTTGATGTATCTGGATTTTGTTTATCGTCAATTAAATTCCCCAATTTCTATTTCAACCCGCGTTACATTTTTTAATATAAAGGATTTTAATGCCAGAATTTATGCCGCTGAGAACGATGTTTTATATTCATGGTCGGTTCCCGGTTTTAGTGGTTCCGGAACCAAATTTTATGCTTTAACAAAATACAAATACAAAAATATGTTTCTTCAATGCCGCTATGCCTTTACAACTTATTACGACCGGCAAACTATTGGCAGCGGATATACAACTGTAAATTCAAATAAATTACATGAAATTAATCTGCTGATAAGTTATGGGTTTATGTAATTTTGAACTTCTTAAAAATGACGAAACTAAGCGTAAACATTAATAAAATAGCCACACTTCGCAATGCCCGTGGCGGCAATAATCCGGATGTTGTAAAAGTGGCTGTGGATTGTCAAAGCTTTGGAGCTGATGGAATAACCGTTCATCCCCGGCCTGATGGCAGGCATATTAGGTACGAGGATGTAATACAATTAAGAGAAGTTGTTTACACAGAATTTAATATAGAAGGAAACCCAACCCGTGATTTTATGGATTTGGTATTAAAAATAAAACCTGAACAGGTAACTTTGGTGCCCGATGAACCCAACGCCATTACAAGTAATGCCGGCTGGGATACTATTAAAAATAAGGACTTTTTAAAGGAAGTAATTGCTGAACTGAAGGCGAAAGGAATTAGAACTTCACTATTTTTAGACCCAAATGAAGAGCAAGTAGTAGGGGCTAAGGAAACGGGAACAGACAGAATTGAACTTTATACTGAATTTTATGCTTTAAACTATCATCATAATGCTGAGAAAGCAATTTTGAATTATAGTAAAGCGGCAAAAATTGCCAATGAATTAGGATTAGGAATAAATGCAGGTCATGATTTGAATCTGGAAAATTTAAAATATTTTAAACGAAATATTTTTGGTTTAGCTGAAGTTTCCATTGGTCATGCTTTGATATGTGACAGCTTGTATTTAGGGCTTCACAATACTATTCAGCTCTATAAAAACCTATTGCTTTAATCAAAATAATTAGCGATTTTTCAATTGGTTAATTACCTGACCTAACGTAGTTTCCAGATACACAATAGCGTTTTTCATAGTTACAACATCCACTCTGTCGAGTGCCAATTTTTCGATATTTCGAATTTCGTTTTTCAATGAAACTATTCCCATCATATCTATGGAAGGCTTCATTTTATGAGCTGCCGATTTTATTTCGTCATAATCGTTTTCTATCAAACCCGTGTTTATTCTGTTTAATAGTTCAGGTGTAAGTTCAATAAACAAGTTAACCATTTTGTCAACAAATTCATTATTGCCTTCCGACATCATTTCTATTTGCTCAAGGTTATACATTTTGGGTTCCATCGTCAATAAATTAAAAGAGTTCATTTTTAGTGTATTTTATGTAGTAGTAGTTATTAAGCAGCAGTAGTTTTTTATATTGATTTTGTTTGTAACATTCTGTAAATGGTTGATTTTCCGATTTTAAGTTTTTTGGATACCATTACCACATCTTCGCCGTATTTAAGCAAAAAATGTTTAATAATATTGTTGCTGTATTCTCTGAGCGACATTTCCTTATTCAACATCGTATCCATTGAATAATTTTTGCTAAATTCAATATGTGCAGGTTCAATAGTTTCATTATCGGCCATTACACACGCCAATTCAATTACAGCTTTTAACTCACGCACGTTACCAGGCCACTCGTATTTTAAGAGTTTGCTTTGCAAAGTAGGCGAAAGTGATAATTTAGGAATCTCATTTTCCTTGCAATAATCTGCTATAAAATATTTAGCCAACAAAAGGATATCATTGCCTCTCATTCGCAAAGGTGGTAATTGAATAGGTAATCCCAAAAGCCTGTAGTATAAATCTTCTCTGAAATTCCCTTTTCGTATTTCTTCGGTCAGGTCTCTGTGGGTAGCCACTACTATTCGGCAATTTACCTTTATTTCCTGATTACCTCCAACCCGTGTTATTTCTTTTTCCTGCAATACACGCAATAGTTTTGATTGCATATTAATATCCATTTCACCAATTTCATCCAAAAACAAGGTGCCGCCGTTAGCTTCTTCAAATTTTCCAATTCTGCGTCCGATTGCTCCGGTAAATGCCCCTTTTTCATGACCAAAAAGCTCAGATTCAATCAAATCTTTTGGTATTGCAGCAATATTTACACTTACAAACGGCTTGTTTTTCAGTTTTGAATTAAAGTGAATTGCCTTAGCAATTACTTCTTTTCCGGTTCCTGTTTCACCGGTTATAGATAATGTTATGGATGAATTAGCCGCTTTTTGAACCAAAGTATAAACCTTTTTCATAACCGGGCTATTTCCAATAACAGTTTTTGAAAAGTCAAACTTTTTCGAAATCTGATCTTTAAGATGTGATATTTCTTCTCTTAAATCTCTGTTTTCCTTGATATTTCTGATTATGTTCCAAATTCTGTCTTTGGTGTCTTCGTCCTTTATCAGGTAGTCATAAGCACCATCTTTAAGTAATTGAATGGCTGTTTTCAAATCTTCCTGACCCGAAACAACAACCACAGGAATATTAGGGTGTGTTTTTTTGATTTTTTTCAACACCGCTTCACCTGTCATATCCGGCAATGAATAATCCAAGGTTATTAAATCAGGGTTTTCATCTAATTTTTTAAAGAATGACTCAGCAGTACCAAAAAGCTGCACGTCTAAATCTGGATTCAACGATAAATTATATTGAATAATTTCCCCATAAAATGGGTCATCCTCAATAATAAATATTTTTAATTTGTCCATTTTTTATTATTTCCGAATACAATGTTAGATATAATATTTATAAAAACAATAAAATATTTTTCAATAAAATATTAAAATGTTGATAATTAGTGTAATAAAATTTCTATAAATGGGAAGATAAAAATATTATGGGAAAGATTTTTATATTGAGCACTAAAACCCAATTTATGCACTGGACTATTATTTTTAACCATTATGTCGAATTGTGAACCATTCGATTTGTATTTAATTAAATTTTAGACGTGGTTTGTATTATGAAATGTCATTCCCGAAAATTTTAAAATTAAAAGACATTTTATTAACATTGATTTAAATATAAAGATAAATTATCATATGAAATACCCATTAGAAGATTTCAAACCAACCGCGAATGAAATATGGGTATTCCATATGACCTAAAAAAAATAAACATAAATTACATATGAAAAACACTTTTTTGCTGGTATTCATTTTATTTAACGTGCTTGTAATTTCATGCGCTAACAAAGATGCCGACAGCCAGACAACAAATTCAGCTCTTGTTAAAGGGAATATTGAAGGTAATCCTGTGAGAACTGTGTTTTTACACGAGCTTACTAAAACTCAAATTGTATTTATAGATAGTGCAAAGGTGGATGAAAAGGGAAATTTCACGTTTCAGAGTTCTGCTTTTTCAGAACCTACTCTGTGTTTTATCACCTTTGATTCACCCAATCCTCCGGGAATTCCTTTAGTGTTAGGAAAAAATACAAAACTAACTTTAGCTATTAAAAATAAAATGTGGCTAAACTATACTGTCGAAGGAGATAAGCACAATTTGCTAATGAATGAGTTATTCAACATTTACCTTAATCATGATAAAAATTTACAAGATTTCAATAAGGAAATATCAGAAATAGACCCAACAAAAGTAACAGATAGCCTAAGAACGGCTGTTGGAATAACGTTTCAAAATATGCAAAAGGAAAGAACCGATGCTATTGGTAAATTTTTGAAAGAGCACGAAGGAAGTCCGGCTTCATACTATGCTGTTACCTTTTTGTTTGAGGAACCTGTTATCAGTTTAATGCAAATTGCCTATGATAAAATGAAAATAAAGATGCCTGCCTCCAAATATACATCTGAGCTTAAGCTTACCATTGAATCTATTGCTCCTTTGGAAGTAGGCGGGCTTGCTCCCGAAATATCGCTCTTAAATTTTGAAGGCATGGAAGTAAAATTATCTTCCCTTAGAGGAAAAGTGGTGTTAATTGATTTTTGGGCTTCATGGTGCGGGCCATGCCGTCAGGAAAATCCTAATGTAGTGAGGGTATACAATACATTTAAAGATAAAGGCTTTGAAATTTATGGGGTTTCTTTGGATCAGGATATGAATAAATGGAAAGCGGCCGTGCAAAAGGATGGCCTAACTTGGAAACATGTAAGTGATTTACAAGGGTGGCAAAATGTAGCTGCAAAAACATATCATGTAGGCTCTATCCCCTTTACTGTATTGCTTGATAAAAATGGTCGTATTATAGCCAAAGGGCTTCGGGGAGCTGATTTAGAAGCTAAGCTTGCGGAGCTATTATAATAATATTGGCATAATATTATGTTAACCTAAAGGTAATTTTCAAAGGCGATTTTTGATGAAAAGTTTAAACAAGAATATGCCGGCACGAATACTTATAGTAGATGATGAACCTGATATCATTGAATTTATAAAATACTTATTAGAGCGTGAAAGTTATTTGGTTGATTCAGCATCTAATGGGAGTGAAGCTCTTCTCAAATCCAAAACTTTTAAACCTGATCTAATTTTGATGGATGTGATGATGCCGGTAATGGATGGCATAGAAGCATGTCGTCAGATAAAATCTCAGCCTGATACCAAAAATGTATTTATTATTTTTTTAACGGCCCGCTCCGAAGAATATTCGGAAATTGCCGGATTTGAAGCCGGAGCAGATGATTATATTAATAAACCTGTTAAACCCCGGGTACTGTTAAGCCGGATAAAAGCCATCTTAAAACGGGGTAAAAATCAGGATTATGAGCAAGCCGTTCTTACCGTCAATGAACTTATTATTGATCGTTCCTCATACTCCGTATTTGTTGAGGGCAAAAAAATGGTTTTACCCAAAAAAGAATTTGACCTTTTATTTCTTTTGGCAACAAAACCGGGAAAAGTTTTTACACGCGAAAATATTTTATCAGAAGTATGGGGAGATGATGTATTTGTGGTTGACAGAACGATTGACGTTCATATCCGAAAGATTCGTGAAAAAATTGGCGAGAAGCTGATTACAACAATTAAAGGAGTAGGGTATAAATTGGAGATGTAAACTTTGGTTTTAAAAAACACCTTCTTGCTGTTTTAGTTTTTTAAACTGTTCAGGTTTGATTTTTAATTAAAAAAATGCTAAAATTAATCCTCCAATCCATCCCTCAATTCCTTCAAAAAATCTTCGGACGATTTTAAATTAGCCTTCTTTTCTTCTTCGGTCATATTTTCTATTTCTTCTATCCTTCTATTCAATTCATCCATTTCTTCCCTTATAGTTTCTTCATCAAATCCCATAAAGGTCATTTCATAAAGGCAATGGGCAATTATTTCAAACTCCGTAAATTCGGTTAAAGCCTTATTCGATACGGTCATCCCAAGCCATTCATTCCAGGGAGAATATTCAAGGGCATATCCACATTTTTCGTCTTCTGAGGGATTCTGCTTTAGTCCATAAACTTCTACAAAATCTTCTTCCATTGTTTCATCATCATAACATTGTTTAAGTTCAATAGTAAAGTCACTTTCTTCCATTTCCATCCATTTAAGCTTTTCAAAAATATCCCCGTAAACATCCAAATTTTTATTTTGGTCGGGATATATTTCTGAAAATGTAAATTCTACACTTAGCCAAGTGTTTGATCTTATGAGGTCGGAAAGTTTCATATATAATATTAGTGGCTATTTTTCCTTTCATTTAAATCCTTATAATAATCCATGGATGCATAGCGTTGTGAATTTAATTTTTCGCCATCACTTAACGCTTCTACAATTTTTTTGTTATTAATGGCTATTTCATATTTTGGATCCAATTCTATGGACTTATCCAGCGCTTCAATGGCTTTTTTATTGTTACCCATAAAGGCATAACAAAGTCCAATATTACCATACGATTGGTTGTGCTTTGAATTTATTTTAAGCACTTCATTAAATAATCCCAACGCTTTAATCCAATTTTTTTGATCCATATATTTAAATGCTTCATTGTATTTTTCACCTAAAACAATAAAATCGTCTAAGGATATATTATCTTCTCCACGTAAATTATTGGCCAAATCGTTAAGAATAGATTTCGCATCCATTACAATTTTATCTTTGCTTTCCCCATATTCTACTACCTTTCTGAACGATTTAATTAATTCAGGAATTTCCATTTTATCCTTATGAATCATCGCTTTATTAAACCAGGCTTCAACATTGTAGGGGAATATTTCAACGGCTTTATTTAAATGAAATAGTGCCGGTTCATTTTTATTTTGCAAAGCATAGTTTGTACCCAAACCATAGTGAACAGATTCCAAGTCATAATTATTCTTCAATAATTTCAAAAGCATTTGTTCTGCCTGATAATACTTCCCTCGCTCAGATAATTGTAAGGCTTCATCTACCTGTTCATCTATTTCAGGATCTATTCTTATTGTAAAATGTTTTGGATTGGCATGTTTTCTAGCCTTGTTTTTTTGAAATATATGTTGAGCCATATTTTTCAAAACTTTTTGTTTTTCTTCCAGCTCTTCCTTTTGTTTGGCTGCTATTGCAGGGTCTTTATAATATTTACACCCATCACAAGTTTCATTTCGCATATCAATGCAACAGAAATAGCAAATTTGTGCATTGTTTTTTCTATGGCATATACGTTGGCTTTTGTTTTGCGAACATATCGGGCAATTGTTTTTCATTTTTTTTTAGAATAAATTAAGGGTTTTAAAAAGTCATTTTCTAAGCTGAAAACCATTCCTCTCTGTCTTCAACAAATTGAAAACATTCAACTAATGTACCATTAAATAGCGATACCCATTGGTCATTTGGTCGTTTCCAATCAGTACTGCAATTCGAATAACCTTTATCGAAAAGTGTAATCCTCGCCAGCGGAAATTCAAGATATTTCCCGTCTATTAATGGTTTAATAAAATAAACTCCATCACTTTCTTTTGGTATATAAGGCTCATAAAGATAAAAAAAATAAACTCGCCCTGAACGTATTTCAATTCTATTGACAATTTTAGAAAGCCGGTCTGAAGCGTCAATGAACTTTTTTGCAATAGCAAGTACCTTATCCTTTTCGTATTTACCTAATTTTATTGGTGTCGGAGAATGTACCCACATACAATTTTTTATTTTAAAATTTTAGGTTTAAAATGCAAGTAAGCAGTTCCATCTACGTTAGAAATACCATGGCTCAAAACTAAATAAAAGGATATGCTATTTTTTACCATCTCTGGTACAGTTATATTCATTTTATTAACATATGGCAACTCTGTTTTCACATAATAATCTGGTTTAACTATTCTTACACTGGCTATTATTTTATCACTTTAGACTATTAATTTTTTGTTAACAAACTTTAAATAAAGAGTAAAAATAAATCTTTAAAATTGCATCAAACATATATTTTGAAAAACAAACAAGAATTTTTAAGCCCCCGAAATTACATTTTACAAAGAGCCAAAAACCTCCCAATAACTGAATGTTACATTGAAACAAATTATAAAACATTGGGAATGACAAATGTTTTAATAGTGCGCCAGGAATCCGGTGGCAAATACACAATTGGTTTTTTTTGTGTGGATTTGAATTGTCTTGGAGTGAAAAATGCCTTTTGTAATTGTCATTTGCGCGATGAAGAATATGACAGACTTAAAAATTCATATGAATCAGGAGCTATGCAGGTTTCACCTACATTTGCCCATAATTTAATTTACGGTGCTATTGATTATGCTGCTGAATTTGGTTTTGAACCCCACAAAGATTTTGCATTTGCCGAAAATGTATTGGACGTATCATTGATTGATGAGGGCATAGATGAGATCGAGTTTGGGTATCAAGGTAAACCGTTGTATTGCCAAGGCCCTAACGATAATCCAAAACTAATAATTGCCCATTTGAAAAAATTTGTAGGTGAAGGTAATTATAATTTTATTGCTTTGGCGGAAGATTTTTAAGGATTAAATTTTTTAAGCCTTATCAGTTTCAGTAGTTTGGTTAATAATCCAAAATCTGCCTTAAATGATGTTCCAAATGCTTTACATAATCGTCAATCAGCCACTCTAAAGTTACCCGGCTTTCTGTTTGACATTCTCTTTCAAGGTTTTCTGAAGGAATTGCTTTCACAATTTTCAGTAAATGCCGGTTATAAATTTCCCAAAACGATATAACGTGTTTTGAATCCATATTAGAGTAATGGCTGTATTTATTCCAATTATTTTGGTCATACACTATTGTTGGAACTTCCTGAAACTGCGCCCTGATAAATCGTTGATGATTATTCGTAGCACTATCAATAAGGTGGCCAAGGATTTCTTTTTTACTCCATTTTTCAGGGTTTGGTTTAAATGAAAAATCTTTCTCTTCTAATTTATTGAGAAGGGGAGGAAGGATATTACATAAAAATTCTAACCGCTGGATAGCCTCAGTTGGCATGATTTAAAAAGTTTAAAAATATTTTTAAGAATTAAGGGTGTATTCTACCGTAATTCTGGTGTTGAGCAAATTTGAAATTAAACAATTGTCTTCGGCATCTTTCAATAATTCAGCAAATTTCTCTTCCGTAATTCCTTCTACTTTGGCATTTAAAACCAGATGAGAGCCTGTTATTTTTCCTTCTTCCAGAGTAATGGTGCATTTGGTTTCCAAATTTTCAGGGGTATATCCTGCCCCGCCCAAAACAAAACTCAGCTTCATTGTAAAACACCCGGCATGCGCTGCAGCTACCAATTCTTCCGGATTGGTCCCTATTCCATCAGCAAACCGGCTGATGAATGAATATTGGGTTTTGTTCAATACGGTACTTTGTGTGGTCAGGTGTCCGCTGCCTTCTTTTCCACTTCCTTGCCATACGGCTGTTGCATTTCTTTTCATATTTAATCGCTGTTTTTTTTGGTAGTTGCCACAAAAACACGAAGACACTAAATTTCACAAAAAAATAAAAAACTAAATTTAGTGGGACTTTGTGCTTTGGTGTTTTAGTGGCAAAATTGTACGACAAAAATAGGCTTTGCAATTTTTATTTACTAAAAAAAGAAAATCGTGATTGACCATAATCCCTGTGATATTTCAGCTCTGTATTTTGAAAGGTAAAGGACGTGCGGTGTTCAATAATTAATATTCCTTCAGGGCTTAATAAATCTGTGTTAAAAATCAGTTCAGGTAATTGGCGCATAGCTATATGATCATAAGGCGGGTCCGCAAATATTAACTCGTAATGTGAAGTTTGGTTTTGTTTTAGCCATTTAAACACATCTGATTTTATAACTTTAAAATTTTTGAATCCAAGGGTATCAAAAGTCTTTTTTATGAATTCTGCAGAGTTAAAATTAAGGTCGAGCGCCGTTACTGATAAGGCCCCGTGTGAAGCCATTTCGTATGCAATGTTTCCCGTACCGCTAAACAGATCTAGACAATTTTTATTTTCAATTCCATAATTTGATAATAAAATATTTAGTAATGATTCCTTAGCCCGGTCGGTGGTTGGTCGTGCACTTAATTTGGCCGGTGGTTCAAAACGGAAACCTTTGTATTGACCTCCGATTATTCGCATATCAGGGTTTGTAGGGCAAAAGAATGCGACAGAACCGATGCGTTTTTTAAATCAGGGTCGGTTTGATAATCTTCCAACCATATGTTTATTTCATTTATATAATTTTTGAACAACTCAAATAATTCATTTCTGTTTGGAGGCTCGCCTAATATTACCAATTCTGTTTCACCCGGCAAAAAATGCAATTGCTCAATAGCAAGCATTACAAAGTAAAAAATATCATCGTTGGCTTTTGTACTATAAAGGTTGCATAATACCAGTTTGCCTTCGTTTATTGCATAAATGATAAGGTTGCCGTTGTTAATAGATATTAAAATTCGGGATTGTTTAAAATTCACTTCCCTAAAGAGTTTGGAAAGAATTACAGTTGCTTCATGTTTTATTTTTAGTCTTGAAAATTTAACGGCCATTGAATCGGCAAGACTGATTTCGACACTATATGCAATTCCTATGTTATACTCTGATTTATCTAACCATACGCTGTCATTTTCGGGCAGATTATAACTCAGTTTATAAATTTCTGATATATCTGATGCATAAAAACTTTCGGGGATTGTGATAAAATTTTTGTTCCGAATTAACAGCGTAATATCTGAATATATTTCAGGCAACTCAGTCAAAATAATATCAAGCGCAGACTTATCAACTTTTGGAAAAAACTGTAAGTCAACAACCAATCCATCTTTTTTTACCGTGGCAATCGTTAAATCCGTGCCATTAAGTTCTATAAAAAGATTATGTGAAACCGAGTGTGCCAAAAAAGATTACATATAACGGTTGCCTATCCAAACAAATCGCCGTGTAATAAAACCGGGATCAACAAACGAAGCATTGCCTGAGGCATTTCCTCCCGACCCGTGCAAATCAGAAAAAGCGGCATGCTGATTAACATAAACCTGACCTGCAAAATTGAATGATACAGGAATAAAAGCGTTATTAAACTGTTCTTCAATTTCCTTGTTCAACATAAAATCAGTGCTATGAACCAAACAGGTTATTGCCCCCGATTGTTCGGCGCCCCGTAAAGCCAATTCAATGCTTTTCGCCGTATTTTCTGTTTTTATTACAAATACCATGGGTCCAAATATTTCGCGCTGAAATATTTCCTGTTTGCCACTATCCACAGCCAATATTCTGATAGACTGGGTTCGGGCATTTTCAAACTCAGGCATTTTAAAGGGTTTGCCTTCATTTAAGGTTGTTCCTAAAGACATTGAAACCTCTTTTACCATTTTCAATGTGTTATCATTTTGCACACATCCCAGAGTTGAAGGTCCCCATTTGGCATTTAATAAATTATTAATGGCTTCATTAAGCCGGTCGCAAAAATCTTCAAATGTTACTGTTCCTCCGGTTATTTTAATTCCTGAAGCTGGTATATAAATATTTTGAGGCGCAGTACACATCTGCCTTGAATATAATGAAATGCTGAATGCAAGATTGTTTACCAGTGATTCTATATCATTGGTTGAGTCAATAATAACCGGATTAATGGCCGATTTTTCGGTAAATGTAACCTTCAGTAATGCTTCTAAATAATTTCCAAATTTGCTGTTTCCCGTATAGTCTATTAATTTGACATTAGGGTGTTCGGCCAATTTTTTTGTTAAGGGATGAGCGGTTGTATCAGGTGCTAATTGAATTGCATCCATTCTCAATCCTGATTCTTTTAATAAATTTCGTATTTCGGCTACCACTATGGCTATTGGAAGAACCGACTTGGGATGAGGTTTAACAATAACAGGATTTCCTGTAATCAGGCTCGCAAAAATGCCGGGCATACTGTTCCAGGTTGGAAATGTAGAACAACCTATAACTAAACTTATTCCTTTGGGAATTGCTTTCCATGTTTTACGAACCGGAATTGCTTTTGAACCAACCCATTTTTCCCATTTCACCTGTTCCGGAAAACGTTTCATTTCATCAAAACCAACAGCTATGGCTTCCAATGCCCTGTCGCAGGCATGCGGACCGGTGGCTTGAAAAGCCATCATAAATCCCTGGCCTGTGGTGTGCATGCCGGCATGAGCCAATTCAAAAAAACGGAGTTTAATCCTTTCGAGGGCTTCAGTTAAAATACCTGCCCGTTCATCCATTTCAATATGACGCCATGATTTCCAGCCTTCATGTGCATTGGCTATTAACGATGCTAAAGGTAAATACGGATAGCGGATTCCAAGGCCTGTTTGGAGATAAGGCGAAACTTCTTCACCCACCCATTCATCACTCTTAACATTTAAATCGTTAAAATTTGTATTAAATCTTGCTTGAAACGCGGCTAAACCGTCTCCACTTTCCTGTTCTGAATATTCTTTGGGATTATCATAATAAACAGTATGAAAACTGCGACTGGCAAGCGATTCAACGGCTTCGTATATTAATTCTTTGTGCTTATTAAAAAGGTGCATTCGGCGGCAAAGATAGTTTTTTTTATTTTCAAAGGAAGACTTCGCTTTGTTCATTAAGGAAGGCTTCGCTTTGAGCGAAGCCTTCCTTTGACCAACCTCCTCAGTCAAACTCAATTTCAAATTTATCTAAATTTCCCATTATATGATTTTCTAAATGAAATTTTTCAAATTCATTTTTACCACCAAACCAATTTAATACTTCATTTCTTTTCAATATGGTTGGAGCAGTATGTAATAAAGTATGATAAGAAGAATGAGGGTAATCTCTGAAATCTTTTACAAAACCATGCCTTTGTGGATTGTGATGGATATAATATATCAATTCTGTAAAGTAGGAATCGCTATTTACCAAAATTCTTCGAAATGGTTCTTCAAAAAGACCACCTGCTCGGTCAAAGGATATATTGATGGATTGGGCATAACTTTTGAAAAGACTTGAAAAGGCATTCCCAATTATCCAGGATATTGGTTTATCCTGTTTTGTTTTTTTAAGGAAGGCTTCGCTTGGTGGGTTAAGGAAGGCTTCGCTTGATGGGTTAAGGAAGGCTTCGCTTGGTGGGGCAAGGAAGGCTTCGCTTGGAGCGAAGCCTTCCTTTGGGGAAACAGCGAAGCCTTCCTTTTTTGAAATTCCCTTTCCCCTTAATCTCTCTCTAATTTCCTATTCTGAACGTGTCTGTATCAAAAGATAAAAATGGTTTTTAAGTAAACAATAGGCATATGTGTCGGCAACTCCGTCTAAAAATAGAGCATACTTTTGAAGAAAATAAGGGTAGTTGCGTTCTTCTTTAAAAATATCCTCACCATTGATTCCACGATTATAAACATGGTAAAAGGCATCTGGTTGCATGGGTTTTATATTTGTTTTCATTTTGGAAAGGGAAGGTTTTGAGGGAAGGCTTCGCTCCAAGCGAAGCTTTCCCTAACTTTAATTTTCAGCTTTCTTAAATCGGGCCTAAATTTATTACTTTTGAAACATGTTTAAAAAATTTTTATTGCCAAATCATTCTGAACAAAGATTAAACGTTTCTCTATTAATTCTTAGGGTAGCAGCCGGTTTGATAATGGTTCCGCATGGATATAAAAAACTGATTAATTATAGCGAAAAGTCGGGTGACTTTATGAATTTTTTAGGTTTGGGCGATGAAATTTCATTGGCCTTGGTTATTGGTGCTGAATTTTTTTGCGCCTTATTATTAATTTCAGGATTATTTACCCGATTGGCGTTAATTCCCTTAATAATTGCAATGATGGTGGCTGCTTTTGATTCACATAATGGCGATATTTTCGGCGATGGTGAATTGGCATTTCTTTATTTGGCTGCTTATGTAACATTATTTATTTCAGGCCCCGGAAAATGGAGTGCCGATAATTATATATTTCGATAACATAGAGAACCATAAATATAAACCCTAAAATTGAATTGGTTTTTTTTTCAAAAACTGTTTTTTATTAACTTTAAAATCCTCACAATGACTCACAAATCAACACTCCTTATTTTCGGAACACTTTTATTTAGCTTGCTTTTTTTGCAAAGCCAGTGCAAAAAGAAGAATAATAAAAATGATAATATTACTCCCATTGACACTACTTATTCGCTTACAGTAACCGATGTTATTAAAAATTTGGATACCCCTTGGGAAATAGCTTTTGCACCCGATGGAAGAATGTTTTTTACAGAGCGTGCCGGCAGAATAAGGGTAGTAACCAATGGAGTATTAACCACCTGGCTCGACCTAACCAATGTGGTTGAACAAAGTGAATCAGGGCTCTTAGGCATTGCCCTCGATCCTAATTTTTCAAGCAACGGCTTTGTATATATTGCCTATACTTACACAACACCAAGGAGTAAATTCACCAATAAGCTGGTGCGCTGTATTGAAAATTCAATATCCAAAACCGGGAGTGAAAATATGGTTTTAATTGATAGTGTAATAGGCAGCAATAATCACAATGGAGGGCCTGTAAAATTTGGCCCTGACGGAAAATTGTACTGGAGTTTTGGTGACCGCTTTGACCAAACCTTACCCCAAAATTTAAACTCTTTAAACGGAAAAATTTTAAGACTCAATGCCGATGGCACTATTCCTACAGATAATCCTTTTCCAAAATCTTACATTTGGTCGTATGGCAATAGGAATGCTCAAGGGCTTGCCTGGCAGCCTGGCAGCAATTTACTTTTTTCTACCGAGCATGGCCCTTCAGGCGAAAAAGGATGTTGCAATGATGAAATAAATATTATTGAAAAAGGTAAAAACTATGGCTGGCCTGATATTGTTGGTATGGAAACAAAAGCCGGTATGGAAACACCTATTGCTATTAGTGGTTCAGCTATTACTTGGGCTCCGGCCGGTTGCACATTTGTATCGCAGGGTAAATGGAAAGGCTCGTTTGTTTTTACAGGATTAAGAGGCCAAACCCTTTACCGGGCTATAATTAATCCAAATAATAACCGCAAAATTTTAAGAATTGAAGAATTTTTTGCCACCAAATATGGACGTTTGCGTGATGTGGCTGAAGGGCCGGATGGATGTCTTTATGTTTGTGTGAGTAACAAGGACGGTAGGGGAACACCAAAAGCAGAGGACGACCGGATATTGAAAATTGTGATAAAGTAAGTATGTTAGCTCTTTACTTTTCCAAAGTTGCAAAAATTTGGAAAAGTAAAAATAAAAAACGTAAAGCCATTTAGATTTGACAACTTTTTAAAAGTTGTCAAATCTGTTAATAAATTATTTACCCTGCAATAGCAGCATAATCCTCCGCCGATAAAAGAGCATCAGCCTCCGAAGGATTGCTCATTTTTAACTTTATCATCCACCCTTTTCCGTATGGATCTTCGTTTACATTTTGTGGGTCGTTATCCAAGGCCTCATTTTTTTCAAGTATTTCACCACTCAATGGTAAAAATAAATCCGATACTGTTTTTACAGCCTCTACGGTTCCAAATATTTCATGGGCATTGAGGGTTTGACCTACGGTTTCTATTTCTACAAACACAATATCGCCTAATTCGCCTTGTGCAAATTCGGTAATACCAATGGTAGCAATGTCACCTTCTATGTTTACCCACTCGTGGTCTTCGGTGTATTTTAGGTTGGCTGGAAAATTCATTTTTTTATTAAATTTATGGTTGCGAAATTAATTATTTACTCGGATTGATATGATGATTAGTTAATATTTATTTTTAATTATAGGTATCATCGAATCTTCGATTTGTAATTTATATTTGTTTTTTAATCATCTGTCATATCGAATGCCTTTATTGTAAATTGGCAAGAATTTAATCCTCGTGAGGCATTTCTTCAGTTTCTTTTTTCTTACTTTTTTTATCCCAAATTATGGAAAAAAGGGTTGTAAGATTTTGCTTCAACTCTTTGCGGTTTATTATATAATCCAAAAATCCTTTTTCTACCAAAAATTCAGCCCGCTGGAATCCTTTGGGTAAATCTTTCCCTATTGTTTCTTTAATTACTCTGGGGCCGGCAAACCCAATCAAAGCTTCAGGTTCTGAAATATTTAAATCGCCCAACATGGCATAAGAGGCTGTAACGCCACCAGTGGTTGGGTCAGTCAATAATGAAATATAAGGAATACCGTCTTTGGCAAGCAATGCTAATTTGGCTGAAGTTTTAGCCATTTGCATAAGTGAGTAGGCGGCTTCCATCATCCGTGCTCCGCCTGATTTTGAAATTATCAAAACCGGTATTTTGTTTTCGCGGCCGTAGTCAATAGCCCGCGATATTTTTTCTCCTACCACACTGCCCATAGAGCCGCCAATAAAACTAAAATCCATACAGGCCACCACTAATTTTCGGCCATTCATTTTTCCGGTAGCAACTCGCACGGCATCTTTCAGATCGGTTTTGGCCATGGTTTCTTTTATCCGTTCAGGATATGGTTTTGAATCGGTAAAATTTAATGGATCGGCTGAAATAATATTATTAAAAAGCTCTGTATGCTTGTTTTCGTCAAACAGAATAGAGAAATATTCTTCGGAGCCGATTTTTTCATGATAATCGCAGTGCATACATACCCAGCAATTTTCTTCAAACTCTTTGGTAAGTATTGGTTTTTTGCACCGTGAGCATTGATACCAAAGGCCGTCAGGGGTTTCCTTTTTATCTTTGGTTTTGGTTACTATACCTTCTTTTACCCGTTGAAACCAACTCATTCGATTTGCGATTTTAGATTTATGATTTTAGATTTATTGCCGTTGCTTTAAAGCAACGGCAATGGATATTATGCAATAGTAACTTCTTTTGAAAGATATACATCCTGAATTGAATTTAATAATTCAATACCGTCTTTCAATGGTTTTTGGAATGATTTGCGTCCGGAAATTAAACCGCAGCCCCCGGCTCTTTTATTAATTACTGCTGTTCTTACAGCTTCGGCCAAATCGGTTGCTCCTTTGCTTTCGCCTCCTGAATTTATCAAACCCACTTTGCCCATATAACAATTGGCCACCTGATAACGGCAAAGGTCAATTGGATTGTCAGATGTAAGTTCACTGTAAACCTTTGCATGGGTTTTACCAAAATTAATGGCGGTATAGCCCCCATTATTTTCAGGAAGTTTTTGTTTAATAATATCAGCCTGAATGGTTACACCTAAATGGTTGGCCTGGCCTGTTAAATCAGCACTTGCATGATAATCCACGCCGTCTTTTTTAAATGCATTATTTCGTAAATAACACCAAAGCACGGTAGCCATTCCAAGTTCATGGGCTCGTTCAAACGCCTGAGCTACTTCAATTATCTGCCGGTCGCTTTCGGGTGAACCAAAGTAAATAGTGGCACCTACGGCTACCGCTCCTAAATTCCAGGCTTCTTCTACACTTCCAAACATAAATTGGTTGAAACGGTTGGGGTATGATATAAATTCGTTATGGTTAATTTTTACTATGAACGGAATTTTATGCGCATACTGACGTGAACATGAAGCAAGCACTCCAAAGGTGGAAGCTACTGCATTACAACCCCCTTCGATGGCTAATTTAATAATATTCTCAGGATCGAAATAATCAGGATTGGGTGCAAACGAAGCACCGGCACTATGTTCAATTCCCTGATCAACCGGTAATATTGATACATAACCTGTTTTGGCCAATCGGCCTGAATTGTAGATTTGACCAAGGCTGCGCAATACCTGCGCATTGCGATTGCTCATACCATACGAATCCATATAATAATCGGGGTTTGGTAAATGCAGCCTGTCTTTACTTATTGTTTTGCTTGTATGGTTTAAAAGTGAATCGGCATGGGAGCCTAAGAGTTCGGTTATTTTGGATATGCCCATTTTATTTTAGATTTACGATTTTTGAAATTTGAAATTTGAAATTTGAAATTTTGCCTTTTTTATTAAAGGCTAATTAGGGTGGCAAACTTACATTAAATTAAAAAAAATACCAATGTAGATTTTATTTAGAATGTTTACACCGTTTTGTTTTTCCGTGTTCGTTTTATTGATATATTTTTGCAGCCATGCCTATCGAAATTATACGATTTACGTTTTCCGATACTTCTTTTATGAGAAAAGCCTTTGCCATACGCCAACAGGTGTTTGTAATAGAACAGGAATGTCCTCCCGAACTGGAATATGAAAACGAAGAAATATGTCAGCATTATCTGGCCTTTATTGATAAAACTTCAGTGGCAACTGCCCGATGGAGGGAAACCGAGAATGGAATAAAATTGGAACGTTTTGCAGTATTGGCAGAATTCCGCCGAAAAGGTATTGCCTTGAAATTGGTAAACCGATTATTGAATGATGTGAAACCTTTTAACAAAACGATTTATTTACATGCCCAAATAGAAGCCATGCCTCTTTATGCTAAAGCCGGTTTTCAACGCACAGGCCCCCAGTTTGAAGAGGCAGGGATTCAGCATTTTAAAATGATTTTTAATCCTTGATTATTTTAATCACTAACATTTGATAAAAGTTTAATCTAAATTTTTTAAAGTTCATCTTCTGCCATATTTTGTTCACTATATTGGATTTTAATAATTTCAAGGTAAAAAGAAACGTCCAAAAAATTTATTTACCAATGAAAATGAATAATATTGGAGGATAAATGCGTTATTGATTTGTTGACCCGCTTAATCCTTTGTTTTTTTATACTTTTTCCAAGCCTGATTTTTGCCCAAAGCAAAAACAAGGAAAACACCATGGTGGAAACCGGGCAATTTAAAAAAGTGAAACAAAGTGAACTCGCCGATGTAACCCGGATAATTACCGAAGCCGAAATACGATTGCGGGGTGCCAATAATCTCAAAGATATTTTGATATTGGAAACGGGGGGTATTTTTAATTATGATGCCATTAAGGGCTGGCAATTTCAATGGCATGGAAGTACTAAGGGAAATATTTTGATTTTATTAGATGGTTTGCCTTTTCGCTCAGTTCAGTTTGATGAAATGGATTTGCAACAAATTCCGGTTGATAATATCAGCCGAATAGAAATAATAGAAAATCCGCAGGGCGTGGCTTACGGCAGTTCGGCTATTATGGGTGTTATCAATTTAATTTCAAAAACTACACAGGAAAAAGTGTATAAACCATCTTTGCGTTTTCAAGGCTATAATCCGGGAAGTTTTTATAGCAATGTAAATCTTGGCCGGCGAACTACCGAAAACTTCTTTCGGTTTTCATCCTCGGTAGATGCCTTTGCAGGCAGGCAGGGCAATGACTCGGGCCGCGTATTGCAATGGCTGCCTTATACCCGGGTTAATAATCATATTTATTTTTCTCATAAAATTTTGCAATACATGGATGTTTCCATCGGGTTCAATAATCTTTATGAAAATAAAACCCAGCTTGGATATCCATATCCACAAACGGTAAGGGCTTACGACCGCCAAACTAAAACCAATAATAATTCAATCTACATTGGAATCAAAGGTAAATTGACCCGAAAATATAACCTTCAGGGCGATTTGCAATGGATGAATTATCGGCGATATAATACCTTATTTCTTAAAGATGTTTTTACTGCCCAACAAAAAGCCGTGAACGATACGGCCTTGAACGATACCATACGCTACACTTTGGTTTATGGCCGATGTGTAATTTCGCAAGGCGATAAAAACAAGCAGGTCAATTATCATGCAGGCTTTGATTTTGCAAGTACCATGGATAGGTATAAACATACAGTGAATAATGTTATCCAATCAAATTCAACCACCAGTTTGTTTTTTATATTACGGTATTCGGGTATAAAAAACATGTTGTTGTTCGGGGCATTTAGATTGCCATATAGTTCAAAGTATAAAACCAAACCGCTGTATGAAGCTAAAATGAATTTTAAATTTACGCCCGTGGTAAGTTTTAAATTTATGGTAGCCCGCAGCACCAAAGCTCCCACGTTCGACCAAATGTTTGCCACCTATCTTACCAATGGCTATAGCATAAAACGAAACCTGAACCTGACCGACGAAAGTGCCGTAACATACCATTATTCGTTATTATTTAAAAAAGATAAAATTTTTGTTAAAGAAGATAACATAACCGTAGAACCCGGTTTTTTTAATTATTTTTTTAAAGATGGGATCGAATTAATTTCGGATAAAAACGACCCCGGGAGGCTCGTTCATAAAAACCTGAGCGAGAAGAAAACGATTGGCACCCGCATAAATATTGCCTATCAAAGCACCTACTGGGATTTAAATTTCAGAGGAATTCTTGCAGGTAATAATCACTTTGCCAATTTGTTCGATAAGCAATTATTTTATACCGAAGTTTACTCAAACTTTACGTTTAAAATACCTAACTCAGGGCTTAGTTTTTGTGCGATTATTAAACATACAGGGCAAAGGGGATACATGGCATTGGATGCAGTAAACGGCCCTCAAACTTTTTTTAATCATAGTTTTAATCTGGCCGATGCCGTGTTGGAAAAATCATTTAGCAAAAAAACCATTATGCTAAGAGGTGGCATAAAAAATATTTTTAATGTAAAAAATAGTGACAGTTTTTTACTTACTACCGACTCGGCAGGGGGCCAACAACAGCAGCCTTTTACAAATGCCTTAATGAATGGTAGAAATTATTTTATTGAATTAAATATTAATATTTAACTTTGGGCTTGATGAATTCGGAAAATTAACATGGAGATACAGAGAACAAAGAGAAACACGGAGAAATGAAAATTAAAGAAAAGCATTTAAAAATAAATTGGTTAGAGAATCAAGGTAAAATCTCTGTGAAACTCCTTTTGCTCCGTGTCTCCGTGTTTACTCTTTTTCCCGTGTTTACCTTTCTCTTTATTCTCCCCTTATCGTCCTGTGTGGAGCCAGTGAAACCGCAGCCTGTAATACCCGACCCGGAATTACAAACCATCGAAATTAATACCGATAACATGGCTACCCATTATTACAGCCTGAGCAAGAAAAAAATAATTTCGTCCCATAAAATTACCGATTGGGATTTAAGGCTTTGTGCCCAAAAAGATAAATATTATTTTTATTTGAACACAGCCAAAAATATGCGAATAGCTAGATATACCGGTAAATTTTCAGATTCTATAAAAACCCGAAATATTACAAACTGGCAATCGGATATTATGAAAGACGGGAAAGCCTTAACGGCAATGGGAGCCTGGGGCGATTTTTCATTTACGAACCCTAAATCGTATGGTTACACATATGTTATTGATTTGGGTTATTTAAATAGTGTGGACGAATTTGGATACCGAAAAATTGAAATTTTGGGGTGTACCGATAATTATTATAGAATAAAATATGGAATGTTGAATGATATTTACGGCGACACCTTGAAAATTGAAAAAAAAGGCGATTACAATAATATATATGTGTTGCTTGAAGCAAAGGCAAAAGAGGTAATTATTGAACCTCCTTCGGCTGATTGGGATTTAGCTTTTACTCAATACGGCCTGTATAGTCCGGTAATAAAAGATGGAATAATAGTGGACACTGCCTATAGCTGGACCGACATGATTTTGCTAAATACAACAGGAAGGCAAATAGCCAGCGATACTGTAAAAGCATTCGATGACATTACATTTTGGGATGCTGAAATATATATTTATGCTAACTCAATAGACTTTATAGGGAATAAATGGCGTTATTTAAATACCGTTAATAAACGATATGAAGTTTATAAAAAGAATATTTATATTTTAAAAACTGCGGATAACCACATATACAAAATAGAATTTAAATCGGTAGATAAAAGCAATACGAGGATTACGAAGATTGAGTTTAAGGTTAAAAATTTGTAGCGATAATTTTGGGTAGGTATAATTTTTTAAATATTCTGTATAAATTTGTATCTAATTTATGAAAAGCAATAAAGTTATAAAAACCGGAGCTGACCACAAAGTGGGGCAGTTACAGGCCATACTATATTTGCTTCAAACCAATTTAGAAGAGTTTAAAGAAGAAGTTGATAGAAGTTATGAATTATTGAAGATTGGTGAAAAAACCGACCTTTCAAAAAAAATTGAAGATAGTTTGGAAGCTCCTATTAATAGTATTTTCAAACTTTCATCAAATATAGACAGCCAAATTAGGGAGATTATTGACCGCATGGTTAAAGGCTTTTTAAAACACAATTCTGAGATTATTAAAATTGCCTATAGAACCAAAACAAACCTGAACGACCTTCATTATTCCATCGTTTTAAAACAAGACGATATTGACAACAGAAACAAAATATTTGATTTCTTCGATAAATTTGATTTGTTAGATATAGCAACTAAATATCCCGTCTATTTTCAATTTGTACCCAATGAACTTATTGATAAAATAAAAGTTGACGAGCCAATAAAGCTTGATTAAAAGTAAATATGCAACAGTATTTAAATCAGGCAAATCATAACCAAAAATTTCATGATTGTATAAACTCTGAATTCCCCGGGCATTTTTGTGATTGGAAAATTACCGTTTTGTTTTATATAGCCATTCACTATTTAAAAGCGTTGGCATCCAAAAAGAATTATGAAATCGGAGAAACGCATTTTGAAATTGAACATAGTGTAAACCCTGACCGATTGAATTCGAAAATGAAAATTTCGCGAACCGCTTGGCGCGATTATAAAAACCTTTTTAATTATTCAAGAACATCCCGGTATGAAGGCATAACAGATTCTGCCACTTTTGAAACACTTAAACAAATTGACCATTCATTTTGCATTATCCATCTTGATAATTTCAGAAAATATGTTCAAAGTAATGGCGTTAATCTGTAATTGTAAATTGAAACAAATGCTATGAAACCAATAATACTTCTATTTATTTTAACACTATTTTGCTTTGATAATTTAATCGCTCAATCAATACCATCAAGCGATACCATTGTACCGAAAATTAGCATTCCAACCATTTTTACCGCCGAAGATGAAGGATTTTCCGATCGTTTTTGTGTTCAAAAATTGGATAGTTCAGAAATCTTAAAATTCAAATTGGTAATTTACAATCGCTGGGGGGAATTAGTTTTTACTTCATTTGATATTTTAAAATGTTGGGATGGAAGAACAAAAAATGGTAAAGCTCCCGAAGGAACCTATTTTTATATACTTGATCTGGAATATTATAATGCCTTGGCTACTGAAAAAGTAAAAAAACGAAGCTATAATGGAGCGGTAGCTTTAATTAGATTAAAATGAGACGCGGTCAAAAAAAACAGGCTATTGTCTTTGTTCTAATTTTTCAAAGTAAACTTGTAAAATTTTAATCTGATACATTATGAAATCATATTCATTTATTATTGTTTTTACACTTTTTATTTCAATAAGCGTTTCAATAGCTAAGCCATCGCCATCAAGCGATTCAATCACAATAAAAATAAATATTCCAAGTGTTTTTACACCTGATGCACACCTTCCTGAGAAATTCTGTGTTCAAAAATCAGATAGTTCTCAAATAGTAAAATTTGAAATGAAAATTTATAATAGATGGGGTGAATTATTGTTTGAATCAAAAGATATTACTAAGTGTTGGGATGGCACATATAAAGGACAGATTTGTCAAATGGATGCCTATGTTTTTCAGATAACAATGGATTTGTATGATCAGGTGGCAGAGCGACAATTGAATGGATATAAGTATAATGGTACCGTTGTATTAGCAAGATAGGCTGATGACTCTTCGCAAAAAAATAACATTAGCGCTGCTTTCCATTTTTATCCTTGGTTTTTTAATTCCTCAAAATTTAATAATGCCGGTCACCGGAGCCACCAAATCAAGTTACCATCCACAATCATTTTGGTATTACCCCTGGGGAAAATCGGTTACCCATAAAGGGGTTGATATATTTGCCAAAGAAGGAACGCATGTGGTTTCATCCGTAAATGGTTTGGTAATTTATTGCGGAAAATTAAGCATGGGCGGCAATGTGATTATTATTTTAGGACCCAAATGGCGGTTTCATTATTATGCCCATTTAAAAGAAATAAAAACGTCCAAATTTTCATGTGCTGGCAAAAATGAAATAATTGCAAGTGTTGGCAGCAGCGGCAATGCGGCTGGAAAACCTCCTCATTTGCATTATACCATCACCACGCTTTTTCCTTACTTTTGGCTTATTGACCATGACCATCAAGGATGGAAAAAAATGTTTTATCTTAATCCTATTGGGTATTTGGAAGACTGAAAGGTTAAAGTAAAAAGGTTAAAGGAAAAATTCCAAAATCCAAATTTCAAGCTACAAATTCTAAAAAAATGTTCAATAATCAATTTTCAATACACAATTTTCAATACCTAACGGCTGCTATTATTGATGGCGAAGCCAATTGATTATTGAAAATTGATTATTGTTTATTGAACATTTTATTTTCAAAAACAACATTTAAAAGATCCTCCGTTTTCCTCTGTCTCCCTTTTCTTTGTCTCTCTGTGTCTCTCCATGTTCTCAGTGTCTCCCCCATAAAAACTGAGCAAGCCGTGTTTCTTCAAACCAAATCCGTCAAGCTCAATTCCAACGCTTTGTTCGATAAGCCCGTATGTTTTGGATTAAACTGATGCAGCCGCATCATAGCACTTCGTATAATTTTGGAGGTATCCATCAAAATTTTTACATCATTTACTTCGGCATCCTTTTTCATTAAATAAGCAAACACACGGGCCATGCCGCAATTGGCTATAAAATCAGGTATCACAGCCATATTTTCATCTGCCATCCGGCTAATTTTACCCATAAAAATTTCCTCATCGGCAAAGGGTACATTAGCTCCGCAACTTATTACCTCCATTCCTCCTTCTATCATTTGCTCTACCTGATTTTCGGTGACTAATCGGGAAGCAGCAGCGGGTATAAAAATTTCAGCCCCGAGACTCCAGATTTGCTCATTTGTTTCTTCAAAACTTAAAAGATTATCGGCTAAAAGAGAATGATTTTTTTTATTTAATAAAAGTTGATTTACATCTTCAAAGCCCATTCCTTGTTTATTTATTATTCCACCGTTTCGGTCTATTATTCCGGCTATTAAAACCCCGTTTTTGGTTAAATACCATGCGGCAGTAGCGGCTACATTTCCCCATCCCTGAATGATGGCCAATTTCCCTTTCATCATTCCTCCCCAAATTTCGTAATAATGACGCACCGCTTCGGCCACACCCCAGCCGGTAATCATATCAGAAATAGTGTAACCCCGGTTTACATCCGGCGAAAATCGTTCATCCGTAATTTTTAAACTTACACCTTCCTGCAATCGGGTAATGGACTGAAGTTTTTCCTGAGGCGAGTAATCTTTTAGGTGACCATTTACTGTTCCTTCCTGAGGATGAAGCAGGCCCAACACAGCCATGATGGGAATTACTTCATGTATTTCATCCACATTCATATCTCCGCCCGTTCCATAATAATTTTTTAATAATGGATATACTGCTTTGAACCAACGTTCCAAAACCCCTTTTTTTCGTGGGTCGGCAGGATCAAAATTAATACCCGACTTGGCGCCACCAATAGGAGGGCCGGCTATGGTAAATTTAACTTCCATGGTTTTGGCTAATGAAGTTACTTCGTGGCGGTTAAGGCCTTTTCGCATCCGGGTGCCGCCACCTGCCGAGCCATTGCGAATGGAATTAATAACCAACCAACCTTCGGCTTCGGTTTCGGTATCTTTCCACTCAAATACTATTTCGGGATGTTTATGTTCAAATTTTTTTAATAAAGACATGTAGGGATTTACGATTTTAGATTTACGATTTTAGATTTTTGGTACAGAGATATGAGTAAAGAGATATGAGTAAAGAGATATGAGTACAGAGATATGAGTACAGAGATATGAATTCAAAGATATGGGACTTTGAGAAATGAGAATAATAGAGAACTTAAATGTTCGAAATAAAAATTTTGGTAAATAATATATTTATCAAAGTTACATTTCTCACAATCTCTGTACTCACATCTCAAAATCTATTTAAACCAATCTTGAAAAATCGCCGTGTAATGAACCGCTTACTGAATCAGCATCGGCACCGGTATAGCTGGCTAAAACATTCAGTTGGTTTTGAATTCTCAAAACACCCATCAATGCAAAAACCAGGGCTTCCTTATAATTTATAAGCTGCACATCGGGTACTATTATTTCAGCATCGGTATTCGATTTTATATAGTCAATCAATACGGGATTAAGAACTCCGCCACCTGTGGCCAATACCTTGATTTTAGATGAATCGCCATCGGCAAGGTCATCAATATTTTGACCAATTTGCCCGGCAATATGATCAACCAGGGTTTTCATTTTGTCCTGTTTGTCAATTTTACATTCACGAACTATACCCCAAAA
The DNA here is from genome assembly GCA_964355045.1 of uncultured Chitinophaga sp. GTDB lineage: Bacteria > Bacteroidota > Bacteroidia > NS11-12g > UBA9320 > JABWCE01. Next base: position 45,085 of record CAYHCM010000002.1, on the reverse strand, counting down.
ATTTTGATTAATCCATTCTCTGCCCAATGATTTAGGGTAAGGTAACTTGTAATAGGGTATAACATTCAAATTTCCCAGGAGGTCATAATCTATTTTTCCGGTTTCAGCTATTTTTCCATCTTCATCAAATTCCATATCAAATTCCCGTGCTATACGATTTAATAAAATATTTGCAGGGCAAATATCGTATGCTACATAGGTACCATTAACCATAGCCGAAATATTGGCGAAGCCACCTATGTTTAAACACATATCGTATTCGCCAAATAATAGTTTATCGCCAATTCCAACAAGCGGAGCCCCTTGCCCGCCAAGTATAACATCCATAGCCCTGAAATTGGTAATGGAAGGAATTCCGGTAATTGCTGAAATAGCATTACCATCGCCAATTTGGGTGGTTATATTATTTTCGGGCTGATGAAAAATAGTGTGACCATGAGATGAAATTAAATCGGTGGTAAGATTGGTTTCTTTTAAAAAGTCGTTTATTAATAATCCGATGTATTCGCCATAATAGCGGTCGGTTCGCACAAAATTATACGCCGACTGTGAACGAAGCTTTGATAATCGCAATCGCCATTTTTCATCATAATCAATAGTTTTAGCCGCATTAATTTTATAACTCCATTTTTCATTGTTTTGTTCCAGGGTACAATGAACAAGGTCAATCCCGTCCATTGAAGTGCCTGACATTACTCCTATTACTTTATATTCTTTCATAATTTACCGGTTCTAATTGCTCCAAAATTGTTGCGCAAAAATAAGTTTTTAGGCCAATAACATGAGATAGTATTCCATATATTATATTTAGTTTAATAATTATTTCCTGAATACTCTTGTTTTAAAAAAAATGACAAACTTTTATAGTTTGATAATCAAAGCTATAAATGATTAGTTTTATAATACTTTCAATTTTCACAATTAAAAATTTTGATATGACAAACCATTTCTATTCTTTTACAGAAAATTTACAATCTATTTCCTTAACCTGATGTAAATCATAAAATAATTAAAACAAAACGACTATGAAAAAAAATTCTACTCAATTAAACAAAAATTTATCAAACAGTTTTACTAAAACCTTGTTACCGGTTTTTCTATTATCGCTATTTGGCGGTATTGCCAAAGCGCAGTCTCCCTATTGTACCCCTGTTTATAGTGGACAAAGTGGAAATTGCACGACTTACGGAATGTCGGTAAATGCGGTGGAAATTAAGTTAGGCTCCACCACGCTATTTAATCGTGCACATACCACAACAAATAGTGGTTGTAAATCTTCCTCAGGCCAGTACACTCTTTTGAGTAGTTCTCCCATGTTTACGCTAAAGGCAGGGAAAACCTATTCATTCGGGTTTACCACGGGTCCTACTTATCCTGTAAATATGATGATATGGATTGATTTAAACGGGGATAACGATTTTTTAGATGCAGGTGAATGGATGTCTCCTCCAAATTGTGTTTATTCAGTTGGTAATGTTCCGAACGGTTCATCTACCTTAACCTATTTTAATGTAACCATACCTTCATCAGTAACCGTAGGTACCACTCGCATGAGAATTAGATCAGAGTATTATTTTAGTACTTGTCCTACAACCAATTCAGGTTCATGTGATGACCTGAGCTATGGCGAAGCAGAAGATTATACCATTAACCTGGATGCTGATGCAAATGATGTTGGTATTTCAGCCTTAATAAGCCCAACGTATGTTTGCGGTGCTACAGCCGATCCGTTTATTGTACAAATAAAAAATTCAGGTAAAAACAGCATTACATCCTCTATACCTGTTACTATGCAATTATCAGGAGTAACCACCGGAACGTTTACAAAATCATATACCAGAACCCTTGCAATAGGAGGCACTGATACCATACACATGGGTACATTAAATACTGCTGCCCTCAAAGGTGCTTTAACCATGAAATCATTTACCGGATATAGCTTAGATTCAGCACATAGCAATGATACCAACCTGACCAATATAAGTTTTTATGGAGCACAAACCCCTTTAAGCGGAAGCTATTCCGTAGGACCTACCGGCACATTCTCATCTATAAAAATGGCTTCTGATTCTTTAAAACTTAAAGGATTTAACGGGAGTGTTGTGTTGGAATTACAGAGCACGTATGCGTCATCTGTTGAAAGTTTCCCTATAACTATACCAATATTTACTACAAATATTTGCGGAACAGCCAATTCTAATCCACAGCTTACTATACGGCCTGCCTCAGGTGCTACTAATTTGGTAATATCCGGCAATAGTGCCACGGCCTTATTTATTTTGGACAACGCCTACAGGGTTACATTTGATGGTCGCCCCGGTGGAACAGGAACTTCAAAGGAATTATCTTTTTCGAATACAAGTGGAAGCGGTACAGTTTTTACTTTGCAGAATGATGCCATACGCAATACTATTAAATATTGCAATATCCGCTCATCAAATACCAACCCGGCAAGCGGGGCAATTTTTTTAGGAACTTCCAACAAGTTTTTTGGAAATGACAGTAACGTAATTTCAAATAATTTGATTACCAGGTCATCTGCTACCTCCTTTTTATATTCGGCTATTACATCGTCACCAACTTCTAACCTGTTAATTCAAACAGATAATATTACTATTACCGATAATGAAATTCATTCCTTCTATAATTATGGAATAAATGTAGTTAATTCATTAGGTAATGGTGAAAAATGGACGATAACCAATAATAGTTTTTATGATAGCGCTACTACGGCAGGTACTACAAGCACAAACTGGGTGGCTATTAATTTTTTACCGGGAACTACTTCACTTTCCATAGCAAATATAATTAGCAATAATTATATTGGAGGAACTTTAGCCAATTGTGGGGGTTCTCCGCTGGTTAATAGTTCTTCATCGGCTACTATGGCCGGTATCAGAATTTCGTGTAACCCGGGTACGCCAACATTGGTTCAAAATAATGTAATTCAAAATATCAGTTTTACAAGTACAACCAATTCGGCTCAATTTATGGGTATCAACCCTCAAGGTGGATCTCTTATACTTGGAGGCGCAGCAGGCAAAGGAAATACGATTGGGCATGCATCTACTGCCAATAGTATAAGTTCATTAGGTAATAATGCGATGATCGGCATTTCATCTTCCGCTTTCCATGATATGGTAATGAGTTATAATACGATTGCCAATATTTCCCAAAATAACACAAGTACATCCGGAGCTATCAGGGGTATTGTTAATACAGGTGGCGCTTCGGTGTACATTACTAATAATATCATCCGAAATTTTGTTACCAATTCAGCCAATGCCGGTTCTACAACTTCAGCAGTGCTTATTGGAATTTTAATGCAGTCGTCTTCCAATAACCAATTTATTACAGATAACATAGTAGGAGGCAGTATTTCGGAAGCGTTAAGCAGTACAACCACTACCGGCCAAACCCGTGTAATCGGAATTATGAATATTGCAGGTATTACCCAGATAAAAGGAAATAAAATTAATGGTTTGTTAAGTAGTTCTCCAAGCACCAGTAATACCTCATCAGCCGCTATTATTGGTATATATCATCAGGGCACTAATGGATGTGTATATAATGGTAATGAAATAAGAAATCTTATTTCTACTGCTGCCGCTTCTACTCAAATTGAAGGTATGTATATCGCTTCAGGCGCTACCGATATAACAAATAATATTATAAGTGACCTAACAACTGCAAGTACCAGTACCGCTGCCAATCAAACATCATGTATTGTTGGTATAAGTTATAATACCGGATTACCTGCAACTATTAATAATAATACCATCGAAAATTTTAGTGCCACTGCCAATGCGGGTACCTATATTCTTGGAATTAATATTCAATCAACTTTGACCTATATGAAAAATAACAAAATTCGTAATTTTTCATCTAACAGCAGCACGACAGCTCTTACTCCGGCTTCTATTACCGGCATTTATGTTTTATCAGCCTCAGCCAATAAAAATATAACAGGCAATTCTATTTATAATTTTTATAACTACAATACCTCTGCCGCAGCTACTATTTTAGGTATTTATTTTACTACCGCTACTACGTTTGGCAATTATTCAATCGTTAATAATAACTTTATTCACAGTTTTGGATTAGCTACCTCCGCTGCCGGAAATATGACCGGTATTTATAATTACGGAGGAACTGCAACCTATCAAAATAATATGATTCGTTTAGGGGTTGACTCTATTGGTAATGCTATAAGTGGACCTTATACATATAAGGGTATTTTTCAAAATACAATATATTCAAATAATTATTATAATAACAGCATATACCTGGCAGGAATTTCAGGCGGAACAACAAATTCAGCTTGTATAGAACTTACAGGAACCATAAGTTCACCGACAGAAACTGTAAATATTAAAAACAATATTTTTTATAATAATATACTCAATACCAGTACAGGTTATAATGCGGGTATAAGTATTACCACAAATAACGGCAGGATATTTTCGAATCATAATATAATCTATACACCAAATACAATGGGAGTTGCCGGCTTAATTAGCACAACGCCATATACAAACCTAACCGGAGCAAGTAGCTGGAACAGCGCAACCCTGCTTGACGGACAAAGCGGATCATCTAATCCTAATTATCTTACTCCAAACGGAACAAGTTCAACCGTTGATTTACATTTAAGTTCAGGCAATCCTGCCGAAAGTGCGGGTGACCCAACCGTTACAAGCGTATTGGACGATTTTGATAATCAGGTACGCTCAGGTTTAACCCCGAATGACATTGGGGCTGATGCCGGAACATTTACAAAATCAGGCGATAAGTTTCCTCCAATTATTAATTTGAACCCTTTAACCAATACCAGTTCAACAAGTGACCGGACATTTACTGTGAATATTATAGATAACGGACTTGGAATGCCAAAAACTACCGCAAACGCTCCAAGGGTTTATTATAAAAAAGGCTCGGGTACGGTTTATTCAGGTGCAGGCTCCTTGACTTCAGGTAACCAACAAAACGGTGTTTGGACTTTTACAATAAATGCTACAACACTTGGTGGAGTTAGCAATGCAGATATAATTAGTTATTATATTTTAGCTCAGGATAGTGCAGGTAATGTGGTATCAAATGCCATGTATGCTATTGCTTCAAGTGTTTCTTCGGTTTCAACCGATCCCACTACACCAAACACCTATATGATTGTTCCTTCGTTGTCAACAAGTATTGACGTTGGTTCAGGGCAAACTTATACTACCTTAACCGAAACAGGTGCAGCAGGATTGTTTAATGCGATAAATAATTCGGGCTTGCAGGGAAATACAGTAATAAATATTACAAGTGATATGACTGAAACGGGTGCGGTAGCTTTAAATCAGTGGATAGAAACAGGTGGTTCGGGTTATACCTTAACCATCCGCCCATCGGCGGCTTCACGACGCGCAGTTACCGGTTCAGGAACCGGTGGAATGATACGATTGAATGGTGCTGACAGGGTTAAAATTACAGGAATGCCAACCGGAGGAAGTTCAACAGATACTTTTCTCTTTATTAAAACAACAAGTACTTCTGATCCGGTTATAACTTTATTGAATGATGCCGTAAATAATACGATTGAAAATTGCGTTGTTGAGGGATCAACAACGTCAGCTATATTACTGAGCGCTACCGGAATGGTAACCGGTAACGATAATAATACCTTTATCAGAAGTTATATCCGGGCCATCAATGGAAGTGGTATGACCAACGGAATCCAATCTCTTGGTCAATTGCCAACAGCCGTTCTTCCTGAATTAATGAATGATAATATTACCATTCGTGAATGCAGGATTTATAATTTTACTTCCTTTGGGATTACCGTAGCAGCAAATTCAGGTGGAAACAACTGGAGAATTTTAAATAATCATTTCTACAGAACTCCTTCAAATCCGGCTACAAGTGCTCAAACTGCAATAAATTTTGTACCCGGGATTATTTCCAACAATGATACTATTAGCGGTAATTTTATCGGCGGTATGGAACCTTATTGCGGTGGTTCAGCATTTAATAATTCAGCTATGTCAGCATTTAATGGCATTTTGCTTAGTGCAGGTACTCAGGATGGGGTTCAGGTTCAGGGTAACACTATTCAAAATTTCCTTTTTTCAGGAACTGGAACACTTACTATCCTGTTTACAGGAATAAATATTAACGGTGGAGTGGTAGATGTAGGAGGAACGACAGGAAATAATATTGGAGATGCGGCTACCTCCAATAGCATACAGACCAACGGTAATGCAGGACTTATAGGAATAAACAGTACTACGTCGTTTAAGTTAACTGTTAATAATAATATTATTTCTAATTTAACAGCTACCGGAGGAACTGTATATACAAGTACTGCAGTAAGAGGTATTATGATTTCAACCACAACCTATGAATTAAATGTAAGGAATAATACAGTACAAAATTTTAATGCCACTTCAAGTAATTCAGGATCATCAACTTCGGCTGCCGTTGTAGGTATTGGAGTTAGTTCTGGCGGAAGTGTTCAAAATATTTTGAATAATACCGTTAAAAATTTAAAGAATTTGAGAAATGTCGGGAACCATTGTATGGTTGGTCTATATACCCTTGCAGGATTAAATAAAACAAAGGGAAATATAATTTCAGGCTTGGTTTCAAGTACTGCCAATCCCAATTCGGTATCTACAGCATCCGGAATAATTGGCTTGCTGATGAATGGAAACCTTGGAAATTCGGAATGTTCTGATAATATAATTTCTGATTTACAATATGTAAGTTCCACACCAGCAACTGTTCAAATGATGGGATTGTATATATCGAGTGGTTCGGGTTTAAAAATACATAACAATACCATTTCCAGTTTAAATTCAATGACTACTTCCACAGGTACTCAATATTCTGCAGGTATTATAGGGTTATGCTACTCAGGTGGTGGAACATTTATTTCATTTACAGGCAATACAATTCATTCCTTAAATCATACTAATACAGCTACAGCCAATGCAGTTAATGTTATAGGACTTGTTTCTCTTGCAGCTTCTTCCAATACTCCTTATCTGGTTTCACGCAATAATATTCACAGTTTAAAATTAAGCACAAGCGGTGCCGGAACTATGATTGGAATATTAAATTATGGATACTCAGGAACCTACGAAAATAATATGATTCGAATTGGTATTGATTCTGCAGGTAATGCTTTTTCGGGTCCATATAATGTTTATGGAATCCAGCAGCTAATAACCAATAGTACTTCTGCATATTATTATCATAACAGCGTTTATCTTGGCGGTTCACCCGGTTCAGGTGCTTCAGTAACTTCCGCGTTTTCGTTGCCTGTTGCATTTTCAGCAACCACTACACGGGTAGTGATAAAGAATAATATTTTCCATAATGCGGTAAGCAACACCGGTTCAGCATCCGGCAAAAACTTCGCAATGCAATTACAGTCAACAAGCCTGATATTCTCAAATAATAATATTTTATATGCCAATGGTACGGGAGGGATAACAGGAAATATTATATCAACCGCTACCGATTATACCAATTTAAGCGGAGCAGCAAGCTGGCAATCGGCTACAGGTTTTGATTTGAATAGTGGAAGTGGTGATCCGGGTTTTGTTAATCCTACGGGAAATGCCTTAGCTGTTAATTTACATTTATCAGGTACCAATACGGCCGAAGGTAACGGAGCTATGGATGTTCCTACAACGGATGACTTTGATGGAAATATAAGATCGGGCAGAACACCTGTAGATATAGGTGCCCATTCAGGCAATTTCTCATTATCTTCAGATATAATTGCTCCTGTTATTACGTTCAATTTGTTAAATAATGCAAGTACAACTTCCGGTTCACGAACTGTAAGCAATGTATCCATTACTGATAATGCAGGAATTCCAATGAGCGGAACTAATATTCCAAGAATCTATTTCTCAAAAAACGGATCAACCTGGTACTCTTCTGCAGCCACAGCCTTAACGGGCAGCAATAAAAATGCAGTTGCAACCTTTGCCATTGATTATTCAACAATGGGTGGAGTAGCCACTGGTGATACCATCAGATATTATATAATAGCTCAGGATAATGCAGGCAATTTAAGGTCAAACGGTCTTTATGCCGTTGCTTCCGATGTCAATACAATTACTACACATCCTGCCATTCCACTAACCTATAAATTAGTTGGGGCATTAGCAGCAGGAAGTAAACTGAGAGTAGGAACGGGTAAAACCTATCCAACCCTTACAGGAGCAGGTGGTTTGTTCGAATATTTAAATACCGTTTCGTTAGGTGGAGATGTTACTGCCGTAATTTCTTCAAATACTGATGAACCCGGTACGTTCGGCTTAAATCAATTGGGTGATAACGGAGGAGGTACTTATACTTTAACTATCCGTCCCGATTCATTAACAAACACAGAACGTTTAATTTCAGGTAATGTAGGAAGCATGATCAGATTAGATGGAGCCGACAGGGTTAAGTTTTCAGGGATTCCTGATTTTAACGGTGGCGGCACTGATAGAAAACTTAGGTTCAGAAACACCAATACCGCCGGTCAGGTATTTTTATTTATCAATGAAGCTACAGATAACAGATTGAACAATCTGAATATTGAGAGTGGCAATTCTTCAATAACATCAGGTGTTATACAATTCAGTACTTCAACCAAAATGCTCGGAAACAGCAGAGATACAGTATCAAATTGTTTGATAGAGCATAACAGAACAGGTGTCTTCCCTCTTGGAGTTCCGGCTGTTGATATTTACAGTTTGGGTGATGTTGGCAAAGAAAATACGGCCAACGTTATTATGGGAAATGAAATAACTAATTTTACACAATATGGAATTTGGATTGCCAATGTAGGAAATGGAAATAACTGGAATATTTCAGGCAATAGTTTTTACCGTAGCCTGTCAATTCCTGCCTTTGCTTTACAATATTCTATTTTTATGGATGTTCAATATCAATCAGGCGGCCATCTTATCTCCGGAAATTATATAGGTGGTTCAGCTAAGAATTGCGGCGGCGCTCCCTGGGTTAATAATGCAAATGTTGATTTCAGGGCCATTTCATTTACCTCCGGATCATTATTTATGCCTTCAACAATAAGTAACAATGTTATTCAAAACATCCGAAGAACGAATATAGGAACCGGTGCTACATTTTTCGGAATAATAAGTCAAAATTCTGTTAGTGTAAATATTTTAAATAACCTAATCGGACACCCAACCGATATCAATTCAATTGTTCTTTCAGGGGGAGCTCAGCACTCTATTCTTACCCATCAGTCAAACGGTAATTGCAATATTATTGGCAATACCATACAGGGAATTAATTGTCCTATGCAGGGTGTTGCTGAAAACATTGTATGTATATTCCCGACTAACGGACTGTGCACTATAAGAAAGAACTTAGTTGGTTCAACTACAGTCGCTAACAGCATACAAAATTCCGGAACCGGCAGTATCATTGGTATCCAGGCACAAATGACGTCATTAAATGCTCCAACAGTGTTAATTGATAGTAATGTAGTGGCTAATATGACATCCTACGGTGTTGAATCAGGTATTAGCTTTAGAGGAATTGTATTTGGAAATTCTGGAACTTCCATTCCAACAATAACTAACAATAAAGTATTTAATTGCTCGGTAAACTGCTCCAACATTACCTCAGTTTTTGCCACCAATACAATTGTTGCCGCTACAGGCATAGGAATTTACGCTATTGTTTTAGGTGGACGGGTTGCAAATAATACAGTTTATAACATAAGAGCAAATAATACTGGAGCTGCGCCTACCATTGTAACCGGTCTTTTTGTAAATTTTGCAAACAATACAATATTTTCTAATAACCGAGTATATGATATAATAAATTTATCAACCAACACCAATATTAATGCTCCGGCAGTTGCTTGCGGTATTATGATTGCTACAGCACAGAATTCAATTACATTGCAGAACAACCAGATTTCACTTGGAACCGGCCAAACCAATAGCCCGATGTACATTGGTATCTGGCAGTCCACATCAGGCAACTTTACCATAAATTCATTTTTTAATTCTGTATATATTGGTGGCACTGCCACATCTGGTATTCATTCATCTTTCGGCTATTTAAGGGGCAATAATTATGTTACTTCCTCATATACTTCTATTGTAAATGCAAAGAGTAATATATTGATGAACGACCGAAAAGGTGGAACAGGAAAGCATTATGCAATAGGTAATCAAAATGTAATTACTACCTTCCAAACAGGTTGGCAAAACAATGCGAGCAATTATAATTTGCTAAGCAATTCATCCGCTTATCCTGTCGCACTTTGGAATATTACGGATTATAACTTCAGCGACTGGAAGGCTAATTCAAGATCAGATTTGAATTCACCATATATACCAAGCGGTACTTCAGGAGGCGAAATTAATCCCGATATGTTTGTAAACAGGGCGATTGGAGATTTAAATCTGGATCCGTCAAAATCAGGAACTGCCGAAGTTGCCTATAAAGGTATGTCTCTCACAGGTATTGCCAAAGATTTTGTATATATTACCAGAAATTCAACGACTCCGACCATTGGATCTTTCGAAGCTTTTGGCAAGGATGCCGGAGTTTCAGCCATTGTATCTCCAACAAATACAACTTGTGCCGCCTCCAATACCCAGGTAACGGTTTCTATAAAGAATTATGGATTCCTAAGCCAGTCAAATATTTCAGTTACTTTAAAAGTTACCGGTTCTGCTACCGTTACCTCAACCCAAAATTTTGCCGGGCCTTTGGCAGCGGGAGCTACTGCATCCTATACCTTCCCTGATAATATAAATACGCTTGCAGGTGGTACATACACTATTAAAGCATATACCAACTTAACTGGTGAAGAGCAGAGAGGAAATGATACAAGCATGTCAACTATTACCATTGTGCCCAAGCCTACTCCGGTGGCATCAGGTACAAACCCTGCTTGTGAAAAGTCAACTGCCACGTATTCTACTACCCTGAAAACAGGTATGAGCTATAGCTGGTCAGTAACAGGGGGAACCATACAAAGCGGACAAAACACCAATTCTATTTCCGTAAAATGGGGAACAGTCGGTACCGCATCGGTAAGTGTAACCGAAACTATTACCGCTTTATCATGCAATGGCTCCAATACCTTGAATGTTACGCTGAATCCATTGCCAAAAGCTAACTTTACCTATACGGATACATGCGGTGGCAATTTTGTAAACTTTACAAGCGCTTCTACCGTTTCAGGCGGAACCATTACAGCTAATTCATGGAAATTTGGAGATGCAACTTCAGGTACGGGTAATACCACAACTCATAAATATACCACTACTTCAGCGTCGTATTCCGTAAGGATTATATCTACATCCAACAGTGGCTGTACCGATAGTGCCGATAAATCTATATTTATATTAAAAACCCTTTCAGCCGGTGTTATCGGTGCCAGCCAAACGATTTGTTATAATACAACTCCGGCCCTGATTACCACTACCACAGCACCTTCAGGAAGTATCTCACCTTACACCAACCAGTGGCAGGTATCCACTGACAATGTAAACTTCACTAACATATCAGGAGCCACCGGCCAGGATTATCAGCCGGGCACATTAACCACCACGACGTATTACCGCCGATCCACAACTACGGCTGCATGCGGGCCGGCAGTGAGCAATACGGTAACTATCACAGTGGGAACCTTATTAAATCCGGGCGTTATTGGTACAGCCCAAACCATTTGTTTCAATGGCACCGGTTCAGCCTTAGGATTCAGTACTACCCCCACAGGTGCAGTAGGCGGATATACCTACCAATGGCAGCAATCATCCGATTCAGCTACGTGGAGTAATATTTCGGGACAAACCTCAAGCAGCTTTACCCCGACCAATGTAACAAGTGTAACGTATTACAGAAATCTGGTATTCTCAGGTTCATGTCCATCTGCGGGCACCAATGGTGTAAAAATAAAATTGTATTCACCCATTACCGGCGGATCTATAGCCTCAGGCCAGACGATATGTGCTGGAACAGCCCCAGCAGCCTTTACCCAGACGGCAGCGGCAACAGGCGGACCGGGAACATACACGTTCCAGTGGCAGTCATCTACCGACAGCAGCACCTGGACAAATATAAGCGGAGCCACCTCATCCACCTATAGCTCAGGCACCTTATCCACACTTACGTATTTCCAGAGATTGGCAGGAAGCACAGGTTGCCCAAGCGGAACAAGCAATGCGATAAAAGTTCGTACCAATGCAAAACCAACGGTTAGTTATACCGCATCGAACCATTGTTTTAACGATCCGATGCCGGTAACCAATTCATCCACCATTTCATCAGGCTCCCTTACGTACCTGTGGAAATTTGGAGACGGAACCGGCAGTACCTCGAGTGTACCAACCAAAACATATACAAGCAGCGGAACCTATACCGTAACTTTAACAGCCACCAGTAATCAGGGCTGTAAAGATTCGGCGATTAAATCGGTAATCGTGGCCACCACCCCATCGCCATCATTTACATTTAGCTTAAAATGTCAGGGAGATTCAGTGATATTTGTTGACAATACCGTATATGCTTGCGGATCAGGATCAGGCCTTCAGTTCCATTGGAATTTTGGAGATGCCACCACCTCCAATGTTCAGCATGCACGCCATCATTACAGCAGTGCGGGAACCTATAATGTTAAATTCAGAATATCCTTATCCGGTGGATTCAAAGATTCCATCACCAAGGTCGTAGTATTTAATATCCGTTCAACGCCAAACTTCAGCGCTACCAATGAATGTTTCCCTGCAGCCACCACGTTCACCAATACATCTACCGGATTTGCATCCTTAGCATGGTCGTTTGGTGATGCAAGTACGAGTACCACAACCAACACATCCTTTACCAAAACGTATGCAACGGCAGGAACCTACAGTGCAAAATTAGTGTCCACCTCCACGTTTGGTTGCAAAGATTCACTTATAAAAACCGTGAATGTGTTTAGCAAACCTAAAGCCACGTTCAGTGTATCGAACAATTGCCTGGGAGTAAGCACGTCGTTTAACAATTCATCCAGCGGAGCCTCGGTTTACCAATGGACATTTGGAGACGCAAATACATCCACCGCCACCAATCCAACCAACACATATGCTACGGCCGGAACCTATACCGTGAAATTAAAAATAACATCCACAAACGGATGTTTGGATTCAACCACCAATACGGTAACAATACATCCAAAACCGGTAGCTGATTTTTCAGCGGCCAATGTATGTAATGGATTTACAAGCACATTCACAAATAATTCAACCGGAGCAAGCACCTACAGTTGGGATTTTGGAAACGGAAACACATCCACAACCGCCAGCCCTACCTATACCTATCCGACAGCGGGTACTTACAACGTAACGCTTACAGCAACAACCAGCAATGGTTGTACCCATGCAGTTACTAAATCATACACTGTTAATGTGTCGCCTAAGGCCAACTTTAGCGGAAGCAATGTTTGTTTGGGAAGCAGTATTACATTCAGCAACAGCAGCACCGGAGCCGCAACGAACAGTTGGAATTTTGGAGATGCTACGACCTCAACGGCAGCCGCTCCAACCAAAACCTATGCCACCTCAGGCAACTTTACTGTAAAACTTGTGGTAACCAATACCTTTGGATGCAAAGATTCAACCACCAAATCGGTAACAATATTTGCCAAACCGGTACCGGCCTTTACGGCTAACAACCAGTGTTTGGGAACAGCAGTAAGCTTTACCAACCAGTCCACAGGAGCCACCTCTACCATCTGGGTATTTGGAGACGGAAAATCGAGTGCAGCCAATTCACCCAATTACACGTATGCCACAGCAGGAACTTATACCGTTAAACTTATCACAACATCCGTAAACGGCTGTAAAGATTCATTGAGTAAAACCGTCACAGTTTACGCCCGTCCGGTAGTATCGTTTACAGCATCCCCCGACCCAATATGCAGGGGAGGCTTGATGAACTTTACCAATACCACCACCAACGGATCCACGTACCAGTGGACATTTGGCAACGGCAACACAAGTACAGCCACAAGTCCGACAAACATTTATAACACCGAAGGAAATTATAATGTAAAATTAGTAGCCAACAGTGTAAATGCATGTAAAGACTCAGCCAATAAAACGGTAACCGTATGGCCAAGGCCAAAAGCATCGTTTAACGTAAATAACGGCTGTACAAGTGACAATCTTGGATTTGCCACCAATTCGGTAGGAGCAGTTGGACATGAGTGGACATTTGGAGACGGAAATTCATCCACGGTAGCTAATCCGGCCAAAGGCTATGCCAATGCAGGAACTTATAACATACAATTAATCGTAACATCCATAAATGGATGTAAAGACACAAGCCGATCCACTGTTACAGTGCATCCAAGAGCCTCAGTATCGTTTACCAACCCAAGCAATTTCTGTTTGGGATTGAGCACCACCTTTACCAATACCACTACCTTATCGGCAGGCACCATGACCCACCAGTGGAGTTTTGGCGACGGTAACACCAGCAGTAATACAAGCCCCACCAATACTTACAAGGCAGGAGGCAATTACACGGTAACCCTTACCACCACCACCGATAAAGGATGTCAGAACAGGAATACCAGCTCAATCCTTGTTTACGGAAAACCAGCTGCTAATTTTAATGCAGGCAACGCATGTGCCGGAGCTACCGTTACTTTTAACAACACCACCATAGGCGGCACCACGTATGCATGGGATTTTGGAAATTCAGCAACATCTACCCTTACATCACCCACCCAAAGCTACACTAATGCAGGAACTTACAGCGTAAAACTTACAGCTACAAATGCCAACAATTGCACCGATGCGGTAACCAAACAGATTATCATTTATGCCAATCCGGTTGCAAACTTTACAGCTAGTGACCGATGTATAGGAACAGCCATAGCATTTACAAACACCTCAGGGGGAGCTAGTGATGTATCCTGGCAGTTTGGCGATGGAAGCAGTTCGAATAGTTTTAACCCAAGTTATTCATACACCAGTCCCGGAAGTTATAATGTAACGTTGAACATAAAATCTGTTTATGGATGCCAGGCAACGGTAAGCAAATCAGTAACAGTATTTGCCGCACCAAAAGCAGCCTTTAGCATCAATGATAACGGACAGTGTATTAATGGTAATAATTTTATCTATACCGATAACTCAACGATAGCATCGGGAACCTACAACAGGGCATGGACATTGGGAGATGGCAGCACATCCACGGCTACCAATGCAACACGAACGTATGCATCGGCAGGAAATTATACCGTACGATTGGTAATAACCAGTAACAACGGATGTAAAGATTCGACCAACAATCCGGTAATGGTATATCCAAAACCTGTGGCAAACTTTAATATTAATAATTCCTCACAGTGTATAAATAGTAACTTATTCGCCTTTACCGATGCATCAACCATATCAGATGGTTCTATTACCAGAGTTTGGAATTTAGGCGATGGAAGTTCGCAAGGGGGTATTAGTATTCTAAAACAATATAGTGCAACAGGTACATATACGGTTACTCTTGGGGTTACATCCGATTTCGGATGCACCGATGTAATATCAAAAACAGTTACCGTTAATTCAAGTCCTGCGGCTGCTTTCACCATAAATAATGAAACCCAGTGTTTGAATAGTAATAATTTTGGGTTTACCAATACTTCTCCGGGCGCTTCAGGATTCACCAATACATGGAGATTCGGCGATGGTACAAATGTTTCAACAATTAATGCGTCACGTACATACGCTGCAGCAGGAAATTATGTTGTTACACTTAGGCTTTCAAATGCATCCGGTTGCAGAGATTCATCCCAATATACTGTTAAAGTACTCCCAAATCCTGCTGCTATTATAGTATCAGGCCCAAATACCGCGTTAAACGGAAGCACTAAAATTTATAGTGTAACTGCAACTCCGGGTTCTACTTATAATTGGGTAGCTACTAACGGTGTTGTATTGTCGAATGGCGCCAGTATGATTCAGGTTAAATGGAATACAACCGGAATAGCAGGAACTGTAACGGTTACTGAAACCGGAGCAAACGGCTGCCAGGGAACGCCTGCCAACTATAATGTAGCGCTATCAACTACAGGAATTAACACCATTAACCGCAATGCATTTGCAGCCAGCTTGTACCCAAATCCAAATAAAGATAACTTTACCGTAGAAGTAAGTACGGGCGATATGGTAACCATGAATGTGTATGATCAGTTAGGTAGAGAAATACTAAGCGGTTATCGCTTCAGCTCACGTATTACCATATCTGACCACAATTTACCGGCAGGTATTTATTCCGCAAAACTCGTTACCGACAAAGGTCTTACCACTATTTTGCGATTTGAAGTTAAAAACTAAACGTAAAGGTTTATACTTAATCTAATCAAAATCCCGGGAGAAATTCTTCCGGGATTTTGTTTTTTAGCACTTTGATAATATTTAAATAGGGTCTGCTGGTTAAGTACAAATAATTATTGGTTGTAAAAATTCCTGCTTTGACCAAACAAATATATCAAATAGCCTTTGATTTTTATTTTTTATCTCCTATGCTGAATAAGTTATCATCAATTTCAACAGACATAGGGGTACTTCCCCGGCTAATTTAACCAGGTTAAGTACCAATATTATTGTGGCTATGCAAGATTCGCTGGTTTGCTGAAGTCTTGGTTTTATACGATTCATTCCATATCCGGATTTAGCTTGTCCAAACTTACCTTCTATTGGATTTCGTTCGCCCGGTCTTAAGTGTTCTTCCACCACTGCCTTTGGTCTGCCTAAAGGTTTTGCCTTTAGGGTTATGTTTAGCGCCTTGAGTTTGGTGCGATTATCTCTGTTACAATAAATTTTATCAGCCAATACCACTTCCGGATAATAACTGAATCTTTGTCTGTATTTGTAAACACTACTCATTAGCTTGGTGCCTTCATTAGACCTCTTTCGTAATTCACATTAATATTGGGATAAGTTTTTAAGGGTAAAATCAGGATTAGAATAGAATTATCTGAACTTTCCATATGAAATGGGAAGAAATAAAAGACTTTAAACCTGGCGTTTTCAAGCGATTAGTGGGGGTTTACAAGGATACCTTCGGTAAAATGATTGAAGAAATAATCAGGTTAAGCCCACCTTCATAGCATAAAATTGCGGGTAATAGAAGGGGGCCTAAACCAAAATTAAGTGTTGAAGATAAGTTATTGATGATGCTTATGTATTATAGAGAATACAGAACTTTTCTACATATAAGTGCAGATTACGGCATTAGTGAAGCTCAGTGCTGGCGAATTATTACAGATTTAGAAAGGCTTCTGATAAAAAGCAAGTTGTTTCATTTGCCAGGTAAAAAAGTTTTGCAAGAGGCTAATTCTTTTGAGATAGTGCTGGTTGATGTAGCTGAAAGTCCAATAGAACGGCCTAAAAAAAACAACGAAAACATTACTCAGGCAAGAAAAAGAGACACACAATAAAAAGTCAAATAGTGGTAGATAACAAAAGTAATAAAATTTTGTGTGTTGCTCAGGCAGCTGGTCGAAGACATGATTTTAGACTTTTCAAGCAAAGTCAAACAGTTATTCATCATACAATAATAGCACAGGTTGATACCGGTTATCAAGGTCAATAGAAAATACACCCTAATACTGAAATACCTAAAAAGCGAAGTAAGAAAAACCCTCTAACAAAGCAGGATAAACAGGAAAATCATAGAATATCTTCCAGTAGGGTATTAGTGGAAAATATTATCAGATGTATTAAAATATTTAGAATATTACCTGAAAAATATCGCAATAGAAGAAAACGATATTCGCTTAGACTCAATTTAATCGCTGGTATTTATAATTTTCAATTATGAAAGAGGTCTATTCTTATGGAGACACAAGATTCTTGGGGCTTTTAAGGATATCGGCTGTACTAAACTCGATGGCATTATTGAAGGGGATGAAACCTTTTTTTTGTACTCAGAAAAAGGAAGTAGGAGTATTCAAGGGCGTGAATCTCGTAAGCGTGCTGGGAAAGCTTCAAAAGCTTTCATTAATGACGAACATGTTGCAGTTCTTGTCTCAACCGACCGTAACAAAAAGTCAATTGTAGAGGTAGCATGTAGAGGCAGAATATCAACCGCTCAGATTGAGACCTGCCTCGGTAAATGAGTTGGGGAAAATGCTTCAGTATTATGTACAGATAGCCATAGAAGCTATGAAAAATTTGCAAAAGATAAAAAATTGAAGCACGTTCAAATTAACGCATCAAAAGGACAACATGTGAAGGATAAAGTTTATCACATACAAAACATCAACAACATAAATCATTTGCTAAAAGATTGGATAAAACAATTCAATGGCGTAGCTTCCGGGTATTTACAAAATTATATGAACTGGTTCAGGATCAGGCGAAGCGATGGGAAAGACATTACTAAATATTTGGAATACGTTCTGACCTCAAATTCAGCATTTGTAACAGCAAAAAATATTAAACCACATTATATTTCAACATAGCCATGAGGGTTTGTCCATTTTTATTTTTTCTCAACAAATTTGCAAGCTCCCAAGCTTGTGGGGCTGAAGACAAACATACATTGGATCAAATAATTATTTTACAGGTTATACGGATACAATAAATGTATTTGCTCAATATTATTTAAAATGTATGTGGACTAAACAGCTACTCTATCGCCATTAATTATTCTAAAATTAAAATGGCATATTGGCTAATTTAATTTGAGAATTGCTATAAATTAATATTTTTGCACAATCACTTGACAATTTAAAACTTAATAAAACAGAAAATGAGCAAACTACAAGCAAGAAACGAAGCCATTATCAACGCTCCTATCAGCAGTGTTTGGGCAATTATTACCGACATTACCGTTCTCCCCAAAATCAATCCTGGGGTTATTAGCGCATCAGGCCGTATGGATAAGCAAGGTGAACTGCGAACCTGTGAAATGGATAACAAAGGCCGAAAAGGAACAATGACCGAAAAACTGATTGAACTTGTGCATGAACAGAAAACAGTTTGGGCCATAGAAAATGATACCATGGGAATGAAAAAAATGCTGAAAGAGCCTCGCTTTTGTTTTTATCTTGAAAAAATGGATGATGGTAAAACTAAAATTATAAACGAATCGTATTATGACCCGGCCACATTTATGGCAAAAATTATGAATATGCTCATGATGAAAAAAATGATGATTAAAATACAGGGACAAATACTTTCTAATATTAAGTCAATAGCAGAAAAATAATTTACTATGGCTTAAAATGAAAATGAAGAAAATAAAACGGCCAATCAAAATTGTTTTAATTTTCAATAGACAACCATCTATTAGTAAAATTATTATTTTTCTTTTTTCACTATTTATTTCTTCAACGATTTTTTCTCAACCCCTTGCCAAAGGGCTTTATTACACCACTTGTGAAAATGAATATTTAAAAGATATTCTATTATTAAATGATAGATCCTATTTAATAGCCTCAGATGTATATCCATCAACAGGCAGAGGAGTTTTGGTTTATAAAATAAAATTAGATGGAAGCATTATTTGGTCACGAAAAGTATTCGGTTATAATGATAGCGCAAAAACCATTAATGAACTCATAGCAAAGTATTCCAATAATAATACATCACCTGATTATGTTCTAGGGGTTGGTGCCTGGAATGGAAACATTGTAACCGGTGACACTATCCAGGGAATGATGATTTTAAAACTTGATTCTAATGGAAATGTTTTAGGTAACTGGTCAGTTCATTCAGTTTCAGGCGACAAATGCACAGCCACAGGAATTGTTTCAAATTATTCCCTGAGTTCAAACTATTTTATACTAGTTGGAAATTCGCAAATATCAAATGGAGGAAATGGATTAATTGCCTGTATTGACGCTGTCAATGCACAGATAATTTGGCAAAAGGAGGTTTCCTCGCCCGGTTGCGACCTTAGTTTTCTGGATATTAAGGAAACATTGCCCGGGAGATTTGTAATCTCTGGCTGTGTAAATAAAGATTCGTTAAAAAGGGGAGTACTTGTGGAAATGGACAAAAATGGACAATTCCTCACACCGCTAAAACATTATAGCTATAATGCATTTGGGTATAAAGATTTGGCACTTTCACCCATTTTAACGGATGAAAAACCCGGTGTCAACTCTTCATTCGCGGTTGGAGGAATGGTATATTATCCTTCTTTATCAAATTGTACCGATGCCTATATAATGCATCTCGACACGGGTTTGGTGGTAAGTTGGGGTACCATTTATAATATAGGTTGCAATGAAGTACTTACTGATTTATTTTATAATCATAAAACATCGGAAATAATGGCCTTAGGTTTTCAGGATGACACGCTTTATTTAGGCTATAAATATCCATACTTTGTTTTTCCGGTTGATTCGGCAGCAGGAGGCATTCCTGATTATATAAAATATGGATTTACCGATCCGGGAGAAGAATTTGGAACAGCAGCTACTTACAATATCACAAATGATAGCCTGATTATGGCGATGAGTTCAAAAACAAACCCATTTGTTCAATGCAATACAGCCTCAACTATAATTGTAAAAAGTACCACAACCGACACCAATCTTGTAGCCTGCGAAATGAAAGGAAATGCTATTAATTGTCCAACTTATATGCTCATTGACTCTGTATTAACTTTCACTATTCAACAAAATCTTGTTATGATTCCATTGGTTTATCAAGATAACTCACCTTTATTAGCAATTGATACGGCATGCAAATCCAATACTTTAACTGTTTTTAAATCTAAAAATAAAAATCTTCAGGAAATAGATATTTTTCCAAATCCGTCAAATGGCGAAACAGAAATTGTATTTAATCATTCGGTAAATAATACCCATATTAAAATATTTAATTTAACAGGCCAAAGTATTTATGAAAAAACAGGTGCTTCAGGAAATTATCTCACTTTTGATATTTCGAATCAGACATCAGGAATTTATTTTCTTGAGATACATTCAGAAGGTAATATATTCAGAAAAAAACTTATTAAACTTTAGACGACACTATGATAATAAAATTAAGCCAACCAAAAGGTAAAGTCTGATTAGTGTTTCAAAATCCCCAAATTCTTGTGGTTGAAAAGAGTAAGAAGTTATCTTTTATAATCGCATATTTAAATGTATCAACTTGCAAAGTATAAGCAATGAAACCTCCTTTTAAAAATTAATAAATATATTTGCCCTTTCACCCCAAATGATACGAATTAGTGATATAACCGACGAATTGGAAACCGTGGCTCCAAAATCGTTTCAGGAAGACTACGACAATAGCGGATTATTAACCGGACAACCTGAAATGGAAGTAACCAATGCCTTGGTTTGTTTGGATTGTACCGAAGAAATAATTGAGGAAGCCATCCGAAAAAATTGCAATTTGGTAATTGCCCATCATCCCATACTGTTTAATGGATTGAAACGGTTGAACGGAACCAATTATGTGGAAAGAACCATTATAAAAGCCATTCAAAATAACATCGCTATTTATGCCATACATACCAATCTGGATAATGTATTGAATAAAGGAGTCAATTCTAAAATTGCTGAAAAATTAGGTCTTAAAAATTTAAAAATTCTTGAACCCAAAACGGGCAAATTAGCCAAACTCGTCACCTTTGTGCCTTTGGCAAATGCCGATGAGGTAAGGAATTCCTTATTTATTGCCGGTGCCGGACAAATTGGAAATTATGATTCATGCTCATTTAATTCAGAAGGAACGGGAACTTTTAAAGGCAATGAAAAAACCAATCCGGTAAAAGGAAAACGCGGGGATCTTCATTTTGAAAATGAGGTAAAAATTGAGACTATTTTTCCTGTTTATTTAAAAAATAAAATAATTGAAGCGTTAACAAAAACTCATCCTTACGAGGAAGTAGCCTATGATATTTATTTATTGGAAAACGAATGGAACACAGTAGGTTCAGGAATTATTGGTGATCTGGATGTGGCAATGGAAGTTTCGGAGTTTTTAAAAATGCTAAAGAAAAGCATGAACCTTGCAGTAATAAAATATACCTCATATTTAAAACCCATAAAAAAAATAGCCATTTGCGGGGGTTCCGGAAGTTTTTTATTAAATAAAGCAATTCAAGCGGGGGCCGATGCTTTTATAACTTCTGATTTTAAATACCATGAATTTTTTGATGCCGAACGAAAAGTGATGATATGCGATATTGGTCATTACGAATCCGAACAATTTACATCCGAATTAATAATTGAAATAATTAGAAAAAAAAATCCTAATTTCGCACCCGTTTTGGCAGAAACCAATACCAATCCGGTTAATTATTATTATTAATGGCAGTACAAAAATCATTTTCAGTAGAAGACAAATTAAAAGCACTATTTAACGTTCAGGCACTCGACAGTAAGTTAGATAAACTTAGAGCCGTGCGGGGCGAACTCCCTATGGAAGTATCAGACCTTGAGGATGAACTTGCAGGATTACAAACCCGAATTACCAATATTACAAATGAGGTAGAAGAATTAGAAGATAAAATTAAGGTAAATAATGAAAAAATAAAAGATTCAACAGCCTTAATAAAAAAATATACCGATCAGCTTAACAATGTAAAAAACAACCGTGAATTTGATGCTTTAAATAAAGAAATTGAATTGCAGGGTCTGGAAATATTGGCCGCCGAAAAAAGAATTTCAGACACAGGCCGTCAGATTGATGAAAAAAGTGAAATGATAGTAAGTGTTCAGGCAGGATTGGAAGGACGAATTGTTGATTTGGAACACAAAAAATCGGAGTTAACCGATATAGTAGCCGAAACCGAAAAAGAAGAAGCACATATATTGGTAGAGCGGGAAGATGTTGAAAAACATGTTGAAGAAAAATTGATTAAAGCATACGACCGAATTCGTTTGAATGTAAAAAACGGAATTGCTGTAGCACCAATTTTACGCTCATCATGCGGTGGGTGTTTTGCAAAAATGCCTCCTCAGTTGGAAGCCGATATTAAATCGTATAAAAAAATTGTAATATGCGAACATTGCGGACGTGTGTTGGTTGACGCAAAACTTGCCGGAATTGAAGATGAAGTGGTGTTGGAAGAAGAAAAACCAAAGCTTCGCCGCCGCCTGGGAGCTAAAAAAGAAGATGAAGAATAACTGTATTAAAATCTATATAAAAAAGGGATTGGGAAACCAATCCTTTTTTATTTAACGAATGCTTAACCTAAAAGTCAGTTTTATACTCTTATTAAACTTAGCGGTATTTAACGCTAATGCAAAAATTGAATTTAATAAAAAAAGCAGCCAGGCCTTTGAAGATATTTTTCATCTAAAACTTCCCAAAGCAAATGAGGCCTTAAAAGAAGAACTTGAAAAAAATCCGGAAAATGCATTTGCCTATTATCTGCAAGGGTTAAGTGAAATTGTAAATGTTTTTATTAATGAAGATGACAAAAGTTATAAAAAACTTAAAATTTCTATTCCTGATAAACTAAAAAAAATAGAAAAGTATGGTGGGAAATCGGCCTATACCCAGTTGTTCAGAGGTCAATTGCTTTTTTACTATGGAATAACTCAAACTAAATTTGATGATTTATTTTCGGCAGGAATTAATATTCGCGATTCGTATTTAATCTTAAAAAATAATGCTGTAAAATATCCCGCCTTTTTACCCAACAATACCATTATGGGGGTTATTGAAACATTTTCGGGCACCGTACCGGGTTCATTTAAATGGATTATAACCATGTTTGGCGTAAAAGCATCTGTAGTGAACGGTATGAAAAAAGTGGAGAAATTTGCCAATGCCAAAGTTCCCGTAGGCTCCGAATTAGAATATTTTAAGTTAGAGGCCAAAATTTTTCAGGGAGGCTTATACCATCTGGTTTTACACAAGGAAAAAAACGGGTGGGAAATAATAAATGAATGTACTCAGGATTATAAAACCAATCTTTTCAGTACCTATCTTCGTTCATCTTTCCTTATTAAAACCGGGCGAAACGAGGAAGCTATTCAAATATTGACCAACCGCCCATCAGGAACAGACTACATTGAGTTTCAATTTTTGGATTATTTAATGGGAGTAGGCAAACTTAGCCGCCTGGATGAGGATGCCGATAAATATTTATTGAATTATATTACCACTTTCAAAGGTCGAAATTACTTGAAAAGTGCTGCCCAAAAGTTGGCCTGGTTTTATCTTATTAATGGCGACTATGTCAATTACAAATTGTTTATGTTGAAAATATCGAAAATTGGTTTCGAGTTTACAGATGAGGATAAGCAAGCTTCACGAAATGCAACGAACAAGTATATTCCAAATATATCGTTATTGCGAGCCCGATTGCTATTTGACGGAGGATATTACGACCGAGCATACAAAGAATTAGAAGGTAAATCAACCAAAAATTATTCTGAAAAACGCGATCAGGTAGAATTTATTTACCGGCTTGCCCGCATCTATCAAAAACAGGACAAACCATACCTTTCCATCTCTTTTTTTTTAAGAGCCATTACCGCCGGAAAAAATCTTCCCCATTATTATGCCATGGCTTCAAGCATTGAAATAGGAACAATTTATGAAAGCCTGAA
This sequence comes from uncultured Chitinophaga sp., assembly GCA_964355045.1. Classification (GTDB taxonomy): domain Bacteria; phylum Bacteroidota; class Bacteroidia; order NS11-12g; family UBA9320; genus JABWCE01. The sequence goes on along the minus strand of CAYHCM010000002.1, from coordinate 20,532 downwards.
CGACCCTACCAATGCCAAAATTTATTATCAAAAAGCATTGACCTATTACAAAAACAAAGAGTATGTAAATAGTCTGGAACAAAGAGCCAAAGCGGGTTTGGACAGAGTGAGCAAGTGATTCTATTTTCGGATTTCTAATATTTATTCAGATTTTATTACGATAAAAAGATACCTAAAACTCAATAGTTTATATTGCCAATATAAACTATTGTATTTTAGTAAAATAAACTTTTGTATTTTGGTAATATAAACTATTGTATTTTTGCATCAGGATTAATGCAAAAACAGAATGGTACTAAAATCAGAAATAGAGAATGCATATACAATTCAGCAGGCTCATGTAAAAACAATTCAAGCTTTTACTGAACGATCGTATTTAAATAAAATACTACCCAAAAGCAAACATATCGAAGTTATTTCAGGTGTAAGAAGGTCCGGCAAAAGCACGCTTTTGAAACAGTGGATGCAGCATTATCAGGGTGGTATAGCTTACTTTAATTTTGAAGATGCACGGGTATATAATTTTGAAATAAGTGATTTTCAAAAATTAGATGAAATAATTGGTAACAATACTGAAGCCTACTTTTTTGATGAAATACAGAACGTAAATTCCTGGGAAATATTTATTAGGCAATTACATGATAGAGGCGAAAAGGTTTTTATTACAGGCTCCAATGCATCGCTGTTAAGCAAAGAATTAGGCACCCGGCTCACAGGCCGGCATATACGCCATGAATTATTTCCATTTTCATACACCGAATTTCTTGATTTTAAAAAATTAGAAAATTCAGCTACCCATTTTGAATTTTATATACAGAACGGAGGGTTTCCGGAGTTTTTGAGAGATGATAATCTCGAAATTTTACAAATGCTGCTTAAGGATATTGTGTTTAGAGATATAGCTGTGCGATATGGAATTAAGAATTCGAAAACCTTAATGGATATTGCCCTTTATTTAATTTCAAATATTGGTAAAGAATGCACCTACAACAGTTTAAGGAAAACTTTTTCTGTAGGTTCGGCCAATACTATATCCACTTATCTCTCATGGTTAGAAGATACCTATATTTTATTTTTTTTACCAAAATTTAGCTGGTCGGCAAAAAACATTACCGTCAATCCCAGAAAAGTGTATGCCATAGATAATGGTTTGGTAAATGCGAATTCACTTAGTTTTACTAAGGATAAAGGAAGATTGCTCGAAAATGCAGTTTATCTTTATTTGCGAAAAAAACCTTTTTCACTTTATTATTTCAGAGAAAAAGGGGAATGTGATTTTGTTGTATTTGAAAAAGATACGTGTAAAATGCTTATTCAGGTTTGTGAAGAAATCCACAGCGATAATAAAGACCGTGAAATTAATGGCTTATTGGAAGCCATGCGTTTTTTTAAATTGGAAGAAGGACTTATAATAACCAAGAATCAAAAAGACACATTACAGTTTGATAAAAATATAATAAAATTAATACCTGGCAATGAATTTATGACCTCATTTAGCTAATATTTACTTTTCGAAATACCGGTTATCAGTTCCCTTCCAAATCTTCCACATCATTTTTCAAATAGTTGTTTATTAAATAATGGATGAAATACAAAACCGGAATCATAAGTATGGCTATACAAAATTTATAAATATAATTTCCGGTTCCAATACTCAATACCTTTTGGAATGACCAATTGTTTCCAATATAAAAGGCAATAAAAAGCACTAAGTAGCTGTCAATTAATTGTGAAAAAAGCGTAGAAACAGTAGCCCTTAACCATAACATTTTATGTTTGTAAATAAGTTTTAGCTTTTGAAAAATAACCGCATCCAATATTTGCCCAACCAAAAAAGAAATAAGTGAACCCACGATTATCCATAATCCCTGCCCGAATACCGACCTGAATGCAACCTGCATATCCTGCACTCCATTAGCTGATTGAGAGCCCGGCCACCAAATGGCCGGCACTAATTGGATAGCCATAAATACCATAAAAAAGGCATAGACAATTAAGGCTGCCGTAAGCCATGAAAGAAACTTTACCCCCTTTATTCCAAAATGTTCGTTGATAATATCCGTCATTACAAAAACCACCGGCCATAGCAATACGCCGGCTGTAAGGTTAAATGAAAACTCTGAGCCAAATAGCGGAATTTTAAATGGCTGCAACCCTAAGGTAGTTTCCAGTGAAAATATTTTGACCCCAATAAACTCGGCGACAATGGCATTTATTATAAAAAAGCCTCCCAGTACAATAAAAAGTTTTTGGCGTTTTGATCTCATAGTTTTTAATAAAAATCGTAAATCTTCCCGATTCCTATCGGGACTAAATTCGTAAATAATTCAATGTACAATAATATGTAATTAATACATATTCTGTGGAAATAAGGCAAATCTGAAATAGATGTTAAAAAAAGTTATTGCTTTACTTTTGTCAGTAAATTAATACGGTTATTATGGTCAAAAAATTATTTTACCTCTTATTACCAATTTTTTCTGTTCAATACAGCTATTGTCAATCGGCTGAACAATGGGTGCAAAGTGGCAATAATAAAATGGAAGAAGGCAATATGCTGGGTGCCATCAAAGATTATACAACCGCCATAGATATTAATCCTGAATTTGCTGAGGCCTATTTAGGCAGGGGTTCGGTATATGGCGAATTGCTTTCGTATCCCGAAGCATATAAAGATATAAATAATGCACTTAGTCTGAAACCCACATTGATAGATGCCTATTTTAACCGGGGGTTTTTAAACTATATGACCAAAGATTACACTAATGCATTAAAAGATTTTAACCGGTATTTGAATTTAAAACCCGGCGATCCGGATGCATATCTGGCAAGAAGCAATACACTCAGCAAATTAAATTTAATGGATTTGGCCGATAAAGATCTTGAAACCTATTTAAGTTTTAGCCCATCTACTTCCGATGATTATTCAACCCGAAGTACCGTAAGACTAAGGATGCTGGACACAAGCGGTGCCATTGCTGATATGAGTAAGGCTATTGATTTGGAACCGGATAACATTGAATTATTTTTGTCGAGAGGACATTATTACCTTTTGAAAAAAAATTACAAAAAAGCTATTGAAGATTACACGGTGTATCTTATTAATGAAAAAACAAATTACATAGCATTTCTTAAACGCGGTGAAGCGTATGCTGCTATGGAAATATATAGCGCTGCCATTGAGGATTATTCGAGCGCCATAAAATTAAATAATCAGGAGGCGAGATTGTTTTTTGATCGTGCAATATTTCACCTCGAAAATAAAGACTACACCAAAGCACTCAATGATCTGTCTATTGCATTAATGCTAAATTATCCTGATCGGGAACTTATTCATTACAATATGGGAGTAGCCGAAATAAACCTTGGAAATACAGGCGCAGCTTGCAAAGAGTTTAAGCAAAGCGGTGAAATGGCCAAAGAATTTTTGGATAAGTATTGCAAATAAAATTAATTATTCGGCATCAGGGTTAATTCATCAAATAGGGTTTAATATGTAATTTATTTTTATTTTTAAACTAAGGTCATATTGAATGCCCAAATTTAATTTGTAACCTGGGCATTTCACGGTGTTGCCTCCAAGTCGTTGTAAAATCTTTATTTGTGGTTTTTTTTTCTCAATCATATGAAATACCCATTAGCACTTAGTTCAAACTAACCACAACTGAAACGCAAGTTCGATGTGGCCTTGAAATAAAATACATGAATTACACATCAAATTAGGCATTCCATATGACCTTGCTATAAAAAATAAAAATTATACATATGAATGGTAGATTAGAAAAGTTTTAACATTTTATCCTTATGTTTCTGTATAAATTCAATTCTAAAACAATTAAGATTAAGCAGCCGATTACATTTGGTTAAGGATTCCAACAAATAAGCGCATTTCGGTTTAAACTATTTTGAAAAATAAAAAATTCCTGTTAAGTTCGTGTCTTTCTTTGAAAAATAAATTAATTTCGTAATCATGAATGCGGAAGGAATTATAACCGATTATACAAAACTCGACCTTAATGGCACCTATACTTATGCTGATTATTTACTTTGGCAATTTAGTGACAGAGTGGAATTGATTCGTGGTAGAATTAGAAAAATGAGTCCAGCTCCAAATGAGCGGCATCAGAGTACCGTTTCAGATTTAGCAAGAGTTTTCATTAATTTTTTTCATAAAAAATCGTGCAGGGTTTATCTCGCTCCATTCGATGTTCGGCTACCAATTCCTTCAGGGAAGATTACGTCAACCGTTGTACAACCCGATTTATGCGTAATTTGTGATGAGTCAAAATTGGATGAACAAGGGTATAATGGAGCTCCTGATTTGGTCATAGAAATTTTATCACCGGGCAATACAAAACACGAGCTAAGTACAAAGTTTGAATTATATCAAGAATGTGGTGTACAGGAATATTGGATTGCAGAGCCTGCCAATAAAACAGTTTGGATTTATACTTTACAAAAAGGTAAATATATAGGATTGCAACCTTTTACAGAGGATGACACTATAGAAAGTGTCATTTTTCCAAAGCTGAAAGCAGCTGTTGAAGATATATTTTATCATATTAAATAACCATCAAAGTAAAGTTTTCAAAATTAATCCCATACCGATTTAATAACTCCGCTTTTCAAAGTGGAGTTATTAAATCATAAGCCTTTTCAGCTAAAATATTAATTGTAAAATCTTTAATTACAACGCGGCGGACAAAATGCATCAGATACAGAACCTGTTCGGATAAATAATTTCGAAGTTCCTAAATCACCACTTACCGGATTGTAAGTTCCTCCCTGAAAAAACAAACTGGTTTTATTATTACCGGCATTTGAAATAAATTTAAAATTTACTTCTGTAGCCTCGGGTGCAAGAGAATTAATAATGGCAATCAAATGATTTTTTCCAATCATACCCCCCCAGGTTACGCTCGGCGAATTATCAGGATGGGCTTGCTGGTATGCAGTTACAGCCATGTTATATTCAGCTTCGGTAGTTATAATGCCGCTTGTAGTATTTGAAGCAGGCATTTGGGTAAGTCCGCAAACAGGAGCCGCTGAACCGGGCAATACATTGGCAGCCAGTTTATCGGAGAAAGATATTTTTTGAATAATAAAAACGGCTGTAGCACCAATAACTATGCCGATAATTAGTCCTGATGGACGCATTTTTAAAAGAAGATTTTTGATTTTAGTATTCATTTTTTTAGGGTTTAAGTGTCAAAGATATAAAGTTATTACAACACTCAAAATATTTTCATGAAATTTCATTGATTCCATACAGATGGATTGGTTCGCCATTCGGCCAAACTTTTTATTTGCTGCTCTGAAACATACCCTGATTTTAAAGCCTCTTCAACCAATATGGAGTAATTGCTTAGTGTTAAAAGCGGGCAATTGGCTTTTTTAAAACTTTCATCGGCTACACCAAAACCATACGTAAATATAGCGGCCATACCCAAAACTATGTGTCCGTTTTCCCTTAAATATTCAACCACTTTAAGGCTGCTTCCTCCGGTCGAAATTAAATCTTCAACAACCACAATTTTTTGGCCAATTTCTACCTTGCCTTCAATCTGATTTTTCAAACCGTGCTCTTTGGGCTTTGGTCGGGCATAGGCAAATGGCAAATTAAGCTCATCGGCAGCCAAAGCACCAATGGCTATTCCGGCTGTGGCTACTCCTACCAAAATATCAACTTCCGGAAAGTTTTCTTTTATTCCCAAAGCCAACGATTTCTTAATATAACTTCTTATTCCAGGATATGAAAGTGTCCATCGGTTATCACAATAAATGGGCGATTTCCAGCCTGATGCCCATGTAAACGGATTTTCAGGATTAAGTTTTACAGCTTTGGCTTCCAATAAATATTGAGCTACTTTTGAGGATGTTTCAGGATTCATATTTTTTGAAACGCAAACTTACAGAGATAAACCAATGAAAACCATTTTTTACGAACAAAACCAAATTAATATTTCTAAAAAACCAAAACCCGGTTTTACAGATATTTATGATAATCCTACGGATTCACAGCTAAAATTTATTATTGTACTTTTTCTCAATTCTAAAAATTCCAAGGTATTGATAACCGGTGATAAATCTAAAATATTGAAAGACATTAAAAAACATTTTAAACATATCAAGGCTGCCGGAGGTGTTGTAATAAATGAAAAAGGTGAATTATTACTTATTGAACGATTGGGGAAATGGGATTTACCAAAAGGTAAATTGGAAAAAGGAGAAACCAAAATTTCGGGAGCAGTAAGGGAAGTTGAAGAAGAATGTGGAATAAATGGGGTTTCTGTTACCAAAAAACTTAAACCATCCTATCATGTTTATGCTCATAAAAACCAATGGATTTTAAAAACCACCTATTGGTTTATGATGAAATATGAAGGGACAGAATCCTTAAAACCTCAGGCTGAAGAAAATATTACAGAAGCCATGTGGATGGATATGAAAAATTATAACCCTGAGAAAATGCAAACCTATCCGGCTATAGCAAAGGTTTTACGTCAATCACAACTTCTTTCGGAATAAAACTTTGATAATCCCCATCATATATTATCAAATCGCGAACAATAGTACTGCTAACGGAGCTTACACTTTCGTCACTTATTAAAAATACATTAAGCATGCCTTCGTTCAAATGTTCATTAACACGGGCAATTTGTTTTTCATATTCAAAATCATAACTGGTTCTTAAGCCACGAACTATAAAGTCGGCATTGATTTTTTTACAATAATTGCTTGTTAGGCCTGAATAAAAATCTACCTTCACTTTGGGTTCATTGGCAAATACGGCCTTAATCCATTCCATTCGTTTTTCAATAGGGAACAGATGCTTTTTATTTGCATTATGGCCAATGGCTATAAATACTGTATCAAAAAGTTTTAAGGCTTTTAAAACAATATCCAAATGTCCGTTGGTAAATGGATCGAAGGTTCCGGGGAAAACTGCTATACGGTTTGACATTTTACGATTTTAGATTTACGATTTCAAAATTACAACAAATTTTTCGGGTGAATGTCCCCCTTGCGCAAAGGATTGAGCATTGGCGAAGGGGGCAGGGGGATGCATTTTAATAATTTAGATTTTAGTTTTACGATTTACGATTTCAAAATTTGACAACTTTTAAAAAGTTGTCAAATTTAAACCAATATTTATTTATTAAATACAGTTAAATCCAAAACGAATCCCTGCAGCACATCATATCCAGAAATTTCATCCGAAAAAGATCTAATAATTTCTTTTCCGTTATGATAAACATAGACCTGACGGGCTTCATGATCTATTAAATATCCTAATCTACAGCCATTAGTTATATATTCGTTCATTTTGTTTTTTAATTGAACAATTGAATCTAACTTTGTTAGGTGTTCTAAAATAAAATCCGGACAAATATGAGCAAATTGTTCCTTTTCTTCAATTGGCAATTCATCATACTTTCGTTTTTCTATCCATGATAAACTCGGACTTCTCACAGCACCATTAGGCAAAGTAAATCCAGCCCGTGCGCCAAATGTATAACCAAGAGTTGAGTTTTCATTTTCCCAATTAACTAATTGAAAAGAAAAATTTGCATTAATTCGGCCTTTTTCCATTGAGCCTGGCGTCATTAAAAGAATAGTTTTATCGGCATTTCGCTCAAAATTAATTTCTTTATTATGCAAGCATAACTTCAAAAAATCTTCTTCACTGATTAAATTTTCCGAAGTTTTTATCTCAATTGGATAAAGCATATTTCAAAATTAAATAAAAATTATAAAATTTTTGATTTTTAGCAATAAAGTACTTATTAAATCGAAGCTAAAACCTCTTTGATTTGTTCATTCGACATACGGACATAGTCCTTTTTACGAATCACATATCTGTTTCTAAATCTTTTATATTTAAGCTGGTTGAGCGGTTTGTTTACTAAATAGGATTGACCTTTTTTATCAAATACAGCCACAAAAACTGTGTTATTTCTAACACTGCAAGGTGAAAAATTTACTTTTTTGGGTTTAATAAGTCTCCCTTTTGAGACCATAACAATTTCATCAGATGTTAAATAAGCCTTACCGTATTTCATTTTCCGAGATTTTACAACCAAACCTTTTTCTTTAAATTTTGCTTTAAGTTTTGCCACAAGGTTTACGGCCTGATAAAGTAGCGGAACACAATCGAGATTGTAACTTGAAAGAATATCGGTCTTGAATTCATAAAATTTGGCTCCGGTTTTATCATACGTTAACTTCATATTCGTTTGAACCCACGAAGTGGCACCACCATTACTGTTTACATTATAAATTTTCATTGCGGTATCAATATTATCCGCAGGAATTCGTATCAAAAATGTGCTGTCTTTATTGGGTTGAACAGGTTTCCCGTTTAAGGTAGCCGATAAAAAAACCATTCCTGCCGAAACCAAACAGTTTCCATTATTATCCACCGTTGGTAAATCCTCTGAAATCATATCTCCTCTGGAAAAAACTTCCCTGATTTCAAATCTGATTTCATTGATCTTATAGGGGTAAAATGTTTTTTCTTTTAATACCAATTCTGTTCCTTTTTCACCGCGGATAATGGTATCATTTTCAAATTTTTTGGTTACCGGCTTTTTATTCATTGAATCCGATATGATATTTTTGATAACAACTTTGGGTTCAATAGCACAAATAATTTCAACTCTTCGGTTGTGTTGCCTTAATCTTTCTTTAGAATTTAGCCTAATAGGTTTACTTTCTCCAAAACTTTGCCAGGTTAATTTGGTTTCATTCAACCCATTTTTTATTAAATAATTGCGAGTTGCTTCAGCTCTTTTTTCAGAAAGATTGAGATTGTAATTTTCTTTGCCCAAACTATCCGTATGCCCTGAAATAGTAATTTTATAATCCTCAACCATTAATAAAAAGTTTGATAATTCAGATAACTTTTGCTCTGATTCTTTTCTTAATTCATACCGGTCAAAATCAAAATAGATAGTATCTTTTTTAAGAGTTTGTGAATAAAGATTGCCGAAAAATAATATTAGAGATGCTACAGAGGTTATTAGCTTTTTCATTTAATGGTAATAACGAATTATTCTGTGAATCTATTGCATATGGCTTCAAACTTTTAATCTCAATTTATCTTACCCACCACCGGCATTTGCCTTCCAATTCCAAAGGCCTTATCTGAAACCCTTAAAATGGGCGGAACCTGAAACCGTTTGTATTCATTTCTGTCAACCATTGCTATAATTTTAGTAACAATAACAGGGTCAAATCCCAATTCTATAATAGCTTCGGGCCCTAACTGATTTTCGATATAATGATGCAAAATTTTATCCAATAAGGAATATTCGGGAAGGCTGTCGCTGTCCTTTTGGCCCGGGCTAAGTTCGGCGCTTGGAGGTTTTGTTAAAATATTTTGAGGGATAATTTCTCCGTTTCGGTTAATATATTCAGCCAGTTCATACACCTGTGTTTTATACACATCACCCAATACTGATATGCCTCCGCACATATCGCCATATAAGGTGCCGTAGCCAATAGCCGCCTCGCTTTTATTTGTAGTATTTAATAAAATATGGCCAAATTTATTACTCAAAGCCATTAGTAGTATGCCACGTGTTCGGGCCTGAATATTTTCTTCGGCTACATCGCGTTTTAAATTTTTAAACAGGGGTTCTAAAAGTTCTTCAAATGAATTTACTGCCTCCTGAATAGCAATTTCTTCAAATTCCATCCCCAGATTTTGGCATAAAATAAGAGAATCGTCAATGGAATGATCGGATGAAAATTTGGAAGGTAACATTACCGGCAACACATTTTTTACTCCTATTGCATCAGCTATTAAGGCTGTCACAACTGCCGAATCCAATCCACCCGATAGGCCAAGAATTGCCTTTGTAAATCCTGATTTTTTAAAATAATCAACCAAACCCATTTTAAGGGCTTGGTAAATTAGGGCAATATCATCATTTTTATAATTATGGCTATGGCTTTGATACCCCATATCGGGTTGCCAGTTTACCACTTTATAGTCTTCTTCAAAATATTCCAACTCCTCGGCTATTACCCCGTCGCGGTTTATAAACATTGAGCCCCCATCAAAAAGTATATCCGTATTGGCGCCAACCTGATTTATGTAAAAAAGTGGAATATCAAATTTCAACGCATTTTGCCGCATCAGTTCGCGGCGGTTTTCAATATGCTTATAGCTGAAAGGTGAACCTGAAATATTGATGAGCAAATCGGGTTGTAAGGGTTTTAAATGTTCCATCGGGCAAATTTTATAAAGCTTTGCATCGTCCAAATCCCAAAGGTCTTCGCAAACGGTAATCGCAATTTTCAGACCATTAAATTCCAAGAGTCTGAACTCATCATTGGGTTCAAAGTACCGGTACTCATCAAAAATATTATAGGTTGGAAGCAGGGTTTTGGCGAACATATCCTGAATTGCACCATTGCGTAAAACCACCGCCGAATTATATAATTTTTTACCTTTATCCAATTCACTAAACATAGGGCAACCAACTATGATGGCTGTATCCTCCGTTATTTCGGCTAACTCCAAAAGAGCATTTCGGCATTTATCAATAAAATGTGGGTAATCTAATAAATCCTGAGGCGGATATCCGCAAATGGCCAGTTCCGAAAAAAGTGCCATATCAGCACCATCGGCCACTGCCCTATTATAAGAATCAATTATTTTAGCGACATTACCTTCTACATCACCAACGGTATAATTCAGTTGGCAAATCGCAATTTTCATAAGCAATTAATTTTTATTTTTTAAAATAATATCATTTGTCTTGCTCCGATTTTTTTTCGGGTAAATGCCCTTTTCAGAGGTGTTTGGTGTGTTTGAAATTCTCATGGGCAATTCATTTGTTAGTTAAAAAAACACACCTACTGATATTGAAATATTTTTACTAAATGCCGTTGTTTCTGTTCCGGTTTTTGATTTTAAAACATTGGTGAATCCGTTTTCAAATCTTAGACCTCCATAAAGGGAAGTATTTCCACTGAGATTATATTCAACCCCTGCACCAATTATCAATGGTATATTTATAATGCTAATATCATCGTCAAATTCTTTCGGTTCATAGATTTCATCGGCATCGTCATTCGTTTTTATGTTGCTGACATCGGCTTCAGGCCAAAGCGAAGCATTATCAATAATGGCCGCTTTTGAAGAAATTCTTATTCCCGGGGCTAAACCAAATTGGGCAAAATATTTCACCATCCCAATTTCTTTGGTTCTGAATTTAAAAGAAAAAGGGATTTGAATATACCTTACTGAATATTCATAGCGCACATTTAGGCTGCTTTTTGTTTTATCCGGGGTTCCCTTTCGGGTATATGTAAGTGAATCACGGAATTTTAATTTTCCATTGATGGTACTTACCAAAAATTCGGCAGCTATTGAATAGTTGTCCTGAAAAACATAATCACCCATAATACCGTAGGAAAACCCTAGTTTAAGTCCTCCTTTTTCAAGGTTCCGTGTATCCGGTTTATACCATGAAAAGTTGGAACCCATTTTTAAACCAAATATATATTTGCGGGTTTCAGCCTCTTTTTTGGCCTGTGAAAAAGAAACAATCGTTGTTGCCGTAAGCAACACAAGCGATAAAAGAATTTTTTTTGTCATACTTTTTATAAGTTTATAATTGAGGTAATACAATTGACGTTAATTTTGCAATTGATTCCACAAAAATGATAAAAAAAATTTATAAAGCAGCCTTCCTTCTTTTTTTATTCTCAATTGGTTTTTTTTTAGTACGGTGTACACCTGAAACTGACAAACAAATTGACGAAGTAAATACCTCTGAAATTAAACTCACTTTGAAATTTGAGCGTTTTGAACAAGATCTTTTTAAGGCCAATAATGCCAGTGAAATAGCTGCTCTGGAAAAAAAATATCCCGATTTTTATCCTGTTTATATTTACCAATTGATGGGTGATATTACTCAACCAAATCAATCAACGATTGAAGCAGCAGCTAATTTAATGAGAAATTTTACAACCATTCCTGATTTTGGATTGGTATTAAAACACCGAAGCGATTCGGTTTTTGAAGATATCGAACCTTTTAAAGTGGAGCTTACCGAGGCAATGAAGCGGTATAAATATTATTTTGCTCTGGATACCATTCCAAAATTTATAACTTTTCTTTCCCCATTTCGCATAAATTTTCCGGTAATTGAAGGAAGAAACCAAATAGGTATTGGGCTGGATATGTATTTAGGAAGTAATTTTATGCCGTATCATTCGCCTCAAATTGCCGACCAATTTCCGGGTTACCGGGTAAAAAAAATGAGAAAAGAATATTTGTTGAGAGACCTTTTAACAGCAATGGCGGAAACGAAACTTATTAAAGTGATGGCGGAAACAAAGCCTTTAGATAATAATAGCCGCCTTATTGATGAAATGATATTTGAAGGCAAAATGCTTTATTTGGTAGATGCCTTGATTCCGGAAACCCCCGATAGTATTAAACTTGGCTATACTCAGCAACAAATGAAATGGGCCAATGAAAATGAAAGCAGCATTTGGGCTGCTTTGGTTGATTCTAAAATTTTATATTCTACCGAACCTACAAAAATTCGGGATTTTATTAATGATGGTCCTTTTACTACCGCGCCTGGCTTTGGTGCCGGAACTTCTCCAAGAATTGGCGCTTATACAGGATGGCAAATTGTAAAAAAATATATGAACAAAAATCCTACAATAACATTGCAACAGCTTTTGGCAGAAACCGATTCAGATGATATATTGAATAAATCGAAGTACAAACCATGAACTGATTTGATACTTGATGGTTTTTATAAAATCCCCCTAACCCCCTTTTTAAGGGGGAATGCTGACGCACGAGTACTTGAAAATTGAAAATTGAACATTTTATTGGATGTAAACACACCCCTAACCCATCTCAAGAGAGGAATACCACCCGAAAGCTCAGTTGAATTTCCAAATCGTCTCATTTTCAAATTTCATCAACTCATCCCTCCTTCTTTCATTCTCTCGGCATTCTCAGCCAATTGAAGTTGCTCTATTATTTCCTGAATATCGCCATTCATTACTTCGGGTAAATTATAAAGCGTTAAGCCAATTCTATGATCGGTTACCCGGCCTTGAGGATAATTATACGTTCTTATTTTTGCACTTCGGTCGCCGGTACTTACCATTGTTTTTCGTTTTCCGGCTATGGCTGCTTCATGTTTTCTAACTTCTTCTTCGTATAATTTCGACCGCAACATATTCATGGCTTTTTCGCGATTTTTTAATTGCGTTCTTTCGGTTTGGCAAATAACCACAACACCTGTGGGGCCGTGGGTTAGCTGAACTTTGGTCTCAACTTTATTTACATTCTGCCCTCCTGCCCCACCGCTTCGTGAGGTTTCCATTTTTACATCGGCAGGATTTAAGAAAAAATCCACTTCTTCGGCTTCGGGAAGCACGGCAACTGTAGCTGCAGAAGTATGTACCCGGCCACTGGCTTCTGTTTCAGGAACCCGCTGCACACGATGTACCCCACTTTCAAATTTCATGGTGCCATACACATCCCGTCCATTTACTTCCACTACTACTTCTTTGTAACCTCCGGCTGAGCCTTCGTTTTCATCCATAATAGAACTTTGCCACCCTTTTTTTTCAAAATATTTTAAATACATCCGCAGCAGATCGCCGGCAAAAATACTGGCTTCATCGCCTCCCGTACCGCCTCTTATTTCAATTATGGCATTTTTAGCATCTTCAGGGTCTTTTGGGAGCAGCATGGCCCGGGTGTTTTTTTCCAATACTTCCTGACGGGCCGATAATTCCTCAATTTCCATTTTGGCCATATCCTTTAATTCTTCATCTTTTTCGGTATTAAGAATGTGTTTGGCCTCGGCTAAATTTTTTAATAAAACCCGGTATTCCTGATATACTTCATCCACCTCCTTAAGGTCAACATATTCCTTATTGAGTTGTTTAAATTTTTGCATGTCCGACATCGTATCGGCACTGCTCAGTAATAATTCTACTTCTTTAAATCGGGCGTGTATGGCTTCCAGCTTTTCCAGCATAAGGCGGCAAAGATAATTGAATGCCGCTTAACCCGCAAAGGGAGAATAAACCTGAGTGATAAACTTCACCCGAAACTTTGAGTATTGTCACGAACCAAAACTATATGCAGAGTTAACTTTGCTCCATGAAAAAGCTAAATTTACTATTCATCATTTTAATTCTTTGTTTAAATGCACAAAGTCAGGTGAGTCAGATTAGGGACTCATCTATGTTTGGAGGAAAAATTAGGGGATATGCCAAAAATTCAAATTGTGTACTGGTAGCTACGGAAGGAGGTATTTTTAAAACTACCAATTATGGACTTAATTGGATAAATGCTACTACCAATTTTGAGCCATCTTCAGTTAGTTGCCGGAATATTGTAAGCATTGTGAATGATTTTTTTGCCATGCCCGATAACAGCACATCTCAAAGTATATTTAGAAGCATAAATAATGGTGATAGCTGGACTCAACTTAATATTACCAATTGGTTTCCGCAAGCTATTGGTAAAATTAACACTACTTTATATGCCGTTGGGGGCGATATGAGTGGCGGATATATATTTACCTCTTCTGATGGTAGTGCATGGACAAAAAGGGCAACTATCTGGGATAATGTTTGGCAAGGCGGAAATCTGGAACTATTATCTTTTAATCAAAGCAGGATTTATATAAACTTTAATGGCTTATTATGCTATACCACCGATGGTAACAACATTGATACAGTAGAAACGACTGGTCTTAATACTTCAGGTTTTTATGATGGAGAAGAAAAAATAGGAGGAGATGCGGCAGGTAATTTATATTACAGAGAGCAAAATGCCCTTTTTAGATATAATTTTACTTCAAAATTATGGGCTGATATTTCAACCGGAAAAATTGCAGCGGGCTTTGGTATCATGGATATTTCGGTAACTGATAATGTAGTGTTTGTTATTGCATTTCACCAAACTCTCGGAATCCGACTTTATAAATCAAGCAATCAGGGAATTACATTTACTGAAATTACAAGTCCAGGAGTAACTGTTCCAATGATAGGAAATATTATTGAAGTAGCTACTGATAAGTTTATTGGCAATGGGTTTAATGATGAACTACTTTTTTCATCCAATGGCGGAAATACCTGGGCACATAATGCCAATCAGTTCATTGCCACTTATACCGGAAATCTAACTCGCTCAGGTAATGCACTATTATTTTCAAAAGAGATTACCGGGATTATCCGTTCAGGTAATCAAGGTACTAGTTGGAGCAGTGGAAATACAGGGTTACCCGGATTTTCAGGTATTGCTTATTTTGTGAATGAACTTACTGAAGTAAAAGATACGCTTTTTGCTTTTGGAAGACCTGACCCATTCTCAAATAATGTTAATTTATATAAATCTACAAACAACGGCGCATTATGGGCCGCAGCTCCAATTCCAGCCCCTTACATAAATGGTGAAGAACACATGTTTGCTGGCAAGTCAGATTCCGCATTATTTGTATCTTATTATAATTCCTCTACCGATGATTATTCCTTAATCGTTACATTTAATAATGGTAAAACATGGACCAAACCGAGGAATCAAAACACAAATGGGCCAATTTTTTTAGGTGGTCCTAAAAATTGCATTTTTGCCTTTAATCTCCAGGGTAATAACGATTGGGACGACTTTAAAGATATTTACAAATCCAATGATTTTGGAGCTAGTTTTAGTAATATAAATACAGGCGGTTTATTTAACGATAACTTTTTGATAAAAAGGTTAAGGATTAACAACGGGGATAGAGGCGGAGCCATCATGGATTTCGATGCAATAAACAATAAGGCTATTTTTGTAATAAGCGACCGATCCTCTAACTTTTCAAACAAACTTTACTTATACAATATTTCGTCAAATACCTGGTCTCAGATTAATACAACAGGGCTTCCCGCTGATTACATAGGGAATAGTATAAAGTATAGTGGTAACAATATCTGGCTGCTTGGCACCAATTATGGTTTATATAAAAGCGTAAACAATGGTATTTCATGGGTGATAACCCATAGTACCAGTACCTGGCAAAAAGGAATATTGGTTAGCAGCATTCAAGTTATGGGCAACAAGGCTTTTTTAGGAACTGAGGCAAATGGAATTTGGGTGGTTAATATGACCGCCGGAATTTTAGAACCTTACCAAAGCCATATTTTGCAAATATTTCCAAATCCGGGTAATGATATTGTAAATGTTAGAATTCCTTACTCTGATGGTAAAAAAGCAAATGTTGTATTATATGGGTTGGATGGTAAAATGCTTTTGAATACCAATTTTAGCAACGAGCAGTTCCAATTGGATTTAAGTAATTTACCAACCGGAAGCTATGTGGTAGTAGTAATGATGAATAACGAAATGTACCGACAGGTAATAATTAAGAAATAGGTAAGTGATTTTATTCCATGGCGCTCAGCTTGTTTCGGCAGACTGGGCGTTTTTTTTAAGAAAACCAGATTTGTAAATGTGTTTGCTTAAATAGTTGCTTTCGTAACCCATTTTGGAACTACAATAAACAATCGAATGAGATTAGGCTTAATGGACAAGAAGTAGGCTGAGAATCTCTATAACCCTTATGTTTATTAGCTTTGCATCAAATCAAACGCTTTGAATAAAAAAACTGCATTTTTTGCAACGCAAAAATCACCAAGGAAATGGGATAAAAGTCAATTTGGTTTTATAAAAAAGAAATGTTGAAAATAATTTTATTTAAAAAAACTTAAATCCAGAACAAAATCTAGCAATACATCTTTACCGGTTATTTTGTCTGAAAAAGTTTTTATGGTTATAGAATCCGTTCTATAAACATGAACTTGCTTTTGCATAGGGTCAATTAATAAACCAAGCCTGCAGCTATTGTCCATATATTCCTGCATTTTTAGTTTTAAAGAATTTAGATTATCAGAAACCGAACGAAGCTCAATTACAAAATCAGGGCAAACGTGTGCAAATTTTTTAACATCTTCTTTCGTTAACAGATCATTTCGTTCATTTGAAATCCAACCTACATCCGGGCTTCTTACTGCACCATTGGGTAAAGTGATACCAGTATTTGAATCTATGCAAATACCCGGGCGGCCATTTTCAATATTCCAATTACCAACTTGATAAATTAATTCTGCGTAATAGTTACCGGTTTGAAATCCAGTTGGTTCCAGTAAAATAATATCACCATTTGAATTTCGTTCTAATTTTAATTCGGGGTTATCCTGACAAAAACGAAAAAACTCGTCCTCGCTCATGTGCAATGAATCTGTCTTTATGGAAATGGGATACTCAATCATATTTCAAAGATATTTTAATTTTGAGAAATGAAACAAAGTTTTTTAAAAAGATTATATTCAAATTTTAGCCGGATGACGAAACTAAATATGATCGTTTTCAATTCTTAATTTTACTTTCGTTAAAAATAAACCTATATATTTTCTAAATGAAAACCATAATTGTAATTCTAATTGCCCTTTTAATTCCTATAAAATCCGATGGGCAGAGAGTAGATTATCTTTTAGTAAGAGATAGTTTAAGCCATAGTATATGTGGAAAACCAGATAGCATTTCAGCAATAAGAACCCTATTAAGTTTGGAAGCATTTGATAGCAATTTGCTTTCTAAAAATATTGTTTACTATTACTACGACCTGGGGATGGCATACTATATTCTATATGCTTTCACAAAAGATACGAATTACTTAAGAAAGTCAATAAAATTGGATGAAAAAATTTTATATCATAAATCTCAATTTACAAATGCTCTTTGGAATTTAAGTATTTCATATTCTTTCATAGGTAATTGTACAAAAAGTAAATATTATTTAAAGCGATACAAAAAGTCAATTCCAAAAAGGAAATGGCAAAAAGATCAAATTAAATATCTCGAAAAGAAGTGTGGAAAATGATTTGTATTTAACGTATGCTAAAACGAAAATATCCCAATCCTTACTGAATCTTGCAGGTACATAAAGCTATCTTCAATCCGGATATTTAAAAATATAGTTTCCCTAAAAGCGCTGTTCATACTAACTTTATACGAATCTTTTTCAAAGGTAGAGGGGTTGTAAACAAACACATCGCCAGAGGTTGAGTAAATAATTTTATCCTCCCGGGTTTGAAAGGAAGTGAATTTTTCCAATGGAATAGTTTTGATATAATTCCCTAAAATATCAAAAACCAAAAGCCTGTCACTGTTGGTTTTCAGATAAACATTTTTACCATCATCCAGCAACATCTGAGGACTTAAGGTTGTGTCGGCAATATTGGCTAAATTAATAGATTCCGATTGAAGAACGCCTTGTTTGTCTGCTTTTTTAAGTTTAAAATTATCGGGGTCAAAAAACCAAAAACCATTGTCATAACTTCGGCAAACAGCCTGAATATTATTAACCCCCAAAGTTTTATATAAATCGGTCTCACCCCTGTAGTTCAGCATATTATCAAAATAAACCAACTTGTTTTGGTCCTTATAAAAAACATAAATCTCCAATGGATTGCCCGCATCAATCAAAGTGGCATCACCCAAAATTTTAAAGTTTGCTTCCGTTAATTTTTTTCCTTTCTTATCAAATTTTTGAATGTCGTTTTTGGTGGTTAGAACGAATACATTCCCTAATTTATCAGTAGTAAAAAATTTAAACTGCCCTATAATTTCTCCTTCAAAAGATAATTCAGGAATGAAGCTAAAGGAACAAAGAAGTAATATGAGGCTTAAATATTTTTGCCACAAAAACTCAAAAGAACAAAATTTCACTAACTTTTTTTGACGTTTTATAAAATCAAGGTAAATCATTTTAATCAAATTAATCAGAGTTCCATTTGAGTAAGGCAATATCCGTTCCGTTAAACTCAGCATAGCTATAAAACTTAAACCAATCGCCCAGATTTATATAACGCGAATTTGGCTCCAATGGTATATCCAGCGCCAAATGCCTATGCCCAAAAATCATATAATCGTAATGGGTAGATTTCAAAACTTCTTTGCAATATTGAACCAGCCATTCTTTTTCAATATCAATATCCTCCTGCTCAAAATGCATTTGCGCCAGTCGGCTTTTTGATGAAAGATAATTGGCAATTCCTATCCCAATAGTTGGATGTAAAAATGCAAAGGTTCGCTGACACAGTTCACTTCTGAATATTTTTTTCAATATTTTATAGCGTTTGTCGCCTTTTCCTAATCCATCACCATGATGTACAAAAAACGTTTTACCATCCTGTTCAAAAATATATTCATTGCTGTGAATAGTAGCTCCAAATTCATTTTCAAAATACCCGAACATCCACATATCATGATTGCCTTTAAAAAAATGAAGTTTTATACCGCTGTCGGCTAATTTGGCGAAGCAACCCAGCAAGCGGGTGTAGCCTTTGGGCACCACATATTTATACTCGAACCAAAAATCGAAAACATCACCTACCAAAAATATTTCTTCAGCTTGCGGGGCAATAGATTCCAGCCACGACACCAATTTCCGTTCACGAATCAAACTTTCGTGAACATTGGGAATACCGAGATGAAAATCGGATGCAAAATAGAGGTTACCCACAATTGCAAACTTAATTCATTTTTGAGTTTATAAAATATAGTTTTATTTTCGCCGTTCTTATCTGAGATGTATAAAAAATTAACAATTCTAATTAGTTTAGCACTTCTGCTTTCTGTATTTTCATGCACAAAACCCGGAGATGACACCAATGATCCTATCATTAATCCTAAGGACACAACCAATAATGGCGGTGGCGGAAACACTATAACAGGCTTGAATATCAATCCTGATTTTAGTTTTTACTTTGACGGACAAAAAGTTGATTTCTCGAAAATTCAGGCAGATTATGGCGGCAAAACGTATTTTTTCGGAAATCATACGTCGGGTAGATTTGCATTGGACATAGCTGTTCCAATGCCTAAAGGGGTAACTGCCTCCGGAAAAATTTTCACCATAGAAGATGACCAATATACAGGTATGGGCTTTTATATGGATGACATTGACCAAAAATGGTATTTGGAAGGTGGTCAGATTACAGTTACCAAAAATTCGAATAATACCATGTCGGGTACCTTTTCAGCCAAAGCCCTTTTGTTGGATTATACCGACCCGAACAAAATTATTCGTTTGGATTCAACCACTATTACCAATGGGGTTTTCAATAATATTAAGGTAAAGGGATAGAAATTTTATCTAAAAGTTGTCAAATTTAAAAAATTTGACAACTTAATTTCCATTACGAAAATCATAAAACGTAAATCTAAAATCTAAAATCCTCAATGCGCCTCCAGCCAATTCATCCCGCTTCCAGATTCAACCACTACAGGAACGGATAATTCCATCGCCTGTTCCATGGCTTTAATAATTACCGGAGTAACTTCTTTCAATTCATTTTTTGGTACATCAAATACCAATTCGTCATGCACCTGAAGGATCATTTTTGTTTCAAATTTTGATTCCTTTAATTTTTTATCCACTTCTATCATGGCCAGTTTTATCATATCCGCAGCACTTCCTTGGATTGGGG
>CAYHCM010000001.1:80003-85128 GCA_964355045.1 uncultured Chitinophaga sp. | reverse complement strand
ATGGCGATTATTATATCAATCAGGGATTTGATGAATATATTGGCAAACCTTTTAAAGCGGATGAATTGAAAAGAATTTTGCAAAAAATGAGTATTTCTACCGAAAGAATAACTGCTTAAATATACTTTTTTAATAAGGAGTCAATAGCGCTTGCCTTTACTGTCAATTCGGTAAATTCATCTTCAGGGTCCGAATCAATCGTTATTGCTCCTCCTGCATAGTAGGCAAGTTTTGATGAATTGAAATCATAAAAGATACTTCTGATCAAAACATTAAAATCAAAATTCCCATTTGGGTCAATATAACCTAAACCTCCCGAATACAGTTCTCTGTCTGATATTTCAAATTTTTCTATCCATTTCATAGCTGCAATTTTTGGTGCACCGGTCATACTTCCCATTGGAAAAGTCGCTTTAATTGCATCCTTCCAGGTATAATTTTCTTCCATTTCCGAACTTACGGTAGAAATCATTTGGTGTACATGACTGAAACTATAAACACCAAAAAGTTCATCTACAGTTACTGTTCCCGGTAATGAAACTCGTGCCAAATCATTTCTGACCAAATCTACTATCATCACATTTTCAGCTTTGTCTTTTATGCTATTAGTTAAATCCGTTTTCAAAACTTCATCTTCGTCCTTATCATCCCCTCTTGGTCGTGTACCTTTCATAGGTTGTGACAAAAGGTTTTTTTTATTCTTAGCTAAATATCTTTCAGGACTGGCACTAATAACGTATTTATTACCCAAGGAAAAAAACGCTGAAAACGGAGATGGAGAAATTTTGAGTAGCTCATCGTACAAGCTATATGGGTTTTCAATAGAAATGTTGTCATACAAAAACCTGGAGCACAAATTCATTTCATATACATTGCCATTCATTATTTCTTCCTTTACAGCATTTACAGTATTGCAGTGTGTTATGTCATCAAAATCAGATTTTATATAGCCATTATTTTTTAAACCAATTTCAGATAAAGTAGCCAAATCGGTCTTTACTATTAAATCGTAAACCCTCTCCGGATTTTTACCATAAATAATAAGTTCATCGCTCCATGATACAGTAATTACTAAGTCGGGAATAAAAAATAATAATTCAGGCCAACCCAAACATTTTTTATTTAAGGAACTTAACTTCTCAATTTCATTTTTAAGATTATATCCTAAAACACCAAACATCCAGGTTTTGGTATGGTTCCAGGTAGTGAATAAAAAATCTAATTTATTATTCTCAGGCTGTATAAAATCGCCATTGCCAAGGCCTATTATTAATTTATAAAATCCTTTATCTAAGGGCGGCATTAGTGTGCAACTATCCAAAATTGCACAGGCCTTAAAACGTGAGGCATATAATTTTGCCTTTTGTGAAAATACAGAATAATTGGTTAAATAAAAACTAAACACGGAGGTTAACAAAAAACTGGGATATACATAAAAAACCTTTAATCATATTTTTTAGGATAAGTATAAAAATCAGAAGAACTCCATGAATCGCTGTGTCCTCAATTTCTCCCCCGAAAAAAAATCGGGGTATGGTGTGATAGCTTTTATTACCAAACAGGAACTTTATAATACCCGTTTTCTAAAAATTTTGAGAAAACATTCATAACAATTTCTTTGTCTTCCTTATAGGTTACACCGTACCATTGTTCGTTTGATGTCATTACTTTCAGTTTCACATCACCACTTTTTATAAGTTCATCTACTATTATAGGAATAAAAAATTCTGCCTTTGGTTCACCTGCTTTTTCATTCAAAAATTTTTGAAAACTTCGTTTCAGGTGCGGGAAAATGGTATTATCGAATCCCCAAAAATTCATAGACACTACGGAATTATCGGCCAATAGATGTTTGTTTTCATCAGCATCGGTATAAAAAATGCCTTCCAGTTCTTGTTTAATTTTGGTTCTTTCTTTTATTTCATTTAATAAGCCATTTTCAGTTTGACAAACTCCCCTACTTACATATCCGTTTTCTGATAACGTTTTATTTAATGAATACCCAACCATTCCATAAAATGAAGGAGAAACTTCGGTTGTTAAAAACTTATAAATTTGTTTAAAAGCATCTTTACCATAATAATCATCGGCATTTATTACTGCAAAGGGTTCCTTGATTACAGATTCACAAACCAATATTGCATGACCTGTGCCCCAAGGTTTTTCACGTGAAGGTACTGCATTTGCCATCCCTGTAATTTCCGTATCAAATTCCTGAAACACATGACACACTTCAGCCAGGTCACTTATTTTGTTACTTATTTTTTCCTTAAAATCATCTTCAAAACTTTTTCTGATAACAAAAACAATTTTTTTAAAACCGGCTTCCAGGGCGTCGTGAAGAGAATAATCAATAATGGTTTCGCCTGAAGGGCCTAATTGATCGAGTTGTTTTAAACCCCCGTAACGGCTTCCCATTCCGGCGGCTAATATTACTAAAGAAGGATTGGTCATTATTAAATAATCCGCGAGTTAACACTTTTTTGGGCAAATGTGCAACTATATCTATCATTTTTACCCCTAAAGTATTTATTATTAACGATAAACAACCTGATACCCCAATTAATAAACAGAGAGTGAAAATTAAAGTTAAAATTAGACCAAGTTTAAACCCGAATTAATATTATACTTGCACCACTTTTTATAAATCCAAAATATCGAATTATTAAAATTAAACGTTACCCTATAGTATGAAATTTATTAAAACCCTTCTCGCACTTTTTGTTTTCTTTATTATACCTTCCTCATTTGCCCAAACCATTGGTAAAGCTCAGGGTGCCGTTTACTTTGAATCGGCAAAATTTGACCTGAACGATACAGCGAAAATGAATTTGAAAGCCTTAGCCGATACCTTGAAGTTAAAGCAAAAACTGCAAATTTCGGTTTCAGGCAATACCGATGATGTAGGCGACAGTGTTTTTAATTTACGATTATCCGAAAACAGAAGCCGTGAAGTCAGACGATTTTTAATTGCAAACGGTATTGATTCTGTTAAAATAAAAATTGGATATAATGGAGAAAATAAACCATTAGCCGATAATGAATCGGAAACCGGAAAGCAAAAAAATCGACGTGTTGATATAGCCGCAAAATGGGAAACCCCTAAGCCTCCGGAGCCTCAGGGCGATATTCGCGAATTGCAGGCCATGTTGGTAAATGAGATTTCGACCTATAACATAAGCCTTAATCGTGACACGGTATTATATAGCGAACGAGGCACCCGTCTTGTGATATTGGCCAATGCCTTTGGCGATCAAAAAGCCTGCAAGGAAGAAACTATAACCATCGAATATAAAGATGCCTTGAATCAGGCCGATATGGTATTGGATAATTTGGCCACAACCTCAAACGGACAATTGCTCGAAAGTGGCGGTATGGCCTACATTAATGCTAAATGTGGTAAAAAAATGCTACGGATTAAAGGCACAAACTCGGTGTTTTTGGTTTTTCCTACCGATACTATAAGAAACAACATGAAAGTATTTTCAGGGCAGCGAAACGCTGAAACTGACCCAATGAATTGGAACCTTGCAAAAAAAGATAATGTTTGGACCAATTGCAGCCAATTTCAGAAAGCAATGTATGACAAGTTGCTAGCCGATGCTTTAAAAAATCAAAAGAAAGGTTGCCTGGGTGGTGGTAAAAGCAAGAAAAAATTAGAGGATAAAATTAAAAAGAGAATTGATGAACTTCAAGTTCAGATGAATAATGAAGACGCTCCCGAGGTTTTATGTGCTCCATTTAATAGGGCTTTATTTGGCGGTGAAGGAGATGGAGACCAGTTTCACGCCAAGATGAAAAAAGATGTAGCCGATTCAGTATTTGGCAGTGAAGGTGAGGCAATGCAGTATATAGTTTCGGTAAGCAAGTTAGGCTGGGTAAATTGCGATAAATTTGTTTCTCAAAATCCGGTAGATTACATCGTAAATAGTCCGGCAAATAATACAACCACCTCTTTTATGGCACTGCGAAGTTCGCGATCGTTAATCAACGGATTTCCAAAAGACAAAAAATTTCTTTTCCCTGTTCCTGCCGGTTTGGCCTATAAATTTGTTGGTATTAAATACGAAGATAAAAAAGCGTATCTGGCCACTATGGAAGGAAATACCAATGACCCTGCAAATACTGTAACTTATAAATATTTTGAGAATATTGCCGATTTGAAGGAGGCTATTAAGAACTATTTCAGTAAATAAATTCAGCCAAAACCTGACAGGTTTATCCACCACTATTTTATCAAATACTCCTTCACCAAAATATCCACTCCAACCGTAGCTTTTTCTTTTATATGAACAACATTGGGTTCAAACGTATAATCAGGAATTGCGGGGTCAATATAATAAACAGGAATTTTTGATTTGGCATATTGAATGAGTGATGCCGCCGGATATACTACCATTGAGGTACCAATAATTACCAAAATATCGGCTTGTGAAGTAATATCCACGGCTGTTTCCATTTCAGGCACCTGCTCGCCAAACCAAACAATATGCGGCCTCAGTTGAGAACCTTTTTCACATTTATCGCCTAAGTTTAATTCAGTTCCTTTAATTTTATAAACTAAATGTGAATGGAAAGTGCTTCGGCTTTTGGTTAATTCTCCATGAAGATGAACGATATTTTTAGATCCTGCCCGTTCGTGCAGGTCATCCACATTTTGGGTAATAATTGTTACATCATATATTTTTTGAAGTTCAGCCAAAGCAATATGCGCCGAATTGGGTTTTACATCTTTTAAATTTCGGCGGCGCTGGTTATAAAAATCCAAAACCAATTCCCTGTTTTTTGCCCAACCTTGTGGACTGGCCACGTCCATTACATTATGGCCTTCCCACAATCCACCCGCATCTCTAAAAGTACTGATACCGCTTTCGGCACTAACACCCGCCCCGGTTAATACTGCTAATTTTTGCATGGGGACGAAGGTATTAAAAAAGTTCTAAGTTCTGAAAGTTCTAAGTTCTACCATATAACTATTGTTGCCGCAGATTAACAGATTAAAAAATTCAGATAGATTAAATCAGATGGACAAATTAAAATTTGTCTTCTATGAAAAAAAATTCTGCAACAAAAAATAGGGACAATCTGTGGCTTATATTTTGGATATTAAAGTTATCTGTTCTAA
>CAYHCM010000001.1:63004-79903 GCA_964355045.1 uncultured Chitinophaga sp. | reverse complement strand
AAAAATAGGGACAATCTGTGGCTTATATTTTGGATATTAAAGTTATCTGTTCTAACTTTGGAATAGTCCAAATCCTAACATTTAAAGTTCTAAGTGGATGCAAAAACATAGAACTCAGCACTCAGAAACTTAGAACTTACCCTATTTTTGCAACGTGGACAATTACGGGAGCCAAAAGGACAGGATAAAAAAATTATTAATTACCGGCTGGCCTATTATTGTAGGGCAAGTTGGGCTGGTACTGATGGGCGTGGCCGATACCATTATGGTTGGAAAAATCGGTTATATTCCGTTAGCCGCTGCCGGCCTTTCGGTAAGTATTTTTTTTCTGATTTCAATTTTTGGCCTCGGACTTATTACTGCAACTTCATCACTGGTATCAAGCGAACGGGCCAGAAAAAATGAAAATTTATTACCACTTTTTTTACGGGATTCAATAGTAATCGGGTTAATAACCGCTTTGGTTCTTTTTTTAATATTGTTAGGGATAATTGGATTATTGCCATACCTCAATCAAAAACCCGAAGTGGTAGCTGAGGCTAAACCGTTTTTATTTTTATTGGCACTTTCCATTTTCCCCATGAATTTATACATGTCGGGGAAAAACCTGTGTGATGGCTATTTTTTAACCTTCTCCCCCATGGTTATTACCTTTGGAGCATTATTACTCAATATTTTTTTAAACTGGTTGTTTATTTATGGCAATTGGGGGTTTGAACCTATGGGCTTAATAGGAGCAGGTTGGGCTACCCTTTTGGCCCGCATAGCCATGAGTGGAGCCATTTTGTGGTTTATTTTTAAATCAAAAAAAATAGGTTACCAACTGCGGTCGGTTTTTAATATTGATTTTAAAACCAATTATATAAAACCAATTTTAAAATTAGGAATTCCTACCGGTTTTCAATATTTTTTTGAAGTGGCTGCATTTTCAGGAGCCGCTATATTGGCCGGAGTTTTGGGAGCTATTCCGCAGGCAGCACATCAAATTGCGATAAACGTAGCCAGTTTAACATTTATGTTTGCTGTAGGTATTGCCGTTTCAGGAAGTATTTATGTAGCCGAACATTATGCCCATAATGATATGAAAGGAGCCAGAAAATATGGTCTTTCGGCCATTTGGCTTGTGGTTGGAGTTGAAATAATCTTCGCTTTATTACTCATTATTTTACACCAAATAATTCCTCACTGGTACAACGATGAAAAAGAAGTATTGCTAATAGCCTCCCGGCTCATTTTGATAGCTTCCGTATTTCAGGTGGTGGACGGCATTCAGGCTGTAAGCCTTGGTTTATTAAGGGGATTGCACGATACTAAATTTCCTTCTATATTAACATTTGTGGCGTATTGGTTAATTGCGATTCCATTGTCATGGTATTTTGCAAAGCATACTGTTTGGGGAATTTACGGCATTTGGTGGGCTTTAACGTTTAGTCTGTTTTTTATTTCCATTACTACTCTGTGGAGGTTTAGGGTAAAAACACGTTTTACGTGATTTGGAGATTTTGGAAATGTGGTGATTTGGAGATTTTGGAATTTTAGTAAATTTAAATATTACGAACTGAAATTGGTCGAAGCAAATTCCCCTCTTGAGAGGGGTTAGGGGTGTGTTTTATAACAATGTATCAAAATAACAATTTAACAATAAAATAATTTATCATAACTTGCCTTTTTATATTAACATGTCAAAATTTCTAACAACCACCTGTCTTATTTCATTCTCGATTTTTTGTTTTGGTCAAAAATATATCAAACCTTTTGTGGGTATTAATTTCAGTAATCGAATACTTACTTCAGATAATACGGAAAGAAAAGATTCGTTGGATAAGGCTGATAAAATGAAGGCTTTTCCTTCAGCCGGAATACAGTTTTTGTTCGAAAAAAAACCGGGCCGCGAATTTTATTTTGGGGTAAATTATTTAGATAACGGCTTTATTCGCGAACGGCTGGATTATAAATTTTTGGATAGTGTATATAATTTGGGAAAAATATTCGACCAATCGCAGGCCGCCCAAAAAAATGCCTTTTTTACCTATCATTTCAAATATTTGGAAATACCTTTTGGTTTTAATTTTCAAATTACTCCTCGTCAGGAAATGAATACTTATACCGGTTGGTTTAATATAGGAATCACCCCTCAATTTTTAATAAACCAAAACATGACCATATTTTTGGAAGGCTTTAGTATGAAAGGCAAAAACCGCTTTTATCTGTCCGACGTGGGGTATAAACCGGCCAAAGTAAATTTTGCCCTACAATCAGGCTGCCGTTTTGATATTAATGTAAAGGGTAAATTTTGGGTAACTACCGATGCATTAGTAAGAATTCAATTAGTGCATACGGCTGAAAATTCTTTTGAAAAATTAAGAATTTGGAACCTTACCGCTAATTTGGGATTACGGTATGAGATTGGGGATTTTTAGACTGGTTAAAGTAATATTTAGTTATTTCTCTCACTATCAATTCAAAATTCTAATAAAATTATCCTGTGAATTATGCAAGCTTTTCTTAAAGTATTGTAACGTTTCAGCTTTCATTTTAAGTTCACCTTTGCCTTACCTTTATAACAAAATAATGCACTCACTTCGAAAAAATATCAATTTGAAAGTTAACGACCTTGACGTATGTTATAATGACGACGGGCCTGCCAATAGTCCGGTTGTCTTTTTCATTCATGGATTTCCGTTTAATAAAAGTATTTGGGATTTTCAATTAGAAAGCCTTCAGGAAAATTACCGGGTTATCGCTTATGATATAAGGGGTTTTGGCAAATCAGAACCCGGAACCGATAATTTTTCGATTGACTTATTTGCCGATGATTTAATTCATTTTATGGATGAATTGGAAATTGATAATGCGGTAATTTGCGGCTTATCAATGGGAGGATATATAGATATTAATGCAATAGAAAGATATCCCGGCCGGTTCACAGGCTTGATACTTAGCGACACTCAAAGTATTTCAGATACCAATGAGGCCAAAGAAAAAAGAATGAAAGCCATAGTAAATATTCGTATGCATGGCACTGAAGAGTATGCCGAAGAAAGCGTTAAAAGTCTTTTTGCTTACCTTTCATTTACAACCAAAAGGGAGGAAATAGCTGTGGTAAAAGATATGATTCAAAAAACACCTGTTGATACTTTAACCAAAACCCTTAATGCCTTGGCCGAAAGGAGTGATACCACAAATCAACTTGGTGAAATAAAAGCACCGGTGCTAATTATAGTAGGAAAAAAGGACATTATTACCCCGCCTGAAAGATCAGAAATAATGCATGAAAAAATAGAAAATTCAACATTAGAGCTTATAGATTATGCCGGGCATTTACCCAATCTTGAAAACCCATTTGAATTTAATAGACTTATTAAAAAATTTCTGGATAATAATATTGAAGTGAATAAACAACCACATTTTGAAAAAGCAACCTATCATTCGCCACAAACCACTATTGTTGAAATGATAAGTAACAAACTGTCCGTTCACTTTCAAAGATTAGTATTGCCATTTAGGAAGCTGGCATCTTAATAATTCATTTTACTCCAAAATTGCAAACTCCACCCGCCTGTTTTCAGCTTGTCCTTCATCTGTGTTGTTGTCAGCTATTGGCCTATCGGGACCATAGCCTTTGCAAACAAACATTTTAGGCGACAATCCTTTTTTTACCAAATATTTTTTTACAGCCTCCGCCCGGTTTTTTGACAATAATAAATTTCGTTCGCGGCTGCCGGTATTGCTGGTATGCCCTGAAATTTCTATTTTTTTAAAGTTGTTTTCGTCAATTACATCGTACAATGAATCGAGTGCATCAAATGACTCAGGCAACAAATCCCATTTATCATTATCAAAAAAAATATTTCGGATAATAAATGTTTTTGGTTCAACCTTTTCTGCCACCTCTTGAGCATCGGGAATTTGCAATTCTTCCTTTCTACCAATATTACAAGGACATTCCTCAGGTTTTTCGATGGCATGCAATTGAATATTGTCAAAAAAATAATAGGCCTCAGTCATATTCCCTTTCAAATGTTTTTTTAGCATTGTGTCGGAATTGGCAAAGCTTCCCAGCGTTAGATAATCCTCATTTCCTTTTGCGGTATAAGTGCAACTCAACTGCATCCATTTAGTTTTATAAGTAAGCACGCTTCCTTTATGATGCTTGATGGAAGGCATTACATCGCCCTGAATTAAGGCATATTGATCAGGAATTTTATCGCTGAGTAAAGCTCCCAAAGCATTTACCCCGTAAAAACAATCCTCCTTTAACCGAACATAAATTTTTAAACAATAGGTTTTATTTGGCTCTAACGTTTCTTTCAGTTGGGTACTTAAAAATTCGATATGCGCCCAATTCTCGGTATAAAACCTTACACCAACTACCGCATCTCCGTCCATGGCATTCAAATCTTTCGATTTATAATAATCAGGAGTCCCGGCTGAAGCTTTCCAATGATCAACATTTTTTCCTATTTGAGAGCCGCTTCTTAATTTACTATTTCCATTTTCAAAACTGCTATTTTCAACAAAATTCAAATCTTCCTCAATTGTCTTTGATTTAGGATCGGCTATCAACCAGGAGTTTTCATTTCTGTAGTCCATAGCCACTATGGTATCATAATTAAAATTGACTAATGAATCGTTAGAATAATTTATAAAATAGGTAGTGGATATAGCTGAAGGAGGCCGTGGCGGTGAATATTCTTTTTTTTCTAAAATATCCTCATCGTTGTAATTAATAATATCAAACCCATTTTCGGTTTTCATTGCGAAGGGTTTTAAATATACAATGCTGTATTTCAAAGGGGGCAAATTCTCGACCATCAGCAATTCCTCATGCCTATCATAATATTCCCACCGGCCTGATTTTACAGCTTCAGTTCCTTTTACTTTATAATTTCCTTTAATCCTCAATACTTCATTTTTCTCAAAATAAAGCCACTCACCGGTTTGCAAACTTATTTGATAAACACCTCCTGTAGTTTTTGATTTTTGACTGATAAACGTTAATTCGCCTTTTCCTTTATAATTTTTTAAATCAAAATTAAAGGTATCAATAATTACGGAATCTTTTTTGGTTAAAGTTGAATCCCCGTCTATCTGGGCATTGGTTATAAATGAAACAAAAAGGCCAAGAATAAATAGATGCCGTTTTACCATTACACAAACAACGGGAATTTTGGAGAAATAAGTATTAGTAAATTGTTCCAACCAAATTGAAATCCTAAAATTGAATTTGAATCATTACAGAAAAATCTTAATTTTGTTTTTAATAAATTAGGTATGCTAACAATAAAAGGACTATACGATGGTAATAAATTTGTGGCTTTGGAAAATTTTCCAAAAAACAAAAATTCTAAAGTAATCATTACATTTATTGATGAAATAAACGACGATGCTGAAATACGGGAAATGACCTCCCAAACCAATGCCTTGAAATTTTGGGAAGATGAGCGGGAAGATTTATATCAGGATTATTTGGTAAAAGTGACTAAATGAAAACTGGCGATATTATTCTGATTCCGTTTCCATTTGCCGAATTAATAAATATAAAAATAAGACCGGCCATTGTTATTTGCCAAACCAAAGATAGTTATAAAGATTTGGTTGTTTGTTCCATTAGTTCAGTTGTTCCCAATATAATCGGCCAAAATGAGTTGCTTTTGCAGACCGATAAATCAAATAATCTTAGGGTAACTTCGGTGGCAAAAATAGACAGGATTGTTACTGTAAAGCAAAATAGCATAATTAACCAACTTGGAAAATTGAACACTAAAAACCTTGGTGAATTTTGCGATATATTTAGAAATTTGATTGATTGAAAAAAGTTATATTTATTTCCAAATTACCAATTCTGCTTTAAATATTTCAACAACCCATTAAACAATTAGGATTATTTTTGAATCAAATTATTTCAATAAATTTTGAAGAATTATTGTTAATGACAACTCCAATCTGACGATTCAACTCAATAATTGCTACCATTGGGATTGACTATTTTTTTGAAATAATTTTAAACTCCCAAAAAGCTCCATCATTATTAAATCCATGGTATCACATAGGTTCATTATTATTTATCCCAATTTTTTATTACAAACCACTATTTCCTTTTAAGTGTTGACTGGCATTTAAAATGGTCATTCCAATCATTTCTTAATTTTCATACCGAATAATAATTTCGTCTTCAATCATTTATAAACAAATCACGAATTTCAAAATACCGCTTATATGTAACCAATCACCATTTAAACCAATCCAACGAATCACAATTCAAAAACAAATTAAACCAATCACCATTTAAACTAATCCAACCCCCTCACTCATACTCCACTCCCTCCAGCTCTCCCTTATTATTAAAAATTAAATAAAACCCTTTATCGGGATAATAGCTTTTGCCCTTGGAGGTAGAAATGGGTTTGCCATATTTTTTTTCTATCGCCTTTCGTTTGTCGCCCAATCTAAATATTCCCCAAACATACCCATGATAAGTTTGCCAATTGTAGCCATCGCTGATATAATTTTTACTGACCAATTGCAGCGAAATGATGGTATCATTTTTTAGGGAGAACCTCACTCCTGCTATTGGGCAGAAATATTCATTAAATACTACTTTTCTAAAATTTTCGGTGTATTTGGCTTCCACCATCACACACGTTTCCTTAATATAGGTTTTAAACATTTCAGCATTTTTATCCTCCAATTTACTTCCAATAAGATTGTGGGTTATAGGATACATTGGCACCGGAACTATTGTTTGCAATTGCCATGAAACCTCGCCGAGCAAAGCGGTTATTAAAGGAAAGGGGGCATTATCCAAAATATTAATAATCCATTTATTATCACTTGAGGTGGCAGACACAATTTTAAAAGACATTTCGGCACCTTCAATTGGTAAATTATAATCGAGTGTTTTTGTTAATTTAAATTCACATAAAGTTTCCTGTATGGTTAATTTAAAATTTTTACCGGATTTCAATTGTTTAAAAATTTCTTTTGAAACATAAATCAAATTGCAATTTTTTAAAAGCCCGGTGTCATTTAGGTCATTAATGATAGTTTGATTATGACTTTTAGATTCATTCCAGCTACCCCAGGCAGATATTTCGGTACCCCATTTAAAGTGAAAAGCAGGTAATTTATCTTTTAAATCATAAATAAATATGGATTCAAAATGCTTGCCTTGTTTGGAAATTTTATATTGAAACTTGTCTCCTGCAGCGGGTTTATAGCTGTATTTGGCACTGATGCCGCCACTTACCAAAAGGCCAAACAGTATCGTTAATATTTTTTTAATCAAGGCCGCGAAATGAATTACGAAAGTAAACTTTTGAAAAATAAGTTTACATAAATTAAGAATTATTTAAAGCAGAAGGTGTGAAAGATTATGAAAACTAAAACTATTAATATCAATAAAAACTTTTTAGAGGCCATATTGTTTAATAGATTGTAAATTTGCACCTAATTTAAAGTAAAAAAAATATGCCATACCCGGAAATGTTAGTATCGCCCATGAGGGCTGAATTGTCGAATAACGGTTTTGAAGAACTGAAAAGTAGCGAAGACGTTGAAAATGCTTTTGAACAAACCGATGGCACCATGCTGTTGGTTGTTAATTCTGTTTGCGGATGTGCTGCAGGGTCATGCCGCCCCGGAGTTATTCATTCATTAGATGGTGATAAAAAACCTGAAAAATTGGTAACAGTATTTGCAGGCCAGGATTTGGAAGCCGTGGCCGCTGCCCGTCAAAATTTGGTTCCTTATCCTCCTTCAAGCCCTGCTATTGCTTTGTTTAAGGATGGCAAACTGGTTCACATGATTGAGCGCCATAATATAGAAGGTCGCACCGCCCAAATGATTGCCGATAATTTAAAACATGCTTACGAGCAATATTGTTAATAGCTTAAGGCATGACAATAAAATGCATAAAAAAGCTGATTATTTCTAATCAGCTTTTTTTATTTCCTATTAGATAGTGTTTTCTAATTATGGGGTAGGATTTGCTACGGCTTCATAATCTATTAAAAACTTAAGCACTATATCTTCTGTAACCGGGCCGGTTGTAAATAATGCACCGAATGTCCATAGAAAAGGCGCTCTGCCGTAATCAAGTAGATTAACGTCTGCCGGTGTAATATCAATTTCTTTTGCACCCTGAGCTGTATTAGTAAAAGTAGCTACTTCTACTGTCGGTAATCCTTGTGCACCTATATCAATAAAACCACCACTTACTATATCAAAGTTGGCTGTGGCCGGGGATACAATTACAACTTTTATTTTTTTAATTTTAAGTGATTTGAGTAAACTCATATCCTTAACGCCGTTAACTGTGGCAAAACTATCTAGATTAATGGATTCAACCGCGGTATCTAAGATGATTACACCTGATGTAGTAGTTTGCTTTACGGTATATATGACTTCATGTGTTGGCAGGCCGAATTTTATATCAAACAATTCATCGTCACATCCTGAAAATGAAAAGGCGATAATACTAAAGAGAATAATTTTAAGTGCTTTCATAATTTTTATATTTTTTTTTAAATTTAAAAACAAATTTAATCCAATAAACTCAATTTGCAAATTTCATTAGCAATGTTTTTAAATATTTACCTTCTCCTTATATAAAGCATTAAAGGATATGAAAAGATAATTACTCAACTTTTAAAAAATTAATTGTATGAAAAAGCTCAAGTTTATTATCAGCGCAGGATTAATTTTTCAATCCTTCTTTACATTTTCACAAATCGTGGATTGGCAATATTTTAATATGAATGGAAATGAGTGCCAAATTTTTACATCCAAAGGAAATTCACGAATCATAGTTCCGGCCAATTGTTTTACCTTGGATGGAAATCCTTATATAGGCCCTTTGCAAATAGCCTTTAAAGAATATAAGGATCAGCCTGATTTTATTTTGGCCGGTTTATCGCTTCGCTATGAAATTAACGGAAAATTAAAAACGCTTCAAAGCGGCGGTATGTTTGAAATTGATATAAAAACATTAGGTGAAACCGGAAAGCCTTTAACCTTTGCTTCTAAAAAAATGGTGACTGTAAAATTTGCCATTGACCCAAAATTTGATGTAGCCGGCCTGGAACCTTTTTATTTTGACCCTGCTACTAAAATGTGGATAAAAAATACACGATTTGGTAAATCGGTGGAAGGCAACCAACCCATTTCTGATAATCCTAATGACCTTTGGCAGGATGACCCTTTGGTGGCGACATTTAATGACAACCCCGATTGGAACGATGGCGACGTCGGATGCTATTATATTTTGGTACCCGATAGGAATATCCCTGATAAATTAGTAGATAGCCTGGTGTGTCCGGCATCGTATAATCCGCTTGACAGGCGGTATTCAGGCTATCTTACAGATCAGGCTTTTAAAACAATGCAAATTGATAAAATGGGTTTGTTCAACTATGACAAAATTTTTAATGATGAAAATAATGTGCCCATGTTTGTAAAACTAAAAACCAAAGATGGCAAGCCATTTGAACTGACGGATAGATTGTATGTGGTTTATAAAGTGAGTAATTCCGTAATTTATTATACCAAAGACGAATTGGCCGAAAAATTTTCGCTATTGCCCCGGAGCGATATTAAAATTTTTGTTTACAATGCCGATGTTACTATTTCAAAAGTTCCCGATAGTTTTTGGAAAAATTTTGACGCAAAGCTTTTGCGGGGCAAAACCATCGAATTGCCTTTTGAAACTTTAAAATTGGCACGCCTTACCAAGGCAGAATTTGCCAAAGCTACAGGTTTATAAAACCTAATTTACCTTTTTTTAATTTCCAAAATCATGAAAAAAATAATATTCATCATCGCACTTCTATTTTCATTTTCAAAGGCCTTTAGCCAAACTCAGGTAACGGCTTTGGAAGATATGAAACACTACCGGATACAATTAGACAACCGCAGCAACCGTCATTTAAAGGACGTTCCCAAACAATTATTAGCCGGATATTGCCAGGGGATTTATAAAGCCTATTACCCAAAATCTATTTATAATGAAGTAAACTTTGGCGATTTTTTGGCGCATTTTCGCTGTGGCGAACCTGTATTAAATGAATCGGTAATGTGTGGTGACGATTATTGTTCCAATCCTGCATTTGCTGAATTGTTCAGTCGGTTTACTACATATATGGATTTTTATGAATTCAGTTTTTATAATACCCAAACCGCCCTTATGGAACGAAAAGTCCCGTTTATACAATTGGTTTACAGCATAGATGTAGCCGGAAAAATTTATACCTTTAAAGGCCCTCTCTTCAGAATGGATGAAATTGAAAAAACAATTTTTATTAAAAATGAAAGTAACAATTCAGCAGTGCAAAGCATTAAATACACCTTTTATTTGGCCAGATATTTTGCCGTGGAAATAACCGATAAAGACTTGAAGGCTAAAGAAAAACAAACGAATAGAGAGGATGATTTTCAGGAACATTGATTTGGAAAATGACAGTCCGGATAGATAATGGAAAAAATAAAAAACAAATAACAACTTGAAAATATTTAATTCGTTTGAAGGGTAATATATTTGCCCTCTTCAAAAAATGCAAAAAATACTTTTAAAAACCTTCCTTTTTCTGGGCAGCTTTATGGCCATTGCCATTTGTGTAATAAGTTGTAAAGAAACAACACCACCCCCTGTACCAACCAATGATGCAGAAAATATTACCACTGTAAAGATAGAATTGACGGATACATTAACCGGTCAAAAACTCAACTTTTACTTTCGTGATTTGGATGGCGAAGGAGGAAAAACACCAAGTCAATGGGATACTATAAAATTATCCGACAGCAGTTATTATAAAGTATCTTTAAAATTTATGAACGAATCGAATCCAAATGCCGTTCAAAATATTACGGCCGTGATAGAGCAGAAAAAAACCGACCATATAATTTGTTTAATCCCTGTAGGCATTATTACCACCATTACCCGAACCGATACCGACGGCACGTATCCGTTGGGAGTAACTTCAACATGGAAAACCGGAGCAGCTTCATCGGGCGATATTACAATAACATTAAAGCATCAACCCGGATTAAAAAACGGAGGATGCAGTCCGGGTGAAACGGATGCCGAGGTGAAGTTTCAGGCAATGATTAGATAGGGTTTCAAATTTTTTAATCCATGTTTAATATTAAATTGTGGTGCGTTAACAATTCGCAATATCAAGGTGGAAG
Source organism: uncultured Chitinophaga sp. (assembly GCA_964355045.1). GTDB lineage: Bacteria > Bacteroidota > Bacteroidia > NS11-12g > UBA9320 > JABWCE01. The sequence goes on along the minus strand of CAYHCM010000001.1, from coordinate 68,719 downwards.
CAGGATTTTTTAAAACAATTAAAATAATTGCTAACAATGAAACCAAACACTTTCCTTTTAATTTTAACCATCTTTTTAATAAGTTGTAAAACTTTAAAAAATAAAACCATGACCAAAAAAATTATCCAAACCAGCACTGCCCCTGCTCCGATTGGGCCATACAGTCAAGCCGTTTTAAGCGGAAATACCCTCTATGTTTCGGGTGCCATAGCCCTTGACCCGGCCAGCGGCATCATGATTCAAACCGATATTGAAGCCGAAACACATCAGGTAATGAAAAATCTTGGGGAAATATTGAAAGCCACCGGAATGGATTATTCAAATATTGTAAAAACAACCATTTTTGTTACTGACTTGGGGAACTTCGCCAAAATAAACGGGGTGTATGGCAGTTATTTTAAAACGGATTTTCCGGCTCGCGAAACCGTTCAGGTTTCTGCATTACCCAAAGGAGCCAATGTTGAAATATCGGTAATTGCTGTGAAATAAAAAAAATGGGGTTTCCCCCATTTTTCAATTTTAACAGGTATAATTAGGATTACATAATTAAAATTTAGAAGTAAGGGTAATTACCACAGTATTTGCAGTAAATTTATTATCGGCATAGGCTTGTGGACGACTCTTATCATTAAGAACATAAGGCTGATAAACATCGGTTTGAATTGAATGAACCAATCCCAAATCCAATGCCCAATTTTTTTCTTTTATTCCAAAGCCTCCTGTAATGTAGTTGGTTCGGGCATTATTATTTTCACTTTGAATAAATGGGGATGAATAACTTGCAAAACCGCCTCTCAGCCTGAATTCATCAATAACATATTCGCCTCCTATGCGATAATTAACGGCACTTTTGTATTTTCGGCGAATTTCATCATTGGCTATTTCCATAGCATTTGATCCATCGGTACTTCGCAATCTCATGGCTGAATAATCCACACTTTCTACATCCGCACTTATAAATCCTTTTTTACCAATTATGCCTGTGGCACTAAGTGTGAACCGGGATGGTGTAAGTAAACTGTAGGAATAACTTCCTTTTTTACTTTCAAAATCAAATGCCGTACCTTTTTTAATTTGTGACTGCAATCCAAAACTAGACTCATCGGCTAATTTTATGAGTTGAGGAGTTTGAAGACTTGCACCAATTCTGATATAATTGAGGGGAATAATAATAATCCCTAAGCGTCCTGAAAAACCCCCTCCAACTGTTTTAAGGTTCTCTGAATAGGTAAAATTATCTATCGCATAAGCATTGGTAACCCGAGAGTCATTGTTTTCAGTGTGAGTTTTGGTTTCCTTATAATTGACTGAGGTATAATTTAAAGTAGCTCCCAGATATACTATATCACTATAATTACCTGCTAATGAAAAATTATATTCATTCATTCCTCCACTTTGTTGCATCACTCCTTTTTGGTTTATATTATGAAATATCGGGCTGGCGTTGGCAGCATATTTTCTATCACCAATTGAATCGAAAAGGTAGCCTTCCCATGCCATGGAAGTTTTGGAGGTAAATCCAAAGTCAAAATCATCATCGGTTGCCCTGATTTGGTTTACCGTAAAACCATTGGCCCGTTCAGCAAAATAGTCCATCAGGCTGGTTTGGGTATTTATTCCCTCAAAATTTATAACCCGATTAAAGTCAGCTACTCGAGCCATATTAATAGCAAACGTATAATTTTTCCAGCCCCTTTCATTTTTTTTGCTATAGGTTTTATTGGCAAATACTAACCCGAAATTCGGGACATTCATTTTAAACGCATTGTCGGCCAACGAAGTTCCTAAATAGGTACTGGTATTTTTATTATTTATAAAACCTACCGAAAAACTGAACTCACCTTTTTTGTATTGGGCAAGTCCGGCCGGATTTACCGAAGCCGAAGAAACATCGGCTCCTAATGAACCAACCGCCCCGGCTATGGACATGGATTTGGCGGTGCTTCCAAATTTTTTGTTGGTATAACGAATGGCGTCCATATCGTTTTGTGCCATCATCGGGATGCACAACACTCCCATTAAGCTTGATATTATTAACTTTTTCATAACTATAAATCGTGAATCTAAAATCGTAAATCTAAAATTGAATTATCTTCCTCTTCCACGTGACGGTGGTGGTGTTGGAGTTCCGCCTGATCCCCCTGAATTTCCACCACTTGGTGCTGGGGTATAACCGCCTCCTCTGTTTCCACCGCCATTATTTCCGCCACCATCATAGGTTCTTGGAGCTGGTGTACTCCGTGGTTCTTCACGTCGTTGAGGTGTATTATTCGCTGGTGGCTCGTAGGTCCGGGTTCGGCTTTCAGTAGGCTCGCTACTTCCCCTTGATTTTCTTTCTTCGCGAGGTTGCTCGTAAGTACGGGTTGGCGTATTTTCAGGTTCTGTCCTTTTTTGGGTTTCCGGTGTTTCGGTAGTTCTTCCTCGTGATGGCGGAGTTCCTCCATTATTTGAAGGCCTTTCGTATTCTCTTACAGGTTCTTTGGTTGGTTCAGGAGTTTCTGTTCCTCTTCCATAATCTTGATTAGTTCGGTCTATTTCTCTTACCTGTCGTTTGGGTGTACCACTATTCTCGGGTGTGGTGGTGCTATTGTCGGGGGTTCCTGTCCTGCCAGAAGGTGTATTTCCGGGAGTAGTTGTTCTGCCCGGAGTACTATTATCAGGAGTTCCGGTTGTAGTGGAAGGAGTATTTCCAGGGGTATTTCTGCCTACTGTACTATTACCGGGGGTACTAGTTCTGTCGGAAGGAGTATTTCCCGGGCTAGTTGTTCTACCCGGATTACTATTATCGGGCGTTCCGGTAGTAGTGGAAGGAGTATTTCCCGGAGTATTTCTGCCAACTGTGCTATTTCCGGGTGTACCTGTTCTGTCAGAAGGAGTGTTTCCCGGAGTATTTGTTCGACCTGTTGTACCAGTTTCGGGTGCAGTGGTCGCATCTTTTCCATTATCACTCATTCTTCCTTTTGCATCTTTGGGATCATTATTTCCTGGGTTTCCAACCATTCCATCTCGTTTATCTTTTTTAGGATCGTAAGTGGTTCCACCATCTTTAGGGTCTTGTTGCACCATGCCGCCACGGCTTTTTGGTGAAATCTGATCTTTTCGGGTTGATGATGGTGTGTTACTACCAATGGTTTCACGAGGGCCAGTCATTTTTCGTTTGTCGGATATGCCACCGCTATTTCCTCCATTATTGCTTGAATAAACATGAACCGGACGCTGCCATGGGCTGTAGTAATTATTATATCCCCCATAATATCCTCCATAATAACCATTATTATATCCTCCATATCCGTAATTATTATAGCCATATCCTCCATAACCACCATAGCCATAAGGATTATAATATCCGTAAGGGGTTCCACAATAAAATGGGTTTGAATAATATCCCCATCCGCCTGAATAGCCGTACCAAGGGTCATAAAAATTATTGTAACAAGGGTAATAGCTTGTTCGCCAACCCCAGGCAGGATAACCATAATTATAGCCTATGCTCCATCCGTTCCAGGTATTATATCCAACCCAAAAACGATTTCTTGCAGGCCGGTTCCAACCCCAATTGGGATCATTGTAGTATGAATTGTAATAGCCACCGCCACTGTTGTAATTATTATATAATGCATCACTATACCCGTCGCCATATCCATCGCCATATCTTAATCGCTGAAAAGAACGACCATACGAAAAATCATCATCATCATCATAATTATAGGAGTTGTTTTGTGAATAATCGTAATTATCACTTTTCGAAGAACTTTCAGGTTCTCTTACTATTTCTTCCGGTTCACCTTCCTTATATTTTCTATAATCCGGTTCTGCGTCAGGAGTGGTTTTAGTTTCATCCGAACTCTTTGCTACCGGTTGAGGCTCACTTTTTTGTTGAGCCACCTCCGGTTCATCCGCCGGTGTATAATAAACATCGTCATATTGCCCTAAATCTTTTTGAACGGTTTGTCGAGCGGAAGTACAGGATCCTAAAACCAGTAAAATAGCAATAAATTGTAATAGAGTCTTCATGGTGTTAAATGTTTAATTGTGCATTTTAATTTTAACTTTGCAATTTAAATCTGACAATAATTATACCAAAGGTAATACAAAAATTTATACATGGCATTTCAAAAAATAAAACGGGAAGAAGATTATTCAAAATGGTACAACAATTTGGTTGTAAATGCAGATTTGGCGGAACATTCAGCCGTTCGTGGTTGTATGGTTATTAAACCGTATGGCTACGCTATCTGGGAAAAAATGCAGCAGCAATTGGACAAAATGTTTAAAGAAACTGGACACAGTAACGCGTATTTTCCCTTGTTTGTTCCTAAAAGTTTATTTGAAGCGGAGGAGAAAAATGCTGAAGGTTTTGCCAAGGAATGTGCAGTGGTTACCCATTATCGCTTAAAGTCAGATCCTGATAATCCTGGTAAATTAATTATTGACCCTGAAGCCAAGTTAGAAGAAGAATTGATTGTAAGGCCTACGTCTGAAGCCATTATCTGGAGTACTTATAAAAATTGGATTCAAAGCTACCGCGACCTGCCTTTGCTTATAAATCAATGGGCAAACGTAGTTCGCTGGGAAATGCGAACCCGTTTGTTTTTAAGAACGGCCGAATTTTTATGGCAGGAAGGACACACTGCTCATTCTACTAGTCAGGAAGCCATTGAAGAAGCCGAAAGAATGCTTGAAGTATATGCCGAGTTTGCCGAAACCTTTATAGCCATCCCGGTAATTAAAGGTGTAAAAACCCCGAACGAACGGTTTGCCGGAGCATTGGAAACTTATACCATCGAAGGCATGATGCAGGATGGAAAGGCTTTGCAAATGGGAACTTCCCATTTTTTAGGACAAAATTTTGCGAAAGCATTTGATGTAAAATTTGCAACCAAAGAAGGAACTCAGGAATATGTGTGGGCTACGAGTTGGGGCGTAAGTACCCGATTGATGGGTGCTTTAATCATGGCCCATTCGGATGATGAAGGATTAATATTGCCGCCAAATTTAGCGCCTATTCAGGTTGTAATAATTCCAATTTATAAAGGGGAAGAAGAATTGGAAATTATTTCCGAAAAAGTAAAACCTTTGCAGGATGCCCTAAAAAAAGCCGGAATTTCTGTAAAATACGACGACCGCGATACCTACCGCAGCGGCTGGAAATTTGCCGAATACGAACTGAAAGGTGTTCCTCTGAGATTAGCCATTGGCCCCAGAGATTTAAAAAATAATACGGTAGAACTGGCCCGCCGCGACACCAAGGAAAAAATGACTGTGAGCATGGACGGCATTACCGAAACCATTCAATTATTGTTGAAAGAAATTCAAGAAAATATTTATACCAAAGCCAAAACCTTTCAACAAAGCAATATTCATACAGCAAATACTTGGGCTGAATTTGAAGCTGCCTTAGATAAAGGTGGATTTGTAAGTGCCCACTGGGATGGAACCCCTGAAACGGAAGTAAAAATAAAAGAAGAAACCAAGGCCACTATTCGCTGTATTCCTTTGGATAATTTGATGGAAGAAGGGGTTTGTATTTTGAGCGGGAAGCTGAGTAAGCAAAGGGTTTTGTTTGCTAGGGCATATTAGTTTTTTAAGGTCGATTTACTAACTGTTATACTGTTGTAAATAAGGATGACCTTTTACGCTCTTTGCAATCTTTATGTCATATTACATTACATTACATTACATTACATTACATTACATTACATTACATTACATTAC
>CAYHCM010000001.1:56138-62904 GCA_964355045.1 uncultured Chitinophaga sp. | reverse complement strand
ATTACATTACATTACATTACATTACATTACATTACATTACATTACATTACATTACGCCTAATTTTGGATTTATATTCAAAACATGAAAAAACTCAACTCAATATTTATTCATTTGGTTTTTTACTCTATACTTTTTGTAGGTTGCAAAGGATGCAGCGATACACCAACAGGAGACGTAAATTCCCCTACTCAACCTACTAAATTCAAATTTGGAACAACAGTCGGTACAGAGGATGAATGTACATTCGATAATTCAAAAATAGTGTCCGCAACATTTTCTATTTTAGGGGTTTCACTGGATGCAAATGGAAATCCTGTTACAAAAAAAATTAGAGATATTACAAAATCAGGTAGTGATATTGGGCCGGATGGTTTTTTTACAATAGATTGCCCATTTGGTGTTGCTATAACAATACAAGCATTTGTTAAAACCGATTGCGATGAATGTTGCGGAAAGAATGCAACTAACACAGGAGATAAGAGATGTCTTTCTAAGGATAAAGGCAAACCTGTTTTTACTGGTGAATTAGCACAAATTAACCCAAAACCCGCACCACCCCCTCCAATCTTTACTATCGATTTAAGATCCTTGGCTTTCTGTACTTGTGAATGCCCATAATACGTAACAAAATAATAAATAAAAAATATGAAAAAATTAATTTATGTAAGTTTTATCTTTTTAAGTTTACTATCAGCTTGTAAAAAAGATAACAATGCAAATCCAAAATCAGAAAGTAAAACTTCTTTTAATGGCGTTTTAGGTAAAACAGAATCTGAACTTTTGGAAAATGACAAAATAGTAGCGAGAATACGACTGGCAACTCAAAGTAATTATAGCCTGACTAGTAATCGAAATAATCATGTCTTTCAAGTCCAAGGTGACTTTTATGACAAACCATTAGATCTTGGTATAGGTAATGGCGTTGATGTAGGCTCATTAATTTTAAATGATCCAATGAACAATAATACGATTACTGTTCCGTTCAATTTAGCTTCAGGATTTAATTATGCAAGTAACCACTATAATCCAAACCCCAATTTTTTTGGTAAAGAGATTGACATTTCACATTCTGGAAATACAGGTTTAGGGTATTCTGCATTTAATAATGTTAAAATGCGTATTCCTGAAAAAATAGATATTTCTTTAATTTCACCAACCGGATCTTATATAAATCATACTCAAAGTTTGACAATAAATTGGAATCATGATATAAACTGCCCTAAAACATACATCGCTGTAAATTATAACATTGCTGTAAATACCGGATTAAATCATCCTTATCCTGATTTGAATCAAAATGGAAAAACATGGGCAACTGAAATTACATCTACATCAGGAACATATACTATACCTGCATCTGTAATTCAGATGTTCCCAGTTGGTAGTTTTATAGATATATATATTGGCAGGTATCAATATACGTATGAAAACCTTGCTCCAAATAAGTTGGCTTTAATTTACGCACCAACTTGGAATGTATTTTCTAAAATAGTAAATTAAGTCATACTTAAAATCTAAAAAAAAATCGATGGTATCACAATTTGTGGTACCATTTTTTTGGCTAAGAAAAAAGGTTTAGTATTCAAAAATGGGATCAAACCTTGCCTCCAAAAAAGACTTAGCTGAAATGGAATCAAGAATTAACCGAAATATCTATATTGTAGGTTTAGTTCAATTTATTGCCATCGTAGGAAGTGTAATTGGGATAATAAGTATTATGCTAAAGTAAAAACTTACTCCCCCGTCCCTTCCCCTAAAACCACCTCCAACCCATCAATATCCTTCGTCAACCTAAGTTGACAACTCAATCGGCTATGTGGAATATTTAATAGAAAGGCCTCATCCAACATGGCCTCTTCATCTTCCGACATGGGCGGCAACGGATGATGACTGCAAACAATAACATGACAGGCGGCACAAAGCGACATCCCGCCGCAGGTAGCTTTTATCTGCATATCGTTGGCCCGTATGGCTTCCATTAAATTAAGGCCCACATCTGTAGGCGCATTAATCTTATGTTTTTTACCGGCAAGGTCCGTAATGTTGAGTTGTATTAAATCGTCGGTTTGCATCTAAAAAGGCTTTACACCGCTTACGGTAGTATATTTTAAAATTAAATTTTTATCCGGGTTTATATATTTATACGCCGACTGAACCATCATTGTGGCTTCATGAAAACCGCATAAAATCAATCTCAATTTTCCGGGATAATCGTTAATATCACCAATAGCAAATATACCTGGAATATTGGTGCTGCAGTCCATCGGGTTTACAGTAATGGATTCCTTGTGTAAGTTTAAATTCCAATGTTTAAGCGGCCCCAGCTTTGGTGAAAGACCAAACAAAGGGATAAAATAATCAGCAGATATATTGGTAATACGTTCATCGCCAAAATTAATAATATCCAAAGTTTCCAATTTTTCGGTTCCCTTAATTCCGGTAACTTCCGAATTAAGGATTAAATTTATTTTTCCAGAAGCAGCCAATTCTGTAACTTTATGAACTGAATCGAGATGACCACGGAAATTGGAACGGCGATGAATTAAGGTTACACTTTGTGCCACATCAGCCAAAAATATAGTCCAATCCAAAGCCGAATCGCCACCACCTGAAATTACAACGTTTTTGTTTCGGTATTTTTCAGGGTCTTTAATAATATAATCTACACCCTTATCTTCATAATTTACAAGATTTTCAATTTCAGGTTTTCGAGGTTCAAAACACCCTAAACCACCAGCTATTACTATGACAGGGGCCGCATGAATGGTTCCTCTGTTGGTCGTTAATTTCCACCGTCCGTCATCCATTTTATCAATAAATTCAGCCCTTTCACCCAATGTAAACCCGGGTTTAAAAGGTTCAGCCTGTTTCATCAAATTACTTACCAGCTCGCCTGCCATAATTATTGGAAAACCGGGAATATCATAAATCGGTTTTTTAGGATAAATTTCGGTAAGCTGTCCGCCCGGCTGTGGCAAGGCATCAATAAGGTGGCAATGTAATTTTATAAGTCCGGCTTCAAATACTGTAAACAATCCACAGGGTCCGGCGCCTATTATCAATATATCGGTTTCAATCACGTGTTTCTCAATTCAAAAATTAATGTTGCAAAGTTATTACGAATAAAAGATTTATGTAGGATAAAGTTTTTAAAAAAAATCAAAAATCCCCCATTAATTTCTGCAGTTACTACTTTTATTTTTTTTAGAACACAAAACTATTTTTAAATTACTCCGGAAAATTATATTTGTAGTTAAAGAATTGAAACTCTATGCATGCATATACATATGAGGATAATTTGCAAAGCCCCCGATTAATTACCAGAAAATTAACCGAAAATGATATTATTCTCTGGACCGATTTTTTTAAGGATAAGGAAGCAATTCAATTTTTCCCTGCCTTTGCCGATTCGGATGAAGAAAGATCGAAACATTGGATTGAACGCCAACTTACCCGCTATGAGGAAAACCGTTTCGGGCTCCAAGCCTTGATAGATAAGGATACAAAAAAATTTATAGGTCAATGTGGATTATTAACTCAAGAAGTGGATGGGAAAACTGAAATAGAGGTCGGCTATCATATTTTTAAAAAATATTGGGGGCAAGGCTTTGCACCCGAAGCGGCTAGGCTTTTTATAGAATTTGCGTTTAAAAATAACCTGACTGAATCGGTAATTTCAATTATTCATGTTGAAAATATAAAATCGCAACGGGTGGCTGATAAAAACGGTTTGATAAGAGAGAAACCAACAAATTGGTTAGACCTTGATGTGTATATTTATAGGATAAAAAAGGAAAATTGGAAGTAAAAAGTGTTTAATAAAATTCTATCTTTAACACCATTATATAGATAATAAAACATGGAAAACAAATCTCAGATTATAATTTATACTACCGAAAAAGGAGAAACAAAATTGGAAGTGAGACTGGAAAATGAAACGGTTTGGCTTACACAAAAGCTCATGGCTGAATTGTTTCAGACTACCATTCCTAATATTAATATTCACATTGGAAATATCTTAACAGAAGAAGAATTAGATAAAAATTCAGTTATTAAGGATTTCTTAATAACTGCCTCTGATGGCAAAAACTATCGTACAAAATTTTATAATTTGGATATGATAATCTCCGTTGGCTATCGGATAAAATCAAAGGTTGCCACTCGATTTCGCCAATGGGCTACCAATCATATCAGAGAGTTTATTGTAAAAGGTTTTGTGTTGGATGACGAACGATTGAAAAACCCGGACCAGCCTTTTGATTATTTTGAAGAATTACTTAAACGGATTCAGGACATTCGTACTTCTGAAAGGCGTTTTTACCAAAAGATAACTGACATATATGCCACAAGTACCGATTACGATCCTACAGATGAAAAAAGTATCTTATTTTTCCAAACTGTTCAAAATAAAATGCACTGGGCAATTACCGGAAAAACAGCAGCTGAAATAGTAATAGAAAGGGCAGATAGTAGTAAACCTTATATGGGGCTTACCAATTGGAGAGGGACAAAACCAAGAAAACAGGATATTGGCATTGCAAAAAATTATCTGAATGAACCCGAACTTTCAGCACTTAATAATTTGGTTGAGCAATATCTTGTTTTTGCAACAGGTCAGGCGATGCGTCGCATACCAATGTATATGAAGGATTGGATTGAAAAACTGCACGGTTTTTTAAAACTTAACGACCGCGAAATACTAGAACATGCCGGAAAAATATCGCATCAATTAGCCATGGAAAAAGCAGAAAAAGAATTTGACAGTTATAATTTAAATTTGGACAAAAACTTGGAAAGTGATTTTGATAAAGCCATAAAAAATTTAGAATTACCAAAATAAAATTAAAAATACAGAGTTGTATTGAATAAATTTACACAGGATAAAAATATAAACCAAAATACAAAAACCATGAATGAAAACGATGAATTAAAAGACCTCACACCTGATGAAAAACTTCAGGCCGAAAATGAATTATTGAAAATTAAATTGCAGGCCGAGTTTGGTATGAAAGAAATGGGATCTTCCTTGGGTAAAGAAGTTGAGAACGAGTGGCTGAATTATATTTATAACTTTGAAAAACAATTTTCAGAAGGCAAACGCTGCAAAGTATATGATTTATTAAACCGGCCGGAGTTCAGAAAAGCGGATGAACTTACAAAGGAAGAAATAACGACCGAGCTGCAAAGAATTGAAGAAATTATGCTATCGAAAGGCATAGAACTCGGAACGATTTGTGATTATGAGGATGAATTAATTTATCGGTTTATTACCGAAGAATTATTTGAACATGAAACCAACGACATGCAAGTACCGGGAATGATGAGTTGCTTTACCTATGAGGAGTTTCACCCCAACCACCAATATGATATTTGTGAACATGCCGATGAGTTTATTGAAATTTTAATATCCAAAAAATGGGATAGTTATATGGGAGGTATTTTGTTAAGTGCAAGTGTTAGCTTTAATGATACCATTTATACAAAAGAAACTTTTCAGGAAATAATTGAAGCCTTTCAGGCTAATCATAAAAAATTAAAATTGGGGAAATGGAAAACCGAGTTGGTTCTATTTGACCTAAAAACTGAAACCGGGTTTTTAGAAGGAGATATTAAATATAAATCCATCACCACTTCCGAAGTTTTTGAAGGTGAAGTGTATCTTGAATTTATATTAGAATACGATTATTGGAGTATCAGTAAAGTGGTTGTTCCGGGATTTAGTAAATCAGATATAAATTAAAATCATGGAAAATTATGCAAATATTATGCAATGTTATAAAACCATAAAAATTTTAAAATTTTCAAAAAATGAAAACTAAAATCAACTTAATTACCTGTTTGCTTTTTGTTGCACTGAGTTCAAACGCATTTGGCACAACACTTAACGTAGGATCCGGAAAAACTTACGCCAACCCAACTCTGGCTGCTGCCGTAGCAAAACCCGGCGACACTGTTTTAATCCACCCCGGAAACTATCAGGGTACTTTTTTTATCTCAAATCTATCAGGAAAAACCAATGCTTGGATTGTGATAATGGGATTAAATAAAAATACGGTCATTATGAAAGCAGGTTCCGAAGGATTGCATTTTTCGGATTGTAACTTTATTAAAATTCAGGATATCACGTTTACCGGGCATACCGGAAATGCAATGAACATGGATGATGCCGGCACTATTGAAACCCCATCCAAACATATCATTGTTTTTAATTGTGATTTTAAATTTATGGGAGCACAGGGCAATAATGACTTTTTAAAGCTTTCAGGTCTCGATTCGTTTGAGGTGGCCAATTGCCAGTTTTTTAAAGCGGCTGCAGGTGGCAGTGGCATTGATATGGTTGGCTGTCATTATGGTAATGTGCATCATTGCAATTTTGATTCGATGGGTTCCAATTGCATACAAATGAAAGGCGGAACACAATTTATTAAAATTGAAAATAATTTTTTTAAAAATGGAGGGCAACGAAGTTTGAACCTTGGCGGCTCCACCGGCTATGCATTTTTCAGACCCATAGATGCCAAATTTGAAGCGGCAGATATAAAAGTGTATGCCAATGTATTTATCAAAAGTCAGGCTCCAATTGCCTTTGTGGGTTCCGAAAGGATAGATGTGGGCAACAATACCATTTATTTACCCGAAAAATGGGTAATGCGAATATTGCAGGAAACGGTGGACACGCCTAGGTTTGTGCCATGCCGAAATAATATGTTCCGAAACAATATTATTTATTTCTCAAATGTGGTGACAACCCATGTTAATATTGGC
>CAYHCM010000001.1:35362-56038 GCA_964355045.1 uncultured Chitinophaga sp. | reverse complement strand
CCGAAACAATATTATTTATTTCTCAAATGTGGTGACAACCCATGTTAATATTGGCCCCAATACCTTGCCCGGTACTTTTTTATTCAGTCATAATTTGTGGTATAATACGTCCAATCCCACCAATTCATCCCCCAATCTGCCAACCACCGAATTATCGGCTATTGCCGGTCAGGATCCGCTTTTTACAAGTTCCACTGATTTTACCCTGACCCAAAACAGTTTGGCAAAACAAAGCGGAACACCCATTACAGGACTGCCAAAAGATATGCAGGGATTTAATTTTAAAAACCCGCCGAGCCGTGGGGCTTATGAATATAGCAATGGAGCATCTATAAACCTTGAATTTAAAAATAAATCCTTTATTATTTTCCCCAATCCTACGGCCAACACTTTTTATATTCATAATTTGAAAGGCAAGGCCAATTGTACCATCGTAAATTTGCAAGGGCAAATTATTTTTTCAATTGAAATTGACGGAAAGAGTAATTCGGTTACTATAAACAGCCTTTCACAAGGGATTTACAATGTAATAATTACTGAGGCTGAAGGGAAACTTACATCACAACGGCTAATTAAATTATAGTAGGGAAATATGCTAAATTTTTTTGGCATTATACCAAATCCGGATTAATACAAATTCATTATTAGCTTTTACCTTCGTAAAATAAAAGCAAAGTTCAAAACGTGGATTTAAAAAATTATTCATTCAATTATGAAACATTCCTTATTTATCCTACTCCTGCTGCTTCATACATTAATAACCTCCGGTCAATCCTACTCTATTAAAACGAAATCAATTTTCTTTGAAATAGCAGGTAGCGGTGGGTTAGGTTCCATTAATTTTGAAAAACATTTTTACAAAAAAAATAAAACTGAATTTACCTGGAGAGCAGGTCTGAGTTTGGCTCCAATCGACAGAAACAACGGAACAGGTATAGTTTTTCCATTAATGATTAATACACTGATTGGCAAGAAATCAAATAAACTGGAATTTGGTTTGGGGCAAGGAATTACAATCACCACAAGAGGAAGTTTTTTTGCATTAACTGCCGCGTGTATTGGTTATCGTTATCAATCTGAAACTAAAAAATGGTTTTATAGAGTAACCTATACACCCCTTATTTCATATCTCGTTGACTTTCAAATTCAGCAATGGGGAGGGATAAGTATTGGTTACACATTTAATAATAAATTACAATGAAAAAAGTCCTTGCATTAATAGGTTATGTAATACTATTCAATAGTTGTAATAAGGAAAAATTCTTTGACGGCCCTGATTTTTATCAAGACAACTTTGAAGCTTATGTTTCATTGAGTGATTTACTTTTAACTAATGACGAGCGATGGTCGTTTACTCAATTGACTCGAGACGAAAATAGTATTATAGTTGATACAAATAATGTTCATTCAGGAACTAAATCCTTGAAATTTTTTGCAAAAAAATCGTATGATGCAAGTTCTTCCAAATGCAGTATAGCCAAGCAGAATATGGCATTTTGGGATGGGGAAACCGTGAGAATAAGTTCCTGGTATTTTATTGAGGGTACCCAATTGCTCGAATGGTTATTTTTATTGGACATGGAAGAACAAACCGCAATTGGGGCAGGACCCGGCATGAGACTCGCTTTGAAAAATAATCAACTTAGGGTCGAATTTAAATTTAACGAGAAAGACATTTTGCAAAAAACCGGACAAGAAGTAAATTTCCCCAGAAACGAATGGGTAGAACTTATATTGGAAGTAAAGTTATCTCAAAAAAATAAGGGAACTGTGAAACTTTGGCAAAACGGGCAATTAATTATAGATGCCAAAAATAAAAGGACGCTTCCGAAAGATTTTTTATATTCACTGCAGGGAACAAAAGGAATGTATAGCAGTATTGAAATAGGAATTACGGCCAATTCAAAAGATAACGACTTAACCCTTTGGGCCGATGATGTTAGATTCGAAAAGGTGAATTAACGGATTGGCGTATCAGATTATCTATTTCCCAAACCTCCCTTTTGAAAAAATCCGAATCCCGCTATCTTTATTTTTCCGATATTCTTTTTGTTCTTCTTCGGGTAAATGATAAATTGTTTTACATTCTTCGGAACAGCAGCCGTCATATTTTTCAGCGCAAGCCAGGCATTGTATAAATAAAAGATTGCATCCCACATTTTTGCAATTGGTATGAGTATCCCAAGCGGTTCCACACTGATGGCAACTGGCTATTATTTCTTCGGTTATTCGTTCACCAAGACGTTCGTCAAACACAAAATTTTTACCCTTAAATTTATTGGGCAATCCCTGTTTTTTAGCATCCTGAGCATATTTTATAATGCCGCCTTCCAATTGGTAAACATCTTTAAATCCATTGTGTTTGAGCCATGCGCTTGCTTTTTCACATCGTATGCCACCGGTGCAATACATCACTACGGGTTTATCTTTTTTATCTGCTAATAAATCTACCACATAATCCAGCTCCTCTTTAAAGGTATCAACATCCGGTATAATGGCATTTTCAAAATGCCCAACTTCACTTTCGTAATGATTGCGCATATCTACCAAAATAGTTTCAGGCTCCGATGTTATATTATTAAATTCTTCAGCCGACAAATGCTTTCCATAATCCCAGGAATTAAAATTGGGGTCATTTATTCCATCGGCCACAATTTTTGATTTTACTTTTATGATAAGTTTTATAAATGATTTTCCATTGTCTTCCACAGCAATATTAAGCCTCACACCATCTAAAAATGTAATTTGTGAAAGAGTCGTTTTAAAAATTTCAAAATTTAAAAAAGGAATACTTATTTGGGAATTGATCCCTTCTTTGGCAACATAAATTCTTCCAAGTACACCAATTGGCTCGAGCAATAAATACAGGTGATCGCGAAATAGTTGGGGATTGCCTATTGACCAATATTTATAAAAAGAAAGGGTAGTTCTTGGAACTTCAGACTGAAGTAGTTTTTGTTTTAAAATTTCTCTATTTTCCTTGTTATGCAATTTCATTTTACAAGGGGCAAAGATAGGAGATGGCTCGCAAAGGCGCAAAGACGCAAAGGTTTTATTGAAATTAATAACTCTGTTGAAAAACGACGGGCATTCAGAAAAAAATCGTTACTACTCAGCGTCGTTGAAAGAAATGGTGAAGTGTGTTTTTGAAATAGAAACTATTGGATATATGACAAAAAATCCCCCTAACCCCCTTTAAAAGGGGGAATCTGGACTCCGAAAAAAGCCTTTACCATATTCTATTCATTATTACTCAATCTGAGTGATTACAAAAAACCCTTATTATAAAAAACTTTGCGTCTTTGCGCCTTTGCGTGAGAAAACCTTCGCGAGCTACTCAACCATTAAATTGCACCCTCGCACATCGCTGTTATCAAACCTTCCCAAAATTTCAAACGAACCATCCTCAAAAACCCTTCCCAAATCGGAGGTTGACAAAAAGCTACAACTATCCAAATTAGCCAAATCAATAATTTTAATTCTTCCTGTTTTTCCTGGTTTTTCTTTACCAAATGGATCTGTCGTTTGCCCTATCGTTATTTTCATCCATGGCGGATAATTAAAAATTCCTTCCTCTAATGAATATGCCTGTGATAAAAGCTCGGTCATACCATATTCAGAAGTGATTTGGTTTAAATTGAATTTATTTTTTAAAATTGTATGAAGTTCTTCTCTCGTAATTTCCTCTCTCCGGCCTTTCATACCACCTGTTTCCATTATCAGTATGTTTGATAAATCCATTGGAAATTGTTCGGCAAAATCAAGTAATGCAAAGCTAACGCCTAATAAAATCACCTTTCGTTTTTGTTTCAAATCCTCCAAAAGGTCAGTTGAAAGTTTTTTAAAATCATTTAAATAAAAACCCCCTTTGCCTGATATTTTTAAAAATTCCTCGGCCATATACACAAGCGATGAATCTTTTCGTTCCAAATAGGACGGCAATAAAAAACGGAAGGTGTAATCTTTTATACTTCCAAATTGAAATTCAAAACTTTTGGAAAATGCCAAATGGTAAAGTTCAATATCGGGAACAAAATGTTGACTGATTCCAATTCCGGAAGTAGAACTGCTTGTGAAAATCTTTGTTTGTTCAGAGGTTTCAACACAACTTACCTGATGATTTTTAAAAAATTCTATGGGTAAATAAGGGATTTCAGCTATTTCAAAAATATTTTGTGGCCGGATATCAATTAAGTGTAAAAATTTAGAGTAAACAGGATTATTTTTGGCCTGGTAATAAAATATTTCCAAAGCCAGCTCGTTAAACCCGGTAGCGGAAGTTAAAAATATTTTTTGTTTGAAACTATTTCTCACTCTTTCAGTAATACTAATTGTGCTATCCACTGGCTGCAATACTGATCCTGTGTTATCAGAAATTCCTGAAGTAAGTTTTGAATCGGTATCAGTTTACAAAAATATGGCTGGAAAGGATAGTATGATAGTTTTAAAAATAAATTATAAAGACGGCGATGGCGATTTGGGGCTTTCGCAAAGCGATACGTTTCCACCTTTCAATTTTGGGAGTCCGGTATTTAATAATTTTTTTGTAAACTATAAAGTTAAAACCGGAAATAGTTGGCAAAATATACTTATACCCGGCACAGCGGATACCCTTAATTTTAACCAGAGAATTCAACGCCTTAATTTGAGTAATAAAGATAAAGCGGTTAAAGGTAGTATTGATTTAAGAATACCTGCCTCACCCTATCCCGGATTAAAACCCGATACCATTAAATTAATAAGCTACCTATTGGACCGAAAACTTCATAAAAGTAATTTGGCAGAAAGCAACGAAATATATTTAAAACACTAAGTGTCTAAATTTGACTTCAATTTTAACAGGCAATTTAATAGCAAAAAATTTTTTGTACCCCCCGAAAAATATGTATGTTTGCCGTTTATTTCGGGTTATGGGGTTTTTGGGCAAGCAAATTGTAAACTAACGAATAACTTAAAATAAATAATATTATGAAATCAGGATTTCAAAAACCCATCTTAATCCTTGCCATCATTTTTATGATGCCAATGGCAAATTACGCTCAAAAGTTTGCGTACGTGGATACCGAGTATATTCTCTCCTTATTGCCCGATTATAAATCGGCTCAGAAAAAACTGAACGAAATAGCTGAAAAGTGGCAGAAAGAAGTGGACGCCAAATATGAGGAGATTGACAAAATGTACAAAGAGTATCAGGCTGAAAAAATTCTTTTAACCCCGGAACAGCAAAAAGTACGGGAAGATGAAATTATTACCAAAGAAAAGGAAGCCAAAAAATTTCAAAATGATAAATTTGGCTATGAAGGTGAACTTTTTAAAAAACGTCAGGAACTTGTTAAACCTATACAGGACAAGGTTTTTGAAGCCATTCAAAAAATAGCAAAAGACGATGTTTTGGATTTTATTTTTGATAAATCGAGCGATATGACCATGCTTTTTAGCAATGCGAAATATGATAAAAGCGATGAAGTGCTTTCTATGCTGGGTGTAGCACCTTCTAAGGAAGAAAAGGATGCAGCCAAAGAAAAAACCAAAAAAGATGTGCCGCCTCCTGGTGGCGATTTACCCCCACGTGACTAAATAAATATCAACCTAACACATAAAAAACAAATTTTAAATGAAAAAATTAATTTTAACAGCGTTTGCAGCCATCTCACTTTTTATAGGAGCCAATGCACAAACCAAAATTGCACATATCAATTCTTCGGAACTGATGAATGTAATGCCTGAAATGAAAGATTTTGAAGCCAAAATGAAAGACCATGAAGCAAAACTCAGG
Source organism: uncultured Chitinophaga sp. (assembly GCA_964355045.1). GTDB lineage: Bacteria > Bacteroidota > Bacteroidia > NS11-12g > UBA9320 > JABWCE01. The sequence goes on along the minus strand of CAYHCM010000001.1, from coordinate 50,262 downwards.
GCTACATTGGAAGAAATGCAAAACCAGCTTCAAGTGGACTATAAGGCATACATGGAAGATACCACATCTCTGGCTCCGATGATGGAGGTAAAAAAGGCAAATCTCGAAAATTTACAGGCAAACATTCAAAAATTCAGTCAAAGTGCTGAACAGGAACTGATGAAAAAGAAAGAAGAACTTTATATGCCCATATATAAAAGAGCTAAGGCTGCCATTGATGAAGTGGCCAAAGCAAGAGGTTTTGACTATGTGCTGGATAGCACTGAAGGATTAGGAGTTTTGGTGTCATTAACTGCTAACGACCTGATGGCCGATGTAAAAAAGAAATTGGGCATACTTTAATTTATTATACCTACTAAAAAAATAAAGTCCCGATATGTAGTACATTTCGGGGCTTTATTATTATAAAAATACCAAGGGTTAAAATTCCAAAAAACAAAAAACAAATTCCAAATAAATCCCAAATTTTCAAATTTCAAAAATCTAAAATCAAAAATCTAAAATCTAAAATACAAAACCCCGGCCCAATAGGTGTATTTGATTCAGGCTATGGGGGACTTACTATTTTGAAAGAATTAGTGAGCCGGCTTCCGCAATACGATTATATTTATTTGGGTGATAATGCCCGTTCGCCTTATGGCAATCGTTCATTTGAAACTGTGTTGCACTATACACAACAATGTGTTCAGGCATTGTTTGACAAGGGGTGTAATCTTGTAATACTTGCGTGTAATACCACTTCGGCAAAGGCATTGCGTTCTATTCAACAAAATTATTTGCCTTTAATTTACCCCGATAAAAGGGTATTAGGTGTAATAAGGCCGACAACCGAAATTGTAGGCCAATTTACAAAAACTAAACACATAGGAATATTAGGTACCTCGGGAACCGTTATTTCTCAATCGTACCCAATAGAAATTTTAAAATTTTTTCCTGAGGTTAAAGTATTTCAGCAGGCTTGCCCAATGTGGGTTTCGCTGGTTGAAAACGATGAATATACAAGTGAAGGCTCCGATTATTTTGTAAAAAAATATTTAAAAGAGTTGTTGGTTCAATCTCCTCAAATTGATACCATTGTTCTTGGATGCACCCATTACCCGCTATTAATAAAAAAAATAGAAGCTTTTTTGCCGAAAGGAATTACGATATTATCACAAAGCGAAATTGTGGCCAATAGTTTAAAGGATTATTTAATAAGGCATCCCGAAATAGAGCATCTTTGCCAAAAAAATTCAAAACAAACATTTTATACTTCGGACGACACTCAAACTTTTGATACAATGGCCGGAATATTTTTTGGAAAACAAGTGGTATCAAAGCATTTAGAAATTTAAGAATTATCTGGTAAAACTAAAATTCGGCTAATTGTTTTATTGATTTGCACTATTTTTTATCAATGTTTAAATTTGTTTTACTTTTGGTCATCGATTTAAAAACAAGGTCAAATGATCAATATTCAATTTTCAATACTCAATTTTCAATACCTGACGGATTAAATAATCAGTGCGAAGCTAAATGAACATTGAAAATTGGGCATTGAAAATTGATCATTTATAGTACCTCAAAATAAAGATAAGTCAGACTATAAGATTAATCTATAATCCCGTTATTAAACTGTAATGTTACCTTTGGTCAATTAAAAAGTAAAGTTTAACGAAAGGGTATTATTTTCGAATTGGATTTTAAAGCATACTAATGGCAAGCAATAAAATAAATATTTTGGTAATTGATGATTTGTATCCCTGCTTTTTTGATCAAGCCGGGATGCAGAATTTTGATATTACCTATTTGCCAGCTATTAATCCGGCAGATGTTCCTTTAACTTTGGCCAATAAACATGTATTAATTGTACGAAGTAAGGTAAGTGTAAATAAAGAATTGTGTTTATATGCCAATAATTTAAAGCTTGTGGCCAGAGCGGGTTCAGGGTTGGATAATTTGGATACCGATTGGTTAGATTCAAAAAATATAAAATATATAAGTACACCTGAAGCAAATAGTCAGGCGGTAGCCGAACACACACTGGGAATGTTATTGAGCCTTATGGCTAATATTACCAAAAGCGACAAAGAAGTTAGAAATTTAATATGGGATCGTGAAGGTAATCGCGGGGATGAATTGCAAGGAAAAACCATTGGAATAATTGGTTTTGGAAATACCGGTAGCCGGTTTGCAAAAGTATTATCGGGTTTTGGGGTCAATATAATTGCTTATGATAAATATAAATCGGGCTATGGACAAGGATATGCGAAAGAAACCGATATGCATGAAATTTTTGAAAAAGCTGATATCGTTTCACTTCATATACCTTTAACTTCGGAAACCAAAAATTTAATTAACAAAAATTATATAGATCAATTTTCAAAATCAATCCGATTATTAAACCTATCACGAGGAGGAATTGTAAATATTGATGATGTAATTGATGCTTTGGAAGCAAAAAAAATTAGTGGCTTTGCAGCCGATGTACTGCAAAACGAACGAATAACCGACCTTAATAATTCAGAAAGGGCACTGTTTGATAAATTACGGTCATTCAAAAATGTGGTGCTTACACCTCACATTGGAGGTTGGACTCACCAAAGTTATAAAAATATTTCGGTAAGCCTTGCCTCAAAAATTATAAAATTTTTCAGTCTCTCAGTTACCCCTGAAACAGGTTTTAAAGAAGCCAAAAAATTCCCTTGATAATTTAGCAAAAATGAACAATAATTGAAGTTTGGTAAAAAAATCGTTAATCCCTTGTTAAATAAAGATAAAAAGAAAAAATAATTATGAGTTTAAAACATTACTTAAGCGTTCTGGTGATACTTTTGGTTTCAGGTTGGAGTTATTCACAATCCAATTACGGTGAAATAAAAGGAAAAATTACAGACAAAAAAACGAAATCAATTTTACCTTTTGCTACCGTGGTGGCTAAAAAGGATGGAATTGTAAAAGGCTCAACCCTTAGCGATGATAATGGAACTTATAATATCAGAACCCTGGATCCGGGCGAATATGATATTGAAGTAATATACATCGAATACAAAAAAGCTATTATTACCAATGTGGGGATTAATAGCGGAACTATTACCACATTAAATTTTGAATTAGAATTGGTAAGTGAGGTTGGAAAAGGATTTGAAGAAGTAATTATTACAGATTATAAAATTCCTTTGATAAAAGATGACGGACGCAGTACTACTATGACTGCCAGGGAATTAATTAAATCACCGATAAGGGGAGTCGGAGGACTTGTAACTATATCTTCCGGAACCAATATTAACCGAAACGGAGGTGTTTCCATTTTGGGCAGCCGTACGGATGCTACACGCTTATTTGTTGATGGGGTTCCTATGATTGGAAGTACAGCCATGCCAACTGCCGGGCAGGAACAAATTGACCTGATTACAAGCGGCATACCTGCCATGTTTGGCGATCTTACCGGGGGTGCTATTAATATTACCACCAAAGGCCCAAGCCGAATTCATAGAAAATATTACGAGTATATAACTTCAAGTCTTTTTGATAAATGGCATTACAACACACTTGAAATGAGTTTTTCGGGACCATTAAAAATAATTAACAGAGGTGGAGGAGATAAAGAACGGGTACTATTTGGCTATTTTTTGTCAGGTCAGTTGCAATACCAAAAAGATAATAATCCTACCGTATTGGGTTCATGGGCAGTGAAAGATGATGTATTAACCAATATTAAAAATAATCCGTTAACCGAAAACCCAAATGGTGGAGGCTTTGTTCCTACTTCCTCATTTCTTACCAAAAACGATTTAGAATTAAATAAAGCACGTCAAAATGTACCCTTTTATCTTGGGGTAATAAATGCAAAATTTGAATATACCCCTTCTAAAAATTCCGTACTTACTTTTTATGGAAGTATGAGTGCTCAGCAATCAAGGGGTTTTTCATATTATTCATCCTTATTAAATTATGATGAATATGGCGTAAACACCAATCAAACCTACCGCGGCTATTTGCGCTATACTCAAAAAATAGGTTACCAGAGCAGTGACAATAAGGACAAAGAAAAGGAAAAAGATTTTGTAAAGCCTTTGGTTGCAGATGCATTTTATTCCATAAGGGTAGATTATCAATCGAGCAACTCTAAGTCGCAACACAATGTACATAAAGATAATATTTTTGATTATGGGTATATCGGAAAGTTTACCCATTACCGAGCCCCCGTTTACGAATATAAATTTGATGCGCAAAAATATATTATAAACCGAAATGGCAAGCAGGATACTGTAACCCGTCAGGGATATTATGAACTTACTGGTTTTCGCGATACGTTGATAACCTATGAAGCCAGTGACCTTAACCCGTTGCGAAGCAAATACACCGAAAATGCTTATGATTATTTTAGCTCTTTGGGTTATAGGGGAGCATTTAGCGATGGAATGATAGCAACCTATCAGGGATTATTAAACGGATATAATTTACCAAACACCTATTCATTATGGTATAATCCCGGAACCCTTTTAGCAGGATACAGCAAAAGCCAAACTGAACGTTTTTCGGCTTATGCAATTGGCGAGGCTTCAATTAATACCGGTAAAAAGAAGGAGAACAAACATGATATTCAGTTTGGAATGACATACGAACAAAATATTTTAAGCTCTTATGGATTAAATGCTAACCGATTGTGGATTTTGATGCCTCAATTGGCTAATAAACATCTATCAAATTTAGATAAAGTGACCCAGGGAGATTATATATTGAATAGTGAGCATGCCTTCGATGATCAAGACAGATTTTTGGATAGCGTAAGTTATAATGTTCGTGTTGACAAGGATCAGCAAAATGATTTTGACCGGAACCTGAGGGCTAAGCTCATATCACAAGGCCGCACGGATGTGTATGGTAATAAGATTACAGAAAATTCCTATATTGATATTAATTCACTCTCGCCTGATGATTTGAGTTTAGATCTGTTTAGTGCTGATGATTTATTAAATAAAAATTCAGCAAGTAGCCCTTATATTAGCTATCTGGGATATGATTATTTAGGAAACCGTACCCGTAAACGATTTGCCATTAACGACTTTTTGTTGGATAAACAAAACAGAAGCATTGGCTCATTTGCACCAATATATAGTGCTGCCTGGTTGCAAGATAAATTTGCAATAAAAGATATCATATTCCGTGTAGGAGTAAGGATAGAAAGATACGATGCCAATCAGCCTGTTTTGAAAGACCCCTATTCGTTATATCCGATAAAATCTGTAGGAGAAGTTGACCAGATAGGTGGATTACCCATTAATCATCCCGATAATATTGGTGACGACTATGCCGTGTATGTAAACAGCGCTAAAAATCCAACCAGAATATTGGGCTATCGCAAAGATAATACATGGTACGATGCTCAGGGGGTGCAGGTAGCCAATCCCGAAATATTAGCTCAGCAAACTGCAAGTAATTTAATACAACCTTATTTGGTTGATTACAGCAACAAGGATATAGTAAAAGAAGCATTTAAAGATTACGAACCTCAGGTAAATATTTTGCCCCGGGTTTGGTTTTCATTCCCTATCAATAATGAAGCAAAGTTTTTTGCCAATTATGATGTACTAACCCAGCGACCTACTGACGGAGCAACATTTGCGCCTATCAGTTCTTATTATTTTTTAGAATCAGATCAGGACAGATTTATAGCTAACGCCGCTTTGAAACCACGAATTAAAACCATGTATGAATTAGGATATACTCAAAAATTAAGTAAAAAATCAGCTATAAGTTTAATCGTTACGTATTCAGAAGTTCGCAATGATTTTGGTCAGTACCGTTACAATCAGGCCTATCCGGTATCCTATACCAGTTATTCAAATATTGATTTTTCAACCAATAAAGCATTTAGAGCCGAGTATCAATATCGCGGTGAGAAAAACTTTTCCATGTCGGCCAATTACAGTTTGCTATTTGCTGACGGAACAGGTTCCAACATTAATTCACAAGCAGCATTAATACAGGCCAACCAACCAAATTTACGTTCGTTGTACCCTTTAGATGTTGATTTTCGACATAATTTTAATACCAATTTTAGCTATGGTTATAAATCAGGAAGAGAATATAACGGCCCGATATGGGGGGGAAAACGGGTTTTTGAAAATGCAGAAGCTACCTTTATTATGATAGCCAAATCAGGTGCTCCCTATACGGCCAACCTAAGCCCTACTTCTACTGCACAAGGAGCATTGGGAACCATCACCCGTAGCCAGATTAAAGGAAATCCGTTTGGATCGCGATTACCATGGCAGTTTAAAGCGGATGTACAGTTAAGCCGCTCCTTCGAATTTAAGAAAAAACAGATTAAGGATGGTCGGGTAAATGTAACCGGTATGACAGCATTTTTGGTAATTCAAAACCTATTTAATGGTAAAATTGTTGAAAGTGTGTATGCATATACCGGATTACCCAATGATGACGGATATCTTAATTCACCCGACGGACAACAAGTAATCTCACAACAAATCAATCAGCAATCGTTTATTGATTTATATAACATTAGCGTTAATAATCCTTCCAATTACCTGGCCCCAAGATTAATTCGTTTGGGCTTAAGATTTCAATTGTAATATAAAAATTTTTAATAAATATAATTATGAACACAATTCAAAAATTATCTCCTCAATATGGGGAATACAAAAAATTAAAATATAATAAAATGAAAACAATAAGATATATATTATTTTCAGTATTGACATTATGTGCCTCAGTTGGCCTTATTGCCCGTGAAAATGTCGGGGAAAAATTAGTTGAGCCCCAACGCACCACGCACAAACTGATGAAGTATGCAGCCGCCTGTGACCCGGCTACTGCCAGTGCCGATTTGGATGTAAATAATGTGCGTACCAAAATATTGAACGGCGGCGATATGTGGTGGGATTTATCGAACCCTAAATATGAAATTCCAAAAATTGCCGATCAAAACTCCGTTCGAAAACATTCCTTGTTTTCAGGAGCCATATGGGTAGGTGGTTATGATGTTGGGAGAAGTTTAAAACTTGCTGCTATGACCTATCGCCAAAATGGTGTTGATTTTTGGCCAGGCCCCTTGGATGCCAATGGGAATACCGATGAAGGCAGTTGCAAAAAATGGGACAATATTTACAAAGTAACGCAGAAAGAAATAATAGAGCATGCTGAAAATTATAAAAACGGAACTCCTACTCTCTCTGAAAATATAAGTGGATGGCCCGGCAGGCCTGGTATTAATTCGCCTGTTATGGCAGCATTTAAAGACGATAATGGTAACAGTAAGTATGACCCGCTTTTAGGGGAATATCCCGTATTGCAGGATGAATGTCAGGGTCAGTTTTTGGGAAGCGGTAAAAATTTGCCCGAAGACCAGCCCGATCAAATGCTCTACTTTTCTTATAATGACAAAGGGAATATACATAGCGAATCAGGTGCTGCACCTATCGGATTGGAACTGCATACCACAGCCTTTGCCTATGCCACCAATGATGAAATAAATAACATGACTTTTTACACCACCCGAATTGTAAATCGCGGTAATACTTCATTGTATGAAACCTATTTTGGCGAATGGGTGGATGCTGATTTAGGAAATTATAAGGATGATTACGTAGGGTGCGATGTAAAAAGAAGCCTTGGTTTTTGTTATAACGGCGATGATAATGATGAAGGTATTTTAGGGTACGGATTAAATCCTCCTTCAGTAGGTATAGATTTTTTTGAAGGGCCCAAAAAAGATACCCTTATTATTAATGGTACGGATACTATTACCAAATGGGAACTGGGTATGAGTAAATTTGTGTATTATGACAATGATCCTTCAAATTTTGGAAACCCAAACCTTCCAATTCATTTTTATTATTATCTAACCGGCCGATGGAAAAACGGACAATGTATGACCGCGGATTATAAGCAAGGACGAACCGGAACCAATTGTACAAATTACTTGTTTCCATTTGATACCGATCCCAAAGTTACAGGTAACTGGAACGAACGTTCAGCAGGAAATCCACCGGCAGACCGACGATTTTTACAAACAAGCGGCCCATTTACCTTAAAACCGGGTGCTGTAAATAAATTAACGGTAGGTGTAGTTTGGGCACGGGCAAGTTCAGGCGGTGCCGAAGGCTCCTTAACCCAGTTGCGATTAGCAAGCGATAAAGCACAATCCTTGTTTAATAATTGCTTTGATGTGGTGGACGGACCGGATGCTCCTGTTCCTGAAGTACAGGAGTTGGACAATGAACTTATTTTTTTATTGGGTGATACCAAACGTATCGAAAGTTATGCTGCTGTTGTAAAAGATGAGCAAAATAATAACCAGCTTTATAAATTTGAAGGATACCGTGTGTATCAATTAAAAGATGGTACAGTAGGTACAGGCGATTTGGATGATGTGGATAAGGCACGTGAAATATTTTATGCCGATTTAAAAAACAATATTATTCGTTTAATCAATAAACCCTTTGATGTAAGCCTAGGGGAGCGGATACCAAAATTGATGATAGATGTAAGTAATAACGGGAATAAGGGAATTGTCCATTCTATATCTATTAAGGATGATGCCTTCGCGGTAGGATCGAATAAACGGCTCGTTAATTTTAAAACCTATTATTATTTAATTTTATCATATGCTGCCGAACCAGCCAGTAAACTTGATCAATACCTGGCCGGACGACGGGTTCAAAAAGTAATAGCCTCACCGCGCAATACCGAGCCAAGGTATAGCGGGGCAAATGTTCAGGCAGGATATGGTCTGGGTCCAAAAATCACCCGGCTTGAAGGAAGCGGTAATGGTGGCAATATTATTGACCTTACCACTGAAAGTGAATTGGCCATTCTCAATCCTCCTTATTATTTGGCTAATCCAACATATAATGTAGGTAAAGGCCCTGTTAAAGTTACCATAGTTGACCCGCTGAAAGTTCCACAAGGCGAGTTTGAACTTGTTCTTATTGAGCTAAAGGACTCCATTGCTAACACACCTAAATTACGGGCAAAAGGAGTGAAATCGCATGTTACCCGATGGATATTGATAAAGAAAAATGATAATGGAACTATGGACACACTTTTTTCTGAAAATTATATTAATGTCCATAATGAGCAATTGGCTACCGCCAAAGCTACGGGATTTTATAAAAATGACAATCCTTTTGACTGGGGTATGGCCGTTACCATTGATCAGGTATTAGACCCGGGCAATTCGGATGTTGATGAAACTAACGGGTCATTAGGTGCCGAAGTAATATTTGCAAACAAAGGCAAAGAATGGCTAACCGCTATGACTGATATGGACGGTGTGCCTTTTTGGAACTGGATTCATTCAGGTGTAAATGGCAAAGGCAATAACTATGACGACCCTTCTGAAAATGATTTTGCTTCGGGTACAAATGCCATTGATCCTTTTGAAAATTATGAAAAATTATGGCAAGGCCGAATAGCTCCTTACCGGCTTGCATCCCGCTATACCAGTAATTCTAAAAAATATCAGGCTGTTACAACACAGGGTTTGGCAGTAGATGAAACAGTAATAGGCGGAACCTGGGGATTGCAGCATCTTTCAGGTGTGGAATTGGTAATTACGGATGATAAAAGTAAATGGTCGAAAGTATGTGTTATTGAAATGAGTGATGATAGTATATTTAGTCAGGGCAGAGCCAAGAAATTTCAATTGAGAAAACATAATTCGATTGATATAAACGGAAATCCAATAGCAGGAGAAATAGGCCGTAGCTGGTTTCCGGGATATGCTATTAATGTTGAAACCGGACAACGCCTCAATATTATTATGGGTGAAGATTCACGTCAAAAAGCCAATAACGGGCAGGATTTGAAATGGAACCCAACAGCAGATGCAGGAAATTATGCAAATAATGCTTCGGGTATTTTGGCCAACGGAGGCCGTCATTATATTTATATTATGGGTTCGTATTCTGATATACCAATTAACAGTTTCCCGTTAGGGCCTGTATATGATGAAGGAAATTATTATCACGGTATTTTAAGCCGAATTTCAGGAACTGCATCGGCTTTTGCCCAACGAAACGAAGTAAATAAAGTAATGTTTCAGTGTATGTGGGTAATACCAACCTTCTTGGCACCCGGTTATAAAATAAAAGAGGAAGGCGGAATGCCGGTACCTGAATCGGATGTAAGATTTAAAATAAGGGTAAAAAAGCCATATCGTTTTTATGAAACAATGGGAGTTGGTAATTCAAAAAACAATGACAATCCACGATATTCATTTAATACAAATGATGTATATACCGAAAAATCAGTAGAACTTGGTAAATCAGCTCTTGATATTATTAATGTGGTGCCTAATCCCTACTACGCATTTTCAGCTTATGAAAATACCCCTGTTGAAAACAAGGTGAAGTTTACTAATTTACCTGAACGATGTGATATCTCTATTTATACCGTTGATGGAACGCTTGTACGCCGACTTAAAAAAGATGACGTGAGTACCGATATGGTGTGGGATATTAAAAATGATGCGAAAGTACCTGTGGCCAGTGGCGTATATCTAATCCATGTAAATGCACCCGGCTTGGGCGAAAAAGTATTGAAATGGATGGGTATAATGCGTGAACTTGATCTGGATTCCTTCTAATAAAATAAAATATTTAAGTAAAATAAAATGAGAAAAACAATTTTAAATATAATAGGTATAGGTTTTTTGAGTGTTAATTTATATGCAGGAAACCCGGATAGAGGAGGTCAGGCCAGCGCAACACAACTTGTTGTTAATGGTTGGGCACGTTCATCCGGTTTGGGTTGGTCGGCTCAAAGCCATATCACAGGAATTGAATCAATGTATATGAATATTGGTGGTTTGGCATCTACGCCTAAAACTGATTTTATTTTTTCAAGAACCAACTGGCTTAGCGGTTCAGGTGTTAATGTAAGCAATTTTGGATTTGCGCATAACCTTGGAAATGATAATGCATTAGGGTTGGCCATTACATCCATTGATTTTGGAGAAATTCCAATTACTACTGTTGAACAACCGGATGGTGGTCTTGGAACATATTCTCCAAGGCTTACAAATTTAGGAATAGGATATGGGCGAAAATTTACTCAGCATATCAATGGGGGTGTATTATTGCGTATTTTTTCTGAAAATGCATCGAATGTTAGATTGCAAGGGGTAGCTTTTGATGCAGGCATACAGTATAGAACAAGCTGGAAAAACAAAGATGATATTCATTTTGGGGTATCAATTAAAAATATTGGGCCTGATGTAAAATTTACAGGAGATGGAATAGCCGCAAAAATGCTGAACCCCATAAATGACCAGGAGGTTACTGTAATACAGCGGGCTGCCAGATTTAATATTCCGGCGCTTATCAATATAGGTGGTGCTTATGATATTTATTTAGATAAAACCAAAGAAACAAATTTTAATAAACTTACCGCAGCCGCTAATTTTACTTATAATGCTTTTTCATTAAATCAATTAACGTTTAGTGCGGAGTACAATTACAAAAACATGTTTATGATTCGCGGAGGTTTTGCTTATGAAAAAGACATTTTAAGTTATACAACACGCCGAACAGCTTCTACCGGTCCTATGGGCGGTATTACGTTTGAATTACCATTTGGCCAATCAGGAAACCGATTTGCTTTAGATTATTCATATCGTCATTCCAATCCCTTTAATGGCAGTCATGCCATAGGGGTTAAAATGTCGTTAGGAGGAAGTGAGGAGTAAAAATTTAGCTAAAAAGAAAGCAGGACTTAATAACAAAGAAATTATATTTGTAGCGTTGCATCAGCCATTCCGGTTGGTGCAACTTTATTTTTATACCCCTATTAATTAATTATTATTTGTATGGCTATTAATTACATGACCAAAGTTGGTTACGATGCCCTGGTAAAGGAAATTGAACAGTTAGAAAAAGTAGAACGTCGCAGAATCAGCGGCCAAATAGCTGAGGCTAAAGAAAAGGGAGACCTATCAGAAAATGCCGAATACGATGCAGCCAAGGAAGCTCAGGGAATGCTTGAAATGAAAATTTCAAAGTTAAAAAATATTTTAGGCGATAGCCGGATATTGGATGAAACCAAAGTAGATCTTAGCAAAGTAGGAATACTAACCAAGGTAACGGTTCTTAATTTAAAAACGAATACCAATGTAAAATATACCATTGTTTCAGAAAAAGAGGCCGACCTTAAATTGGGTAAAATATCCGTTAAATCACCAATTGGTATGGGCTTAATGGGCAAAAAAGTTGGAGATATAGTAGAAGTAACAGTGCCGGTTGGAATTATTAATTTTGAAATTCTTGAAATTTCGGTAGCTTAAATGGGAATGTTTAAAGATTTGACAACTTTTTAAAAGTTGTCAAATCTAAAAATCATCTATTGCCGTCACTTTAAAGTGACGGAAATAAATCTAAAATCATAAATAGTATGTCCATATTTACTAAAATAATAAACGGCGAAATCCCTTGCCATAAAATAGCCGAAGATGATGACCATTTGGCTTTTTTAGATATTATGCCTTTGAAAGCGGGACATGTATTGGTAATTCCAAAGCTACAGGTTGATTATATTTTTGATATGCCTCCCTCCGATCTAGCAGCTTTGCATTTGTTCTCGCAAAAAATTGCCAAAGCCATAAAATCAGCCATTCCATGTTCGAAAATAGGGATAGCGGTTATTGGATTGGAAGTACCACATGCACATATTCACCTGATACCGATTAATTCGGTTTCAGATATGGATTTTTCTAAAGAAAAAATGAAACCAACCCATGAAGAATTAGCTGCCACAGCCAGTTTAATCCGAAAATATTTATAATAATAACCTCAAAGTATCCATTTTTCGTTCCGTTTCAAGCCACTCGGCTTCGGCCTGGCTTTCAGCTACTATTCCTGCTCCGGCATAATAGGTAATTTGGCCGGCATTAATTTTGGCACATCTTAAATTTACCCAAAGCGAAAAATCTTTATTTTCATATACCGGACCTAAGAATCCTGAATAATATGCCCGGTCAAATTTTTCATTTTCTTTTATAAATGCGGCAGCACTATCCAATGGTGTACCGCATACAGCCGGCGTTGGATGAAGTTTTTGAATAATTTCTAATGGCGTTTGGGTTTTAAATTTTATTTCTGTTATTAAATGTTTCAGGTTTCCGGTATTTATTTCCTCCAAATGAGTAATTTCAATTGTATCAGAATGTTTTTCGTTGAGAATATTCAGAATATAATTTTTAACAATTTCCTGTTCAGCTTTTTCTTTCGTGCCAAAAGGGGTTAAGGAATCAGGTTGCCTTGTTCCGGCCATAGCATAGGTTAAAAACAAATCCTTTTCCTTTTTTAAAAATACCTCCGGACTGGCACCAATCCATATTTCCTTATCCAAACCTATGCAGTAAACAAACGAATTTGGGTAGGCATTTATTAATTTTTTAAAAAAATCGTTTAATCGAAATTTTACTGAAAGAGATTCGGTAAAGGTTCGGGCCAAAACCACTTTTTCGTAAAAACCGCTTTTTATGTTTTTAATGGCATTATTTACCACGGAAATATAGTGACCTGAATTATTATTAAAATTACTATCAGTAGTCTTTGAACTTAAAATCGGTGGAAAATCAAGTTCATTTCTTTTTTCAATTTCACCTTTTATAAAATAGCCTGAGCCATTTTTTTTATAGGGGTAAAATAAAAAACCCTCAATTGATATTTCAGGTTTTTTTATTTTTTTAAAAATCGGATTCAGGATAGTGAAAATTTCATCCTTACCCGGTTCTTTCCAATAAACAAAAGGTTTTTGGGTCATTTTATTTTTGGTAAATCAATTACTGCAATAGTAAGTCTTGCAATGCAAATAAGGTTTTGATTTTCGTCAGTTATTTTTATTTCCCATACATGCGTATTATTTCCCAAGTGCAAAGGAACTGCTTTTCCATAAACATATCCCGATTTTACAGATTTGATATGATTCCCATTTATATCCAAACCGGCACAGGCCTTGTCATCACTTACCGATAAACTTGCAGCCAAACTGCCAGCCACCTCCGCCAAAGCCATACTTGCACCGCCATTTATATAGCCCATGGGTTGTATGGTTCGATGGTCAACCGGCATTTTCATAATTAAATAATGGTCGCCTATTTCGGTAACTTCCATTCCAAGATGAGAACCAAGCGTATTTTCTATTCGCTTATTTAATGATTCAAGTGTTATATTTTTGCTGTTGTAAAACATAGGTTACAAATTTGACTACAAAAAAAACAATTTACTTGATACGACATGGAGAAACTGAGTATAATAAACGAGGAATTATTCAGGGAAGTGGAATTAATTCCGATTTAAACGAAAAAGGGAGGCTTCAGGCCCATCTTTTTTACATGGCCTACAAGCATATTCCATTTGATAAAATTTATATTTCTGAATTAAATCGCACCTTTCAAAGCGTTGCTCCTTTTTTAAAAAAGGAAATTGAACATGAAAAATTGCCCGGTTTGAATGAAATAAACTGGGGTATTATGGAAGGAGCCGTTCCCAATAATCTTAACCAGCTACATTATCACCAAATGATTGAAGATTGGAAAGCCGGGTATTTGGACAAAGCCATAGCCGACGGCGAATCGCCTAATAAAATGTATAACAGGCAAAAGTTGGCCTTAGACAAAATAATGGCGCAGGAACACGAGAATACCATTTTAATATGTATGCATGGCCGGGCTATCCGAAGTTTTCTGTGTTTATTGTTGGATGTTCCTTTAAGTAAAATGGAAGAATTCAGGCATCAAAACTTATGTTTATATATTCTTGAGCATACGGGGGATGGCCAATTTAAAGTGACACTTGAAAATTCGACGGAGCATTTGTGGTAGAGTGTTAAGTTTTCAATTTTTTTTATGAAACATCTGAATAAAAAATCAATAATTTTGAAACATGGAATAT
>CAYHCM010000001.1:22924-35262 GCA_964355045.1 uncultured Chitinophaga sp. | reverse complement strand
ATTTTTTTTATGAAACATCTGAATAAAAAATCAATAATTTTGAAACATGGAATATCTTATTGAACTTTCTAATTCTTCTAAGGATAAAATGATTTTAGGTTTATTAAAAGAACTTGGGGTAAAAACTCAAAAAGTCAATTCCGGAAAATCAATATCTTTAACTGCAAAGGATGTAGGTTTTGGAATTGGTAGAAAAGCGAAAAAATCTGAATTAGTAGAATATATAAGCCGAGTTGAGAATAGTGAATCGTTAGATATAGATTCTCTTATTTTAAGTTTATCAGAATGAAAATAAAGATAAAAGCAGAGGCTTTTGCGACTTTAACCGAGATTGAAAAATTTATTGAGAGAAAAAATACTCCCGGAAGCGGCAAAAAATTTACAATCTTTTTTTTGAATTTTATTAAGAAAACGCTGACTACTTTTAACAATCATGCCATATGTAAATATCCTGAATTTAAATCGATGAATTGGCGTTATTTCTTTTACAATGATTGGGTTATTGCATATGCTGTAGAATATGATAGAACCGAAGTAAAATTAATAATTCATGGCTCCTTATTGAATTATTGATTTTTTTATTTTTTGGTTACACCAACCTATTGGAAAATATTCAGCAGTTTCGTTTGGTGACACCAACCACAAGGAAAGAGGAAAATTTGTTTCGGTTGGTGACACCAACCGATAGGAAATATTAGTTGATTTTTCCATAATTATACAAAACAACCAATCAAAGAAATAGATATAAATAATCCCTCTACATATACCCAAAAGGCACTCTTGTTTTTTTACCTCCATCGCAACCCCGCTTGGTGCGGGCCGATGAACATGAATCGAAGAGGATTAAAATTCCCAGAGAAAGGATTACGATTTTTAAAAATTTAGAACTTCTCATATTAGGTTAACTTTTATTTTAGGTTTTTAGTATGATGTATCAAAGTTACATATTTATTTTTTGAAATCCGCGCCAAAATCTGTCAGGCATTTCTCCTTTTGATGCCATCAGGTAATCATTATAAGAGCAAGGCACTAAAACGCTGTGATCACCATAATTATCGGGGTAAGGAATTTCCATCCACCAACGGTCGCTCAATTTACTTTTAAAAAATACGGCATCAGGTTGGCCTTCGCCAAGGGTACAGCGGTATTTCAAAAATTCCTGATGCATTACAGGGTTGTCATTTTTCCGGTTATAAAATCCGTCAATAAAATACCATGCCATTTGCGCAGCTAACTTGGCCGACTGTCTGTATTCGTCATAATCAGGATTAAGTTCATAAATCCCAAACGTTTTTACTTTATCGGCCAAACCTGAATACCAGGCCAACTGACAGGCTTCTTCACCCGAAAAACCATTTGGATTTCCATTGGCATGCCCGGGCGAATCGGCTTGTTTTATAGCCGACATATTTAAGGTTACCATGTCGGCATTGCGAATCATAGGTTCGGTATCGGTCATATCCTTTTTTAATGGCCCCAATCTGTTTGCTTCAAAAAATAATTTTTGCAATACCGCCAGACTATCGTCTTCTACCAAATAGGTTTGGAAACCAAGGATATTAATATTGAAAAGATAATTCGGCTGGTAGGTGCAAATTTTTCGGAGATAGGTTTCATTTTTTAAATCAAAATCAGGGCTTATGCATACGTATTCCAGATTTTTGCAAATTTTTTCATAAGCGAGGTACTGTCCGTAGGCCAATTCAATTGTACCGCCCAAAATCAGTGGGATAATATTTTCCTTAAGGAGTGTTTCGGTTATTAGTTTCAAGGCGGCCACGCTATCTTCAAATGTGTCGCCCGGATTTATATTTCCCAAATCGCTAAGCCGTAATCGGGTATTTTGCCTTATAAGTTTATAAAATTCATCCCGGATAGTATCGGGTGCCAGTTTACAACTTTCATTCCCGTTGGAATGTCGTCCGTCGGGAATGCCGATTATAGCAATATCGGTTTCAGCAAAATCAGGTATTTCGGTATCATAAAAACAGGTAAGATGTCCTAAAGAGGTTTCTCTCCAGGTACTTGGTTTGGGTATATATGGACTTAAAAATTCTTTAAGCATGATTGGATTTCATGAACTAATTTAGCAAAGTTAAATTATTCGTATTGCAACCCGCATTTGTTACCGGAGCCTCGGGCTTTTTAGGAGCTCATTTAGTATGTGCATTACTGCACAAAGGCTATGCAGTTAAGGCACTTAAACGTGCTCAATCTTCAATGAATGAGTTTACTTTTATATCAGGCCTTTATTTTAGACATGACCAAAGTTCGGTGATAAATAATTTGAAATGGGTTGAGGGTGATATTACCGATTATGACACTATTGAAGAATTTTTTGAAAAAGATCGGTTTGTTTTCCATTGTGCAGGTATTGTTTCATTTAATAAATCGGACCGGGAAAAATTATTACTAACAAATGTAAAAGGAACGGAAAATGTGGTAAACGCATGCCTTGCAAAAGGGGTTAAAAAATTAATTTACGCAAGCAGTACAGCAGCAATTGGCAAAGCTGAAGGAAACCAAGTGACTAATGAAACGAATCAATGGGATGAAAAAGATAACCCATCTAATTATTCAATAAGTAAATATTATGGTGAGTTGGAAGTATGGCGTGGTATTGAAGAAGGATTGGATGCAGTAATCATAAACCCGACCATGATTATAGGGCCGGGTGATTGGCAAAAAGCTACAGGGCGTTTTTTTATTAATGGTTTTAAAAATTTTCCTTTTTATACCGATGGCAGCAATGCTTTTGTTTATGTAAACGATGTAGCACAGGCTATGATTGCTTTAGCTGAAAGTGACATTAAATCTGAAAGGTTTTTAATTGCTGGCGAAAATATGCCGCTTCGACATTTTATGAATTGTGTGGCGGATGCTTTTGGCAAAAGAAGACCTTTTATAAAAGCCGGTCCTTTTATAACAGCTATTGCCTGGCGCTGGTTTGAACTTATATCATTACTAACCGGAACCAAAGGATTAATAACACAGGAATCGGCCACGAGCAGTTTGAAAAAGGTGGAATATTCAAATAAAAAAATAAAAGAGGCTTTGAGTTTTGAATTTACTTCCATTGAAAAAGCGGTGGAAGAAACGGTGAAATACTTTAACGCAAAATAGAATTTGTCAATAAATTTTATTCTATAACGAGTTTCCCTTTCGAGATAAATTGATTTTTATTACTTACTTCATAGAAATAAATCCCATTTTTCAATTTCAGGTTTAATTCATATTTGTTACCTGAAATTTCAGATTGAAAAACTGTTTCACCTAATAAATTATAAATTCTGATTTCATTTAAAGATGGTAATTTCGACTCAACATATATTTTTCCTGTACCGGGATTTGGATAAATTTTGAAATTATTCGTTTGTGCTCGGTCAATACCAACCGTGCAATATTCAAAGGCGCCAATATCCAAAGTTCCTGATGAACAGCGGGTTTTTGAATTATTGGAATGAACATATTCTTTGATTGGACTAAGTGAAAATGAGTTGGCGGTGCCGGGATTTTTTCCGGCATTTAGTAACGAAGTGCTGCTGCTTTTAATATGATAATCATAGCTTGAAACATCCACAAAACCAAAACCACCAATATTGGTAGAAACCTTATTGTTGGAGGTATCAACATTGGCAGGAAAATTTCCGGTCACAAAACTTCCGTTTCCGGCAAGGATATTGTTATACCCTTTAAATAATACGGTTCCGGTTTGAAAGGCGAAAAAACTACCAGTGCTTCGGTTATTAATCAGGGTATTATTAATGGCATAAACTTCACTAATGGCCGGATTGGTCAAGCCTTCAAGTCCATACCCTATTATATTTGAATTTTGAGATTGAGGACCTTGTTCAATTATATTACCAATGATATAGGCCGCACCTCCATTTGGCAAATCAATACTTCGGCTGGCTGTGCCGGAGGTTTCATCGCTCAACCGATTGTATAAAATAAAGTTGACATTGGCCCGGCTTTTCAGCTCATGGCCAACACTGGCATGATGAGAATAGTTATATTGAAACCTGAGGGTATCAATATTGCCTATATAAAGATTGTGCGTGAAACCATCTCCATAACCATTGTATCCAAATTCTGAAAACTCAATAAGAATGGTACAAGGATTTATTTTACCAGCAAGAATTCCGTTTTCATTATTATGGAAATAGCAGTGGCTAACGGTAAGATTCATACCTTCAAGCCGGATACCTGCGCCATTATGATCAACAACCGCACATAATGAAAATTCAATATATTCAACTTTTGTATTATTTCCGGCAATTACCCAGATTCCTTTTCCTCCATATGCGTTTCCATTCGATTTGAGATGTGCCATTCCGCCAATTCCTTTTAGCAAAAGATTATTGGCAGTCCATTTAGCCACATCCGAATTGTAAATTCCGGCTTCTATTTCCACCGTGTCGCCATTGCCAACCAGGTTAGAAACCTGACTCGGCATAATGTAAATTCGGGTAGAACCTACCTTCCATATTTTGGCAAAGCTATGTTGAATAAAAATTAAACTGAGGAATACAAATGCGATTCTTTTCATCTTTAGTAATTTAAATGGTTATTAAAATTTGACTTGCAAGGTATGTAAATACAAAAAATACTTTCTAAAAAACTTGATATGGTTTGGAGAATTCTGCCGAAGATAAAATATTGATTCAAATATCAAGATTTTTATTTTGATGGTCAGAATATCTGAAAATAAAAAAAAGGCCATTTATATAAATGACCTTTTTTAACTTAATTATTTTGAAAGTTTAATTAACCTTGAACTTAATGGCCAAATTGCAATTTAAAGGCTTGGTTGTTACCCTCCGGGCTTTGGCAGAAACTACGTAAGCAAGAAAAGTTCCTTTAAGATACTCTTTAAGGTTTATACTTTTATCTACAGGCAATAACCAGGTTTCGGCATAAACATCCGGGTTTAATCCGGTTGCCACTAAAATGGGGGTGGTGTTTACATTGGTATTAAACTCAATCCATCCTTCCTGAAAGTTTGCGAAATTATTAGTAGCATCAGGGTTCAATATGGTGATTTTAGCTTCTTCCATATTTATTGATGTGATATCATCCAAACTAAAAGCATTATCGGTTTCTTTTTTAATAATACTGTCCAGATTAAGTTTTTGAGATAAGAGACCAATTTCTATTTTTGTGTCTGTTGTAGTCACAATGTTAATGGTGAAATCAACATCTGCAGAATTGGTAATAAATGCCTGAAAGAGTTTTTCTTTCAACTTGTCACACGAGTTTAGACCAAAGGTAGCGAAAAGCGCTACTATGGTAATAATTGATAATTTTTTTTTCATCGTTTTTTCTATTAGTTGTTTAAGTGGTAAATTTAAGATATTTATTTTTAATTGCAATTACTTAGTTTGAGGAATTATTAAAGCGCTTTATTCTGAAATTATTAACCAATAATTTTTCTTCCCCTTATGGGCAATTATATATTTTCCTCCAATGAGATGGTTCGAGGTAATAAAAGATTCAGCATCAGTTACTTTTTCTTTATTTATACCGACACCCCCTGCTTTAATTAATTCACGGGCTTGGCCACGGGAAGGGAATACTCCTGTTTTATCAGCCAAAAGTTCTACTATATTTATTCCTTGATCCAGTTCTGATTTTGAAATAATGGATTGCGGCACACCTTCAAACACATCCAAAAGGGTTTGTTCGTCAATAAATTTAAAAGCATCAGAAGTGGCTTTTCCAAACAATATTTCAGAGGCTTCCACCGCTTTAAGATAATCATCTTCGGAATGAACCCGGATGGTAATATCTTTGGCTACGGCTTTTTGCAGTAATCTTAAATGTGGTGCTTCGTCATGCTCAGCTTCCATAGTTTCTATTTCTGCTTTACTTAAAAGGGTGAAAATCCGGATATAATTTTTCACATCTTCATCGGCGGTATTTAACCAAAACTGGTAAAACTTATATGGCGAAGTGCGTTTGGCATCCAACCAAATATTGCCTCCTTCGGTTTTACCAAACTTGGTGCCATCGGCTTTTTTTATTAAAGGGGTGGTAATGGCAAACGCCTCATCTTGACTTTTGCGGCGGATTAGTTCGGTACCGGTTACTATATTCCCCCATTGGTCGCTGCCGCCCATTTGAAGAAGGACATTTTTATTTTTATATAAATAATAAAAATCATACCCCTGCACCAATTGGTAACTGAATTCGGTAAACGACATCCCGCTATCCAGACGGCTTTTTACCGAATCCTTGGCCAGCATGTAATTTATAGAAATATGCTTTCCTACATCGCGTATAAAATCAAGGAAACTTAAATCTTTAAACCAATCGTAATTATTCACGATTTCGGCAGAATTTACCCCGCAATCAAAATCAAGGAATTTTTCAAGCTGCGCTTTTTGGCGGGCCAAATTATAGTTAAGGGTTTCTTCATCCAAAAGATTTCTTTCGGCACTTTTACCACTGGGGTCGCCTACCATTCCGGTAGCTCCGCCTATTAAGGCTATAGGTTTATGGCCTGCTCGCTGAAAATGTAAAAGCATCATTACTTGTACTAAATTTCCAACTCCTAAAGAATCTGCGGTTGGATCAAATCCTATATATCCGGTAACCAATTGCTTGGTTAGCAATTCTTCGGTGCCGGGCATTATATCGTGCAGCATGAGCCGCCACTTTAGTTCTTCAACGAAATTAATCATAGATTATCAGATATGAGATTTTTATTAGGGTGGCATAAATATTTGGCGAGGAATTAGATAAAGGCAATCTATCAATTTCAGTTGGTGGGGACACCAACCGATAGGTTAATATTCAATACTCAATTTTCAATGTCCATTTCTGCAATTAACATAGAACTCAGAACATAGAACTCAGAACTTAATTAGCCACATCCGAAATAAACTGAATCCGCATCAAACCAAGTTCTTCATGGGTAAAATCTCCATCAAATGCCATTACCGCTGCATCCACATCATCCACTTGCGATTTTCTGAAGTGTTCATAAATATCCTTTTGAGTAGCTTCGTCCATCAGTTCATCAATAAAATATTTGATATTTATTTTGGTCCCCGTATAAACTATATTTTCTAATTCATTTAATAATTCATCAAAACTCATACCCAAAGAAATACAGAGATCTTCAAGGTCGGCTTTTTTATCAATATTTTGAATTATTTGAATTTTTTTACCTGATTTGTTGGCCACTGTTTTAAGCACCATGTCCTGAGGTCGTTCAATTTCATTCTCCTCTACATACGTGGCGATAAGTGCTACGAAGGGCGCTCCAAACTTTTTGGCTTTGTTTTTTCCAACACCTTGAATGTTTTCAAATTCCTCCATGGTAATAGGGTATTTGGTTGCCATTTCTTCCAATGCTGTTTCCTGAAAAATAACATAAGGTGGAAGGTTTTCAGCTTTGGCTACTTGTTTTTGAAGTTCCTTAAGTGCTGCAAAAAGTTCTTCGTCATACACATTTTCAATTTGAAACTGCTCATAGTCTTCATCCGAAACTTTTTCAAATTCCTGATCAACAGCTAATTTATGAATTTTTGGGTGTTTAAGGAATTTTTCGCCTTCTTCAGTAATGCTTAATAAACCATAGTTTTCAATATTCTTTTGAATATAGTTTTCGAGCAGTGCAAGCCTAACCACACTTTTCCAAAAGTTGGCATCTTTTTCACTTCCGACCCCAAAAGTTTCCAACTTATCATGTCGGTAGGCTTTTACCTCATCAGATTTTTCACCTCTGATTAATTCAATAATGTGTTCCTGGTTCACTTTTCCGGCTGTTTCCTTTACAGCTTCCAGAACGTCGCTAAGTTCTTGTGTAACGTCGTGCATAGTTTTTGGGTGTCTGCAATTATCACACATTTTGTTGCAATTTTCATCATCAAAATTTTCCCCAAAATAATGTAATAGTATTTTTCGCCGGCATTGCGATGATTCGGCAAAGCTCGACATTTCAAAAATAAGCTGTGAACCAATCTCCCTTTCGGCCACCGGCTTATCTTTCATAAATTTTTCCAATTTTTCGGTATCGGCCGGATTATAAAATAAAATACAATCCCCGTCCATCCCGTCCCTACCCGATCTTCCGGTTTCCTGATAGTATCCTTCCAATGATTTTGGAACATCATAATGTATTACACATCGCACATCCGGCTTATCTATTCCCATACCAAATGCAATGGTGGCTACTATCACATCTACATCCTCCATTAAAAACGAATCCTGATTAAATACGCGTGTTTTAGCATCTAATCCTGCATGATACGGCAAAGCTTTTATACCGTTAGCCACTAATATCGAAGCTATCTCCTCCACCTTTTTGCGGCTAAGGCAATAAATAATTATTGATTTTCCCCGGCGGGCATTAATAATGCCGAGCATATTTTTAAGTGTAACATCTTTTTTTCCTTTTTCTCTAACTTCGTAATAAAGGTTTCCCCTGTTGAACGACGATTTATAAACGATTGCTTCATTCATACCCAGATTTTTCTGAATATCTGATTGAACTTTTGGCGTAGCAGTAGCAGTTAAGGCTACAATCGGCACATCGTCAATTGATTTTATTATTTGTTTAATCCTTCTGTATTCAGGCCTGAAATCATGACCCCATTCTGAAATGCAATGGGCTTCGTCCACCGCTACAAACGATACTTTAATGGAACGCAGAAATTCTACAGTTTCATCTTTTTTCAAAGTTTCGGGTGCTACATACAGCAATTTTGTTTTGCCGGAGGTCACATCTGCCTTTACTTTCATCGAATCAGTTTTGGTTAACGATGAATTTAGAAAATGCGCTACCGCATCATTATCTCCGAATCCACGAATCAAATCCACCTGATTTTTCATGAGCGCAATAAGCGGTGAAATAATAATGGCTGTACCTTCCTGCATTAATGCAGGCAATTGATAACATAACGATTTTCCCGCTCCGGTAGGCATTATCACAAAACAATCTTCGCCCTTCATGATTGACTCAATTACTTTTTCCTGATTGCCTTTAAAACTATCAAACCCGAAAAACTCTTTTAATTTCTCTTTTAAATCCAACACTTCAACATTCATATTTTCCTTCTCTTTTTCTCTATTTTTTTAATGCTACTAAATTAATATTTTGATTACCAAAGTTGCAAGCATTATATTTATTTTTGCAGCCCAAATTTATAGCTTTTTGCAAAAGTTCCGCGAAATAAAACAAAATGGTGTAAAAACCTTACAGATAGAGGTAGAATCTATTAAAAATCTGATTAATTTTATTGACAATGATTTTGCCGAATCGGTAAATCACATACTAAATTCTAAAGGAAGAGTGGTTGTAACCGGTATTGGGAAGAGTGCTATTATAGCCAACAAAATTGTGGCAACCCTTAACAGCACCGGAACGCCATCACTTTTTATGCACGCTGCCGATGCCATACACGGCGATTTGGGAATGATACAAAGTGTGGATATTGTTTTATGTATTTCGAAAAGCGGAGAAACGCCTGAAATAAAAAATTTAGTACCATTATTAAAAAAAGGAGGGAATTTATTGATAGGCATGGTTGGAAATATGAGTTCATATCTTGCAAAGCAAAGTGATTTTGTTATCAACACTACCGTAGAAAAAGAAGCATGCCCCAATAATCTTGCCCCAACATCGAGCACAACCGCGCAATTAGTGATGGGCGATGCCCTTGCAGTTTGCCTGCTGAACGCCCGAAATTTTACATCCGACGATTTTGCACGGTATCATCCGGGTGGAGCTTTGGGTAAACAATTGTATCTTACCCTTAAAGATTTTATTTTTACAAACCCAAAACCGGAGGTTACTACCGAAGATGATTTAAAAAAAGTGATAGTAGAAATAACCAAGGGGCGGATGGGAGCTACTGCTGTAATAGGAGTGAATGGATTGATAGCCGGAATTATTACCGATGGAGATATACGAAGAATGCTTGAAAAATATGATACTATAGCTAATTTGAAAGCGAAAGATATTATGAGTCATAATCCTACCCGATTAGATGAAGGATGTATGGCTATAGAAGCGGCTACATTAATGAATGAGCGCAAGATTACCCAGATATTGGTAACTGAAAATGATAAATACGCAGGTATTGTTCATTTTCATGATTTAAATAAAGAAGGAATAAGTTAAAAACTACGATGAGTGAAAATTTTGCAGTAATAATGGCCGGCGGCATTGGAAGCCGGTTTTGGCCTATAAGCCGCACCAATAATCCCAAACAATTTCTTGATATATTGGGCACCGGCAAAACCTTGATCCAAATGACATACGACCGATTAAGTCATTTATTTGATAATGATAAAATATATGTAGTAACAAACGAGGATTATTTTGAATTGGTAAAAGAGCAATTGCCTGAAATAATTACGTGCAATATTTTGCTTGAACCGGCTCTTAAAAATACGGCGCCTTGCATTGCTTATTCCGTTTATAAAATTTTTACGAAATACCCCAATGCCAATATCGCCATACTTCCTTCCGACCATCTTATTTCAGATGAAACCACTTTTTTAAATAAAATAAAAGAAGGTATTGATTTTGTAACTACTCATGATGCTATTATTACTTTAGGCATAAATCCTTCGCGACCCGATACGGGCTATGGATATATTCAATATTATACCGATAAAATAGAGGAAAATATTTTTAAAGTAAAAACCTTTACCGAAAAACCCACCCTGGAAATAGCGGAAACTTTTATTCAAAGCGGCGATTTTTTGTGGAATGCAGGTATTTTTTTAAGTAGTGCCAAAGCCTGGATTGATGCATTTGAAAAATATTTACCCGAAATACATGAACTTTTTAAGGCAGGAAAAAAATTTTACTATACCCCGCAGGAAGAAGAATATATTGCACGCAGTTACCCGCTTTGTTCGGTTATATCCATTGATTATGGAATAATTGAAAAAGCAAAAAATGTATTTGTTATCCCTTCCACCTTTGGATGGAGCGATTTGGGAACCTGGCGTTCGGTTATGGAAATTGCGCCTGTCGGAGAGGATGGTAATGTAATAATTGGCCAAAACATTATAAATCGCGATACTCAAAATTGTTTTGTTTATAACTCGTCAAAAGGGCTTATTATTTTACAAGGGGTTAATAACCTGATGGTGGTTGAAAGCAATGATGCCATTTTGATTTGTAATATGGAACATGAACAGGAAGTTCGACTCATAGTTTCTGATATAAAAGATAAATACAACGGAAAATATAATTAATTGGGTGCCTGGCTGAATATTATTAAGTGCAGTAAGGTGATATTTTCAAGTATCGTTCTGGTGTTTCTATTCACCTCATTTTCTTCGAATCGCAACCATTTGAGCATTTTTGAAGAAGTTTACTCCTGCATTGATTACAAAAAAAATACCATAGGATATGGTACAGATAAATTTCTTTTTTCATTTTTTAACCACCTCGATCATTATATAAAAACCCGTATGGGTAAAATAAATATTGTTCATATTGGCGACTCACATATTCAGGCCGATTATTTGACCAATGAAACCCGCTCTTTATTTCAGCAAACTTTTGGGAATGGTGGTCGCGGTTTTTTATTTCCTTTTCGCATGGCCAATTCCAATAATCCTATAAATTACAGTGTTTCATTTGGGGGCCGATGGAGCAATTGTAAAGCTGTGCAGGCTGGCGATGGATGCAATCTTGGATTAAACGGTTTGATGATTTCAACCCGCGACAGCAATTCCTATATGCTTATTGACCCTGATAGAATTGGAAAAACCGATTACAGCTATACCAATTTAAAATTATTTTATAAAACGGATGATGAAAGTTTTTCACCGGTATTTTCGAATAGTACCGACCCCGATTTCTTTTTTGACGAGCAACCGGCTGAGGATGGATATTCTCAGTTTTTTTTTAATAAACCACAGGACAGCGTTATTCTTAATTTATCAAAATCTTTTCCGGCACAAAACCATTTTCAGTTTTATGGAATGAGCCTTGAAAATAATAATCCCGGAGTGCTTTATCATGCTATCGGCCTAAACGGGGCTTTTACCAAATCGTTTAATAAAAGTAATTTGTTCACCAAGCAACTAAGCGCTTTAGAACCCGACCTGGTAATTGTTTCCCTTGGTACCAATGATAATTTTTTGCCCGAAAGCCGCTATTGTCGCTATTGTATTAAAGATAATCTTCGAACTTTGCTGGATAATATTCGCGCTTCCAAACCGGGTGTTTCAATTTTATTGGTTACCCCGGGCGATTTTTATTTAAAAAACGGAACGCACAATAATAATAATGATAGTTATAGAACCGTTTTGTACGAGTTAGCCGAAGAATACAATTGTGGTGTTTGGGATTTTAATGCTGTTATGGG
>CAYHCM010000001.1:18528-22824 GCA_964355045.1 uncultured Chitinophaga sp. | reverse complement strand
ATGCTAACCCTCCGGGAAATATTTGTTTTTTCTGAAACATCACCCCTGTTGTTCAGCCAGTATTTGTTTATTTTCATTTTCACCATTATGTATGGTGTTTATGCCTTTTTGCACGACCGGCTTAATTTAAGAAGTCTATACCTGATTTGCTTCGGGGTGTTTTTTTACTACCGCACAGGTGGATGGTATTTTATTTTATTAATTCTTTCAGCATTTTATGATTTTTATTTAGCCAGGGCTATTCATAAGTCATCCAACAATCTTCATCGAAAAATATATTTAATAATCAGCATTAGCATTAATCTGGGATTGCTGGCTTTTTTCAAATACAGTAATTATTTTGCCGATATTATTAATGATTTATTTCAAACCAATTTTCATCCTAAAAATATTTTTTACATCGCATCCAACAATTGGTTCGGTACCGATTTCGACATCAGTAAAATAATACTTCCTGTTGGCATTTCATTTTTTACCTTTCAGGCTCTTAGCTATACCATTGATGTGTATCGCAAACATATCGAGCCGGCCAAAAATATTTTGGACTATGGTTTTTTTGTAACCTATTTTCCTCAACTCATAGCCGGTCCTATTGTCAGAGCGGCTGATTTTCTACCCCAAATAGCCAAAAAATTCAGCCTTACCGAACGAGAATTTGGTCATGCCGTATTTTTAATAATGGGTGGTTTAATAAAAAAAGCGGTAATCTCTGACTACATCAGTATCAACTTTGTGGACAGGGTGTTTGATGACCCTCAACTCTATTCGGGATTTGATAACCTGATGGCGGTATATGGATACGCAATACAAATATATTGTGATTTTTCGGGCTATAGTGATATGGCTATTGGTATCTCTTTATTGCTCGGTTTCCGATTACCTCTCAATTTCAATTCGCCTTATGTTTCTCTTTCCATTACCGAGTTTTGGCGAAGATGGCACATTTCTTTAAGTACATGGCTTAAAGATTATCTTTATATTTCATTGGGTGGAAACCGAAGAGGAAAAATAAGGACGTATATAAATTTATTAATAACTATGTTGCTTGGAGGCTTGTGGCATGGGGCTGCCAATAAATTTATCATATGGGGTGCCTTGCACGGAGCGGCTTTGGCCATTCATAAGGCTTGGTTGGAATATGTGCCATGGGCAGGAAAACAAAACTCTAAATGGTATAACCTTATTGCAGGTCTTGTTACCTTCCATTTTGTGTGTTTTTGTTGGATATATTTCCGTGCCGATGATGTACCCTCCGTAAAAATGATGTTGGGCCGGATTTTTAATAATTTCTCATTGCCTGATGCGATGCTAAAGGCACAATCATATTGGAAAGTGTTCAGCTTTATACTTATCGGTTACTTCCTTCATTTTATTCCAAAACGCTTTAAACTGAATTTGGAAGGAAAATTTTCAATGATGCCTTTGGTGTTGAAGGTTGTAATCGTTGTATTTATCATAATTGCCGCCTATCAGGTGGCCAGCAGCGAGGTACAGCCTTTTATTTATTTTCAGTTTTAAGGGAAAATTTAAAGTAATGTAACCATTCTTTATTTTTAATTTGCAAACTATTTAGCCATAGTACAATGAGTAACATTAAACTTTTTGAGAGTAAACAAATTCGTAGCAGTTGGAATACCAAACAGGAAAAGTGGTTTTTTGCTATTGTAGATATTATAGAAGTATTAACAGGTTCGGAAAGACCCAGAAAGTATTGGAGTGACTTAAAATCAAAACTCAAAAAGGAAGGAAGTGAGTTGTCCGAAAAAATCGGACAACTGAAATTACTTTCAGCCGATGGGAAGTTTTATCTGACCGATGTAGCCGATACTGAACAATTGTTTCGTTTAATCCAATCTATCCCTTCTCCCAAAGCCGAACCATTTAAGCAATGGTTAGCAAAAGTAGGCTATGAACGAGTTGAAGAAACTGAAGATCCAGAACTAACCATTGACCGTGCCATGCAAACCTATTTACAAAAAGGGTATAGCAAAGAATGGATTAACCAAAGGCTTAAAAGTATTGAGGTTAGAAAAGAATTGACTGATGAGTGGGAAGCAAGAGGTGTTAAAAAAGGGCAAGAATTCGCCAGCCTTACCGACATTATTACAAAAGCATGGAGTGGTAAAACCGTGAAACAATACAAGCAACATAAAAATCTCAAAAAAGAAAATTTGAGAGATAATATGACCAATTTAGAGTTGGTGTTGAATATGCTTGCAGAGGCAACTACCAAGGAAATTTCACAAGAAAAAAAGCCTAAAACTTTGGATGAAAATAAAGTAATTGCAAAGCAAGGCGGAACAATCGCGGGAAATACCCGAAAGGAGATTGAAGCTAAAACGGGTAAAAAGGTTGTGAGTAGTTTGAACGCAAAAAAAATATCAGATAAAAAACTA
Source organism: uncultured Chitinophaga sp. (assembly GCA_964355045.1). Lineage (GTDB taxonomy): Bacteria > Bacteroidota > Bacteroidia > NS11-12g > UBA9320 > JABWCE01. The sequence goes on along the minus strand of CAYHCM010000001.1, from coordinate 20,428 downwards.
TTAGAATAATACCTTTGGTATTGAAAGTATCCATCGTGGCTTTTATCATTATTGGCGCTTATCAGTTAGCGAGTAGTGAGGTTCAACTTTTTATTTATTTTCAGTTTTAAGGACACGGATGATAGAATTTCCTTCTTGCGATTGAATCTTTATAAAATATAATCCATTGGTCAGATTCGAAATGTCTATGCCATCCTTTTTATTGTAATCAGAGGTATCTATTAAAATCTGGCCATTAATAGAATACAAAGAATATCCTTGAATTTCCAAACTACCTGAATAAATAAAAATAGTATTAAGGGAAGGATTGGGATAAAGGAAAAACTTACCTTTTGTTACTGAATTATCAATACCTAAAGGTATATATGTTCCAGTCGTTTTATTTCCTTTTTTGGAGTAAATCATGTACTCCTGAGGTTGCATATAACCATAAATACTAGGAGCATATCGTATATAATAACCATAACCTTCTTTATAATCCAAATAACTTTCTTGATGATAATTCTCAAAGGGAGTTTGCCAGCAGGTATCTATTTTTACATGAAAGGTACATTCGGCACTATACCCTCGTGGTACATAATATAGGCTATCTACATATCCCACACCTTTTGCATTTGCTATGTATCTGTCTTCAGAAATTTTTTTTACTACTGTTTCTCCCGGTAAATGCTTTGATGCATCAAAGAGTATATCATCCCTCTTAATTGCAAAGGTATCATAGGTTACAATTATTTCACTAAAGCGATTAGGTGGAATGTAAGTATTATTTTGATACGTATTTTTAAGTAAATAATTAGTACCTGAATATTTTTTAATGACTTCTAAAATATGATAATCATCAGGACCGTAATTATCAATTATATGATATTCAAATAAATCACCCTCGTTGTAATTATAAATATCCGACAATTTAATTATTCGATTAGGAATTAGTTTATAATGATATGTTTTAAAAATATCTTCGGCATTATAACCGTGTTCAAGATTTGGCATTTCAAAAAAATCGAGTAATTGGGTAAAGCCATAATTTTCAGATATTTTTAATGTTGGCTTATGGTTATCCCACAAATCAATTCCTGAAGAATCATTAAATATTTGAATAGATTTAACCGGTTCTAACATACCATTTGGAAGTTTTTCCATATTAATTCCTATTACTTTAGCTTTTAATAATTTTTTACCTTTTTTATAGAAATTCCAAGTTTCACCTACAGATTTAGAATAACTAATTCGAAGTGTATCCTTAATTTCATTAAAAAAATAAGCTATTTTAGTAAGTGTATCAATTATACATTTTTCACCTAACCAACTTGGTGAATATGGATTGAAACACATTTTATTAGATTCTACCCTTATTTGATAATGAAAATTAATAATTTCTAAATTTCCTGATTTAGTAATAGAATCAATCCTAAATCCTTGTACTCCTTCAAAGCAATAAAGATTAACCTTCGAATTACTTGTAACCGGTTTAAACGATTGGGAATAGGATATGTAATTCAGAAGCATAAAAAAGAATAGCGAGTTTTTCATATTATCTTAAAATAATATTCAAATATATCCTTTTTGAAAAAATAAACGATTGTGTTTTAATTTTTAAATAAACACTTCTTGTGCTTGTCTCTGGTATGCGAGAATTATCAATACCACCGGTATCTTTTGGCAATTTGCCATATCCAAACGGGTCAATATAACCTCACATTAATCTAATATTTTTATAACGTATCTTTAAAAGCAAATAATTAGTTATTTTTGCGCTCTTAAAGATACGTTATATGAAAGCGAAACTAACAATACTACCCAAGAACTTACGAATATTAACTGCTCTGGGTGAAAATATTAAGTTGGCCAGATTACGTCGTAAATTGAGTGCCGAGCAAGTGGCCGAACGGGCAGGTAT
>CAYHCM010000001.1:0-18428 GCA_964355045.1 uncultured Chitinophaga sp. | reverse complement strand
TGGCCAGATTACGTCGTAAATTGAGTGCCGAGCAAGTGGCCGAACGGGCAGGTATAGGCCGTATGACTCTTTGGAAAATTGAGAAAGGAACCCCATCCGTTTCAATCGGGAGTTATTTACAAGCCTTATTTATTTTGGGTTTAGAAATGGATTTGGAGCAAGTGGCTGCCGCCGACCCTTTGGGTCGAAAATTACAAGATGCAAATTTAAGTATCAAAAAAAGAGCCCCTAAAAAATAAGAAATGCCATTCGAAAACGATAAAACGATATTGGTATATGCCAACTGGAAGGGTTTAAAAGAAATTGAACCTGTTGGAAAATTATTTGCCCAAAGGCTTCGCGGAAAAGAAATATTTTATTTTGAATACGATACCTCCTGGTTAAAATCTCATTACGCCATCTACCTTGACCCTCATTTAAATCATTTTCAGGGCAAGCAATATTTACCCGATGGCAAACAGAATTTTGGTATTTTTTTAGACTCATCACCCGACCGTTGGGGACGATTGTTGATGCGGAGAAAAGAGGCCGCCCAAGCCAGAATAGAAGGACGAAAAGAAAATACTTTATACGAAACTGATTATCTATTGGGGGTATATGATGGGCACAGGATGGGCGGTTTGCGTTTTAAAACAGCAGAACAGGGTGATTTTATCAATAATCAAAAAGAATTTGCTTCACCGCCATGGGCATCGTTAAGAGAACTGGAATATGCCAGTTTGCAATTGGAACGGGAAGATGTTGTAGATGATCCGGAATACTTAAAGTGGTTGCAAATGCTGGTAGATCCGGGTTCATCCTTAGGAGGAGCAAGGCCGAAGGCCAGTATAGTGGATGATAAAAAAAATTTATGGATGGCTAAATTTCCGAGTGCTACCGATGCCAAAAATTCAGGGGCTTGGGAAATGGTGCTGCACGATATAGCTTCAGATTGCGGCATCACAGTACCCGAAGCACAAATACAAAAATTTTCTGGTAAACATCACACCTACTTAGCAAAACGATTTGATAGAACAAGTGATAATGAAAGAATTCATTTTGCATCGGCCATGACTTTGCTGGGATATAATGACGGGGCCGATTTTCACGAAGGAGTGAGCTATCTTGAAATTGTGTCATTCATATTAAAACACAGCGCCGATTCTACAGCCGATTTAGACCAATTATGGCGGCGGATTTTATTTAATATTTTGGTATCGAATACTGATGACCATTTACGCAATCATGGATTTTTGCTGACCAATAAAGGTTGGAAATTATCACCGGCTTATGATTTAAACCCGAACGAACATGGCACAGGATTAAAACTTAATATTTCGGAAAATGATAATGCTTTGGATGTTGATTTGGCTATAGCTGTGGCTAAATATTTTAAACTAAAACCGGATAAAGCCAATAAAATAAGGAAAGAAATGACCGAATCGGTTTCTAAGTGGAAATCTATTGCAAAGCAAAAAGGAATTTCAAATAGCGAAATAGAAATGACCCGAAATGCTTTTAGGGTTTAAATTTATTTTTTTGTCAATATCCTACAATAAATTCATCGTATCCACTTCCTTTTATAAAATTATTCCGGTAGTCATTCCGATAACTAAATCCTTACTATTATTGACAAAAAGGCTATAATATTAAAATAAATTCCGGTGGTTATTCCGGTAGTTAATTTTAAAAAATAAACGAAAATTAAAATTCTAAACCCCCATCATTTTTGCAATGGCATAGGCTGCACTTGCCGCCAAAGCTCCTATAAACATCACCTTGAGGGCACCTGCAAATACAGGCTGTCCAGTAACTTTGCTCTTGAATATTCCAAAAACAAACAAGGCCATCAAGGTTACAATAGACGAAAATTTCAATCCTGTTTCTGAATCCTCTGTAAATACATATGGGAGCATAGGAATTGATCCCCCAACTATATAGGCAAGGGCTATGGTCATACCGCTTTTCCACGGACGGTTTGGATCAGGGGTATTTAAATCCAGCTCAAAACGCATCATAAATTGCACCCATTTATCCTTGTCCTTAGCCATTTCATCCGCTATTTCATTTTGCAGTTTTTCGCTCAATCCATAATCTCTGAATACATCCCGAACTTCCTGTTTTTCTTTTTCAGGATATTCATCCACCTCATAATATTCGCGTTTCAATTCAGCTTTATAATGATTAACCTGAGCCGTTCCTGCCAGATACCCTCCCAAACCCATGGCGATGCTGCCGGCAATTATTTCGGCCACACCTGCCGTAAGTATAATACCTGATGATGCTACTGCTCCACTCAGTCCGGCGGCTAATGCAAAAGGAACGGTAAGCCCGTCGCTCATACCTAAAACCATGTCTTGTATTGATTCGGATCCTTTTTTATGTTGTTCCATGTTTTTTGAAATTTGAAATTGGAAATTTATTTGTTATTTGGGATTTTGTTATTTGGAATTTGGATTTTGGGATTTAAACCTTCTTGTTTTTAAATATTTTAAAACTCCCAAGCCCCATTTTTTGCAATCGGTATTGGATGGAAACCCACAGCACACCCAATCCATAAACAGAACTTCGTTTAAAATTAATGGAAGACGCTTCTTCAAAATACTTGGTAGGGCAGGTTATTTCGCCAATTTCAAAACCGGCCATGAATATTTGGGCCGTCATTTGGTTATCAAAAATAAAATCATCCGAATTGGCTTCAATATCTATTTTGGTAAAAATTTCTTTGCTGAATGCCCTGTAACCGGTGTGGTATTCCGATAGTTTTTGATTAATCAAAATATTTTGAAACAAGGTAAGGCAACGGTTGGCTATATATTTATAAATCGGCATTCCGCCTTTTAAAGCGCCTTTGCCCAATATGCGGGAACCATAAACGACCGGATACAAATCATTAGCAATAATGCCGGCAATAGGAGCAATTAGTTTTGGGGTGTATTGATAATCGGGATGAAGCATAATAATTATATCGGCTCCCAACTCCAGAGCTTTAGTATAACACGATTTTTGATTGCCGCCATAACCCCGGTTTTTTTCATGTTTTATCACATATTTAATTCCTATTTGTCGCGCTGTTTCCACCGTATTATCTTTGCTTGCATCGTCCACCAATACCACTTCGTCCACTATGTCAAACGGAATTTCATCATAGGTTTGCTTTACGGTAAGGGCGGCATTATATGCAGGCAACACCACCACTACTTTTTTACCATGTATCATTCCGCAAAAATAAGTTTTTAGAAGTTAGATTTGAGAGGTGAGATTTTGTAAGGGGTATGATATATTGCACAATAATGAAAACCTACCATAATAAACCCCAAATTCTAAATTTCAAGCCTAAAATTTCAAGATGGATTGAGGGCTATGACTTGGTTCTTGAAATTTGGAATTTGAATTTGGGGCTTTGAATCAAAAAACACCATCATTCTAAAAAATATATTAAAATTCCACCTTCCATTTCTTTTGCTTTTTTGTAAATTCGCGGCTCAATTATGTTTGATTTAGAAACCATTAAAAACGTCTATTCCAAATTTCCCGAACGAGTAGCTGCCACCCGAAAATTAATCAATAAACCCCTTTCTCTTACCGAAAAAATTCTTTATACCCACTTGTGGGAAGGCACGCCAACTGTAGCATGTGAACGGGGAAAAAGTTATGTGGATTTTGCCCCCGACCGTGTGGCTATGCAGGATGCCACGGCCCAAATGGCTTTGTTGCAATTTATGCAAGCTGGTCGGCTGAAAGTGGCCGTTCCATCCACCGTTCATTGCGATCATTTAATATTGGCAAAAGACGGAGCTAAAGAAGATTTGGCCACATCAAAGGAAGTGAATAAAGAAGTTTTTGATTTTTTAGCTTCCGTATCAGATAAATATGGCATTGGTTTTTGGAAACCCGGAGCCGGAATTATTCATCAGGTGGTATTAGAAAATTATGCATTTCCCGGAGGGCTAATGATAGGCACCGACAGCCATACTGTAAATGCCGGAGGATTGGGAATGGTGGCCATAGGAGTTGGTGGGGCTGACGCCTGTGATGTGATGGCAGGATTGCCATGGGAACTTAAATTTCCAAAATTAATAGGCGTAAAGCTTACCGGAAAATTAAGCGGCTGGACATCCTCCAAAGATGTGATATTAAAAGTAGCCGGAATCCTTACCGTGAAAGGAGGAACCGGTGCTATTGTAGAATATTTTGGCGAAGGAGCAAAAAGTCTGTCATGCACCGGCAAAGGTACCATTTGCAATATGGGTGCTGAAATTGGCGCCACCACATCGGTATTTGGGTATGATGCAAAAATGTCGGAATATTTAAAAGGAACCGGTAGGACTGAATTGGCTGATGCCGCTGATGCCATTGCCGAACATCTAACAGGTGATTCGGAAGTTTATAATAATCCGGAATTGTATTTTGATCAAGTTATTGAAATTAATTTATCGGAACTGGAACCTCATATCAACGGGCCTTTTACACCCGATATGGCCTGGCCTATTTCTCAATTTGCACAAGCTGTAAAAGAACACGGCTGGCCGGCAGAGTTGGAAGTGGGATTGATTGGTTCATGTACCAATTCGTCGTATGAAGATATTACACGGGCTGCCTCCATTGCGAAGCAAGCCACGATAAATGGTATAAAAGCTAAATCTGAATTTACTATTACTCCGGGTTCGGAGCAAGTAAGGTTCACGGTAGAGCGGGACGGATATTTAAAAACGTTTGAAGAAATGGGCGGCGTGGTTTTAGCAAATGCCTGCGGGCCTTGTATTGGTCAATGGGCCCGACATTCAACCGACCCGAATCGTAAAAATTCAATCATCACGTCGTTCAATAGAAACTTTGCGAAGCGAAATGATGGCAACCCCAATACACATGCTTTTGTGGCTTCGCCCGAAATTGTAACGGCTATGGCTATTGCCGGAGATTTAACCTTTAACCCTCTGACTGATTTGTTAACAAATTCAAAGGGAGAAAAACTGAAATTTGAGGAACCCTTAGGAATTGAGATGCCGTTAAAAGGATATGATGTGGGAGATGCCGGATATCAGGCTCCTGCGGCAGATGGAAGTTTAGTAACTATAAATGTGTCGCCCAACAGCGACCGTTTGCAATTGCTCGAACCTTTTAGAGCCTGGGAAGGAACAGATTTAAAGGGTTTGAAATTATTGATAAAAGCAAAAGGAAAATGTACAACCGACCATATCAGCATGGCCGGGCCGTGGCTCAAGTTCCGTGGACATTTGGATAATATAAGCAACAATATGTTGATTGGTGCTTTGAATTTTTTTAATGAAAAAACCAATTCGGTTAAAAACCAGTTAACCGGCGAATATGGCGAAGTGCCAGCCGTACAAAGGGCTTACAAGGCTGCCGGAATCGGAACTATTGTAGTTGGTGATGAAAATTATGGCGAAGGAAGCAGCCGAGAGCATGCAGCTATGGAGCCGCGTTTTTTGGGAGTAAGAGTTGTTTTAACCAAATCGTTTGCCCGTATTCATGAAACCAATCTTAAAAAACAAGGTATGCTGGCCTTAACCTTTGCCAACAAAGAAGCATATGATTTAATTGAGGAAAATGATACCATGAGTTTATTGGGTTTAACCACATTTACTCCTAACAAACCTTTGCGTTTGGTTTTAAATCATAAAAACGGAACCACAGATACCATCAATTGCAATCATACTTACAATGAGCAACAGATAGAATGGTTTAAGGCGGGAGGAGCTCTAAATATTATCAGGAAACAGGTGGTGGGTAATTAATTTTATAAAATTGTAGCCTATCCTATACAATAAAAAAGGAATAATGTAAGTTAATTCAATAATTATATAAGTACTTAAATTACATTTGAACTAAATTTGAAAAAAATTATGATTATGGATCCCGAACAACAAATTGCCAAAGACAAACGAACCAAAACCTATTTGATTATTATTATAGGTGTGTTATTTATCATAAACTTTGCTTTGCTTTATAATTTAATAAGCAAAGACAAAATATTGGTAACCACAGAGGGTAAGTTGGAAGATACTCAGGAAGAGAAAGCGAAATTAGACAAAATGTTTGATGAAACTGAAACCTTGCTTTTGGAATACAAGGGCAAAAATGCTCAGTTGGATAGCATCATTGATATGAAGAATGATGAAATTGGTTTAAAAGTAGCGCAGATTCGAAAAATGCTTTCATCAGGTAATATTACAAAAGCCGAATTGGAAAAAGCAAAAACTTTAATTGCTCAGCTTCGGTTAACCATTGCATCCGAAACCTATAAAATTGATTCACTTTCAAAAGAAAATATTTATCTCAGAGAAGCTAACACCACTCTAACCGATGAAAATATAACAGTGAAAGAGGAGGTTGAAAATCAAAAATCTATTAATTCTTCGCTTACCGAACAGAATAAAAAACAGGGTGAGGTAATTAAAAAGGCTTCCCGATTAACCGCTACCAATATAAAGGTAGAAGGCATTATGGTAAAGGGAACCAAGGAAAAAGAAAAATCGAGGCTAAGCAAAATTGACAGAATAAAAGTTCAATTTAATATTGCAAAAAATGAAATAGCCGATGCCGGCCAAAAGGTAATTTATCTTAGATTGATTGGGCCTAATGGTTCTACCGTTGCCAATCAAACTGCCGGTTCGGGGGTATTTGAAGTAGCAGGTGAAAGTATGCAATATACATCTAAGGCTACGGTTAATTTCAATAATGCCACAGGCAGTCCGGCCACTATTTATTTTGAAAAAATACCCGGAATGTCGAGCGGAAATTACCGGGCCATTTTATATTGCGATGAATTTGTGATGGGTGAAGGAAGTTTGAAATTGAAGTAAACTGAAATTATTATTTAATGGAAAAGGCCGCTAATGCGGCCTTTTCCATTATAGTCGTTTATATATTTTTCCACCGTTTCAGGATTAAATTTATATTCGAATTCATTTAATAGTCTTTCGTAAATATTAGAATTATAGGCAATCTAATAATTTAAATTTGCACCATACACAAAAGCTATTATCACACAGTTATTGCCCCTGTTTTTAAAGGCAATAATCCAGTCTTTATATACAATACAATGTAATTTTTTCTCACTAAAGGGAGGGTATTTACATAAAGGTAAAGAAGGTGTTACCTGAATTATTCGTCGCAAATATTTCTCCAATTTACGAAACCACCTGATTCCGCTTCCAGTTGTATTTTGTGATTCGATAAAGTTGATGACAGCCTTTATTGATTTGGCCGCTTCAGAACTTATCAATAATTTCATAAAGCTTCAATAGAGCTAAAATCAATCTCGCCGCTTTGTTCAGCATCGTTCAGCCAGTTGCGCATTTGTTCCTGGGTAACCTTATAGCCAGGCATTCCTAACTTTTCGGAGGCTACTTTTTCTGATTGCAGTTTTTCAACATTAACCCCCAGGTTCTTGATTGCTTCAAGGGTTTCTTTACCTTTTATACTTTGTTCATTAATATCAAAAACATATTTCATTAAGCAAATATATTATTAGTTTTTTATAAATACTTATAAAAAATCTCTTCATAAATTTAAGCTCTTCCTTTTCCTATCGGTTGGTGTCCCACCAACCGAAACTAAATTGAAATTATTGATCGTTGTTTTTTCTCTATCGGTTGGTGTCCCACCAACCGAAACTAAATTGAAATTTTTCCTATCGGTTGGTGTCTCACCAACCGAAACCAAATTGAAATTATAGGTCGCTGTTTTTCGGTTGGTGGGACACCAACCGATAGGTGAATTTTCTTAATATTTGAAAAGGCCGCTTTAGCGGCCTTTTTCAATAAATCCAATTATGTATTTTTCCACAGTTTCAGGTAAGTATTTATATTCCAGCTCATGAATTTTAGAAGCTAAGACCGATGGGGTTTCATTCTGTGTTATCGCAATTTTACTCTGTAATAATATTTCCCCCTTATCATATTCTTCATTCACCAAATGAATGGTAATGCCTGATTCTGTTTCATGATTAGCTATAACGGTTTCATGTACTTTCATTCCATACATTCCATGGCCTCCATACTTCGGCAACAAAGCCGGATGGATATTAATAATCCGATTTTTATAATTTAAAATTATGTCATTTGGAACCAACCATAAGAAACCTGCTAATACAATAAAGTCTGTTTTATTTTTTTTAAGAATGTTTAATATTTCCCCATTTCCCCAACTTTCTTTGTTAAACAGATGACATCCAATTCCAATAGATTTTGTCTTTTCAATAATACCGGCATTTGGATTATTGCAATAAATTTTATCAATAGTGATGGAATGACGATTCCGGAAATAATTAAAAAGGTTTACAGCATTGGTGCCTGAACCTGATGCAAATATTGCAACATTTATCACGAACTTTTAATAATCAGTTTTTGACCGGGATAAATCCAATTAGATTTTAACCCATTCCAGGAACGTAGTTGCCAAACCTTACAATCAAATTTTCGGGCAATGGCCGGAAGAGATTCTCCCTTTTTTACTTTATAGGTTTTTGTTTTTGAACTCTTTGACGATTTGGCAAAAACGGGTTCTTCGGTCACCGGTGCTTTCCAACTTTTAATCCTTAATGAAGCTTGATTAATTGAATCTTCCAATTGCCAAAACATAAGCGCCTTGTCATAGGGCAATTTTAAATTAAATGTAGTTTTAACACTGGGCAACGAAGCCTTCTTTAATTCGGGATTAAATGACCTTAATTCATCCGCACTTATATCTAAGGTACTGCAAATAACTTCATAGCAATATTCCGAATTACAAACAACTTTAACCAAACGCGATTTTGTTTGAACTGCAACAGAAGGAGTAATACCATAGGTTTCATGAAAATTCATAAGATACGTCATGGCTATTAAAGCTGGTACATAATTTTGAGTTTCACGGGGTAAATAAGGATATATTTCCCAAAAACTTCGTTTGCCTCCGCCGGCTTTACGTATAGCTTTATTTACATTTCCCGGACCGCAATTGTAGGAAGCTATAACGAGCAACCAGTCGCCATACGTACCATACATTCTTTTTAAATATTGACAAGCGGCCTCCGTTGATTTTTCAACATTTCTGCGTTCGTCCACATAATTATTTACTTTAAGGTCAAATATTTTTCCGGTAGCATGCATAAACTGCCACAATCCCGCTGCACCCGAACTTGAAACAGCATGAGGATTTAAAGCCGATTCAATTACAGAAAGATATTTCATTTCCAATGGCAAATCGTATTTGTCAAAAATTTCCTCATAAATGGGGAAATAATAATTCGATACCACTATCATTTCCTTGAGCTTACTTTGCCAGCTTGTTCCAAAATAATTTATTAATTTATGAACTTCAGAATTATACTGCATGGGAATTTCCGACTCCAGCATTCGTGAATTATCAATAAATTGCTCTTCGTCCAAAGGCATTTTATTATTTTCGAACGTTACACGAAAATCGTCACCTGCCTTGGTACATTGTGTTGGATGTAATTTATTATACAATCCTTTGCTAAGATTTTCGATGCGGTTAATCCGTTCGAAATCTATAGCCAAATCACTTGAGTCTTTAACAGCAAATGCGCTAAAAAAGCTACTCATAATGAGAATCAGGAATAATATTGCTTTTTGTTTTATCATGTATAACTGGCAAATAAAGGTAAAAAAATTGGATTCCCTACTGTAACATAGGTTAAGTATTAAACACTTTAATAAATATGTCCAGTTTTTAAAACTCCAAAAAAATACTATTATTGTGTTATCTAAATAATATTATGGCAGAAACTTCGTACAATCCTTTTAAAGAACTGGCAAAGGAAGTAGAAATGCAAACCCAGGAAAAACTGCTTCCGCTTCAAAAGAAAAACCATGGCTTGCAAATAGGCATTCCTAAAGAAACAACGTATCAGGAAAACAGGGTTGCACTTTCACCTTTATCGGTAAATGTGCTTATCAATAATGGAAGTGAAGTTATTTTTGAATCAAATGCCGGAGCAGGAGCTAATTTTACAGATATTGAATATTCGGAAGCAGGGGCAAAAATCGTTTATACCGCCGAGGAAGCCTTTAAAGCAGAAATTATTTTAAAAGTAGCACCCCCTACCGAGGCTGAAATTAATTTTTTAAAGCCCAACCAAATTTTAATTTCCGCCTTACAACTTACCAACGTTACCGAACAATATTTAAGGCAATTGATGGATAAAAAAATAATAGCCATCGGCTACGAATTTTTAAGAGATAATTCAGGGGCATTGCCTATTATAAGAGCGATGAGTGAAATTGCCGGTCGAGCTTCGGTGCTTATTGCTGCCGAATATTTAGCCAGCAGTAATCTGGGAAAAGGAGAATTGCTGGGTGGTATTCCGGGTTTGCAACCAACCGAAGTGGTAATTTTAGGAGCGGGTGCTGTAGGTGAATATGCCACACGGGCGGCCTTGGGATTAGGGGCGCATGTGAGGGTTTTCGATCATTCTCTATATAAATTAAGGCGTCTGGAAGCAAATATTGGCCAGCGAATTTACAGCAGCACCATAATACCTCAAATACTTGCGAAAGCCTTAGCCAGTTGTGATGTGGCTATTGGTGCACTACGAAGTCAGGAAGGCAGAAGCCCAAGTGTGGTTACCGAAGAAATGGTAATTAATATGCGGCCAAAATCACTGATTATTGATGTTAGCATTGATCAGGGTGGTTGTTTTGAATCAAGTGAAGTAACCAATCATAAACGGCCAACGTTTGAAAAACATGGCGTTATTCATTATTGTGTACCAAATATTCCAAGTCGTTTTGCCCGAACAGCCAGTTATGCTTTGAGCAATGTATTTACGCACATGCTTATGGAATGGGGCGAAGAGGGAAGTTTTAAAGAATTGCTTTGGGCACAAAAAGGAATTCGCCGGGGAGTTTATATTTACAAAGGCCATCTTACCAATTTTTCGTTAGGCAAACGCCTTAATTTAAAACCAAAGGATATTGATTTTCTTTTGGCCGGAAATGCATAATCAAGGTTATAAAATTTTTATTTTTTAAAATATGATTGAAAGTAAGTCGGAAATAATAGAAGGATTGGAGCAAAATTTTCAAAACCTGATTAACTTTATTAACAAGCAGGGCAAAACTTCGTTTGAAGATAAACCCGATGGAAAATGGTCGGCAGGACAACAAATTGACCATTTGATAAAAAGTGTAAAACCCTTTAATTTGGTGTTGGCTATTCCTAAATTTATTTATCCTTTAGTTTGGGGCAAAATGAATCGCAAGGGTAGAAACTATGAAGAATTGCTGACCAGATATAATGAAAAACTGTCTAACGGAGGAACAGCTTCAAGCCCTTTTATACCACTAAATATTTCCTTTGATCAAAAGGAGGATAAGATAAAAATATATAATCTGGAACTGAAAAAACTGATTAATAATTTGAATAACTTATCCGAAAAACAATTGGATACTCTGATATTACCGCATCCTCTTTTAGGCAAACTTTCGCTGCGCGAAATGATGTTCTTTACTATTTTTCATACTGCACATCATTTAAATATTTTGGAAAACAGAAATTGAATTATTAAAATTCCTTCAAACTAATATCCAAACTTTTTACCGAATGGGTTAAAGCTCCTATAGAAATAAAATCAACGCCGGTTAGGGCATACATTTTCACATTGTCAATAGTGATGCCCCCTGAGGCCTCGGTTTCTTTTTCATTGTTGACCAATTGCACCGCCTGTTTCATTAATTCAGGGGTGAAATTATCAAACATTATTCTATCAACAGCAGGCATAGAGATGGCCTCTTTTACTTCTTCTAAATTTCGCGTTTCTACTTCTATTAGCAGTTTCAGATTATTTTTTTTCAAATATTTTACGGTGCTTTTTACAGCCGTTGTAATTCCTCCGGCATAGTCCACATGATTATCTTTTAACATTACCATATCATACAATCCAAATCGGTGATTGTGGCCACCGCCAATAGTTACCGCCCATTTTTCAAGCATCCGTAAGCCGGGTGTGGTTTTTCGGGTATCCAATATTTTGGCATTTGTTCCCTCAATGGCTTTCACAATTTTATTGGTAATTGTGGCTATTCCACTCAGGCGTTGCATACAATTTAAAACCAATCTTTCGGCTACTAAAATTGAATGAACACTGCCCGAAACGTGCAACCCAATATCCCCATATTTTACTAAATCCCCATCCTTTTTAAAAAAAGTAATTTCTAAATTTTTATCCACGGTTTTAAAAATTTGAAATCCTAATTCCAAACCGGCTACAATGCCTTCTTCTTTAAAAATCAATCGGGCCTTACCAAGCTTTCCAAACGGAATGGAAGCCAAACTTGAATGATCGCCCGAGCCTATATCTTCCTGCAAACTGCGGTTTATAAAATCAATAATTGATGGGGACGAAAAATCCATTATTCGAATTTAATTTCCTGAATGAGATAATCGGAACCTGTTTTTTTAACAAAAATAGTTACCCTAAAAGTACGTTCACGGGTACTATTATAATTGCCTACTGCAAAGCGAGAGCCTCCTGAACTATTTCCTTTTTGTGTGATTGTAAATGAAATGGGTGGGTATTTTTGAAAAAATTTATCTATAATAAGTTGAGCCTGACTTCGGCTGTAAATACCTTTGGAGGTTGGGGTTTCCAATTCAATGCTTGTGTTCAGATAGCTTTCCATCATTTTGGAATTGCCCAGACTTATGGCATTTTCTATTTCTTTAAAAATATCGGCAGGAGGCTTTGCAGATATTAAAGCAAAAGCAATAAAACAAAAAAGTGTACTATATCGGGATGTGTTTTTCAAAATTGGGCGCCGGTTTCTCAGGGAAATATGAAATCCTTTTAAATCGTTTCAAATAATGTGCCAAAATTAGGTAATTACAATTGAGTCACAATTTCATTTTTAAATAAGATTATTAGCAATTAAATAGTTTTGCCATGGCAGTAAATCAAAATACATCGCTCGTGTTTCCAATTTTTCATCATCCGGTATATTCATAATCTCCTTTTCAGTTTGTTCATCTTCACAAAGAAATAAAAACTTACATTTTTTATAGTAATTCAAAGGCTTTTGTTCATTGTATGAATCGACCAATATAAAGCGACAACCTGTTTTATTAAGTGGGCTAACAAACCAAGTTTTGATAAAATCCATAAGTTCGGCACCAATTCCTTTATTGCCATAATTTTTATTAACTCCAAGCCTTCCGATTTTTACTGCAGGATAACTATTGTTTCTTTTTGAGTTCGGTATAATCCTGTTAAATCTGTTTCTTACTGGATTAGGAAACATTTTAAGATTAACACAGTCTAAATGCAGCGATAATAGTTTTAGGGTCGTCATCTGATAAAAAACAATAGGTTTTCCCAAGAAGATTTTTAGCATATAAAAGACAATCATTTGAGAAAAAATCATTCAAATCTGAATGCCCACAATCGAAAAAATTGCAACCTTGCAAAAGGTCATTTGTAAGTATAGAAATGGTACAGCTATCTTGTAAAAATCTCAATTATAACAATTTCGATTTATTTAATATGTATCTTGTGGATTCTAATAATTTAACAAAATCTATATTTTCCTCCACTTTCAATAGATTTTCTGAAGCCTTTTTTTCGAAAACTTCTGCTATTTTTCCTCTTAGAATTGGTGTTGGTTTAATGCTTATAGCCATAATTCTTGATGATTTTGATACGCAAAATTACACTTCTAATTTTATAATTACAATTTTTCTGACTCATGTCACTACTAAATAAAGAACACAACTTGCCTAAAGTGGTAAAATAAATTTCTTAAAATTTTTCTCATACCATTTCGTTTGTAATATTGTAAAACCATCCTTGCTACCAAACGTCAAAACTATATCCACCTTTTTTAAAACAATTTTTATGATTGCGGGATTTACCTTTGCAAATTTTTGTAATGCCCAATTTATCGGTAATAAAGACAAATTGAAATTAATTCCCGGTATCCTTACGTATTATCTTGATTCAAATTATGCGATTGATAAGAATAGTTTAATAATTAATAAACCCGATGGACAACATATTTTATTCGTCTTTCATTTTAACCCAAAAAACGGGATTCTGAAATTGGATTCAAGTGTAAATGATACCTTAATTTTAAGTTACCGAAATCTCCCTTCTTTATTTACAAAACCTTTTTATAAACGACCGGTAAGCCTTATAGAACCTTCATTGCCCAAAGATCCGTTTGCCTATAATTCAGGTAGGGACGGAATATTTAATACTAACGATAACGGATTAAAAACTGATGGAAATATTTCGCGTGGAATAAGTGCAGGTAATAAGCAGGATTTGGTCGTAAACTCTAACTTAAACTTACGACTTGGAGGAAAAATAGCCGATGATATAAATATTACCGGAGTTATTTCGGATGATAATAACCCTATACAACCGGAGGGAAATACCCAGCAATTGCAAGACTTTGACAAGGTTTTTATAATGTTGAACAAGGACAGCAATAATTTAATAATCGGCGATTTTGAAATGAAACACCCAAACGGATATTTTATGAATTATTATAAAAAATCGCGGGGAGTGCATTTGGATTTTCAGGAAAATAAAAAGCAATATAAAATTTATTCAAATGCTGATGCAGCTATAAGTCGCGGACGATTTTCCCGTAATATTATTCCTGTTACCGAAGGAAATCAAGGCCCCTACCGATTAAATGGCAATAATGGAGAAACGTTTATTATAATAATTTCGGGAACCGAATTGGTGTATTTGGATGGCCGCCGCCTGTCACGGGGCGAATCGCGCGATTATGTAATAAACTATAATTCGGGAGAAGTATCGTTTATGCCTTCGCAAATGATAACAAAATTTTCGAGAGTTGTGGTGGAGTTTCAATATTCCGATCGCAATTATCAGCGAACGGTTTTTAAAGTTGGGGCAGGCATTCAGAAGAAAAATTCTGTTTTTGAAATTAATTATTTTAGTGAACAGGATAATAAAAATCAAAATTTTCAACAATCACTTGATGGATTCGATTCAGCCCGGATGTTATCGGCCAAACAAATATTAGCCATTGCCGGCGACCAAACCGCAAATGCCACAATTCCCAGAGTTAATACTATAAAACCATTTGACGATACTAAATTATTATACCGAAAAATAGATACATTGGGGTTTAAGGATATATTTGTTTTTACCCAAAATCCAGAATCAGATACGGTTTTTTTTGATGTGGTTTTTAGTTTGGTGGGTGCCGGAAATGGTAATTATAAACAAAAAGCAAGCACTGCTAATGGCAGGGTTTTTGAATGGATAATGCCTGTGGCCGGAATTCCGCAGGGCGATTATGAACCGGTGGAAATATTAATTGCACCCATTCGGTATCAAATGCTGACAATCGGGGTTAAACAAAAATTTGGCAAAACCGAGACGTTTGTAGAAGGCGTTTACACCAATAATAATATCAATACATTTTCAAATCGTGATAAAAAAAATGATGACGGATTTGGGCTGGTAGCCGGGTTTAAAAATAGTTCTGAGTTTAATAAAAAGAATGCAAAATTGATTTTAACCAATCAATTTAAAATGGAATTGGTAAATAAAGATTTTAAATTTTTGGAACGCTACCGCCCGGTTGAATTTGAACGTAGTTGGAACAAACAGCTTACGATTCCTGCCCTTGTCAATACCTTAAAACTTCCTGAAATTTTGGCTAATTATGATTTTACTATTGAAAAGAAAGATAAATTTAAAGTGAATTATAAAGCCGGCGTTTACTATAGATCCAATGATATTAGCGGATTAAGCAATACATTTTTTGCTTTTGGAAAAATTAAAAATACCCGAATACAATCCTCAGCCGAACGAATGAATAATTCATTATTTATAGGAAATGAAATTCAAAAAAATACCTTTTGGAACTATGATGGTGAATTAGCTCAATCCTATAAAATTGGAAAAATTGGAGGTGGTTTTCACTCCGAAAAAAGTATTTTTAAAACCGTTTCAGATAGTATAAAAATCGGGTCATACGCCTATAATTCAGGCCGGGCTTTTTTTGAAAGTCAGGACACAAGCAAGATTACCTATGGTATTATTGCTGAACGGCGGCACGATAAATTGCCCTTTCAAGGTGTGTTAAAATCTTCAACCCTGGCCGATGAATTGAAATGGCATGCAGGATATTTAGGCAAAAAAGGAAGTCGGATAAATATAAATGGAAGTTACCGGTCCCTTCAATATTTAGACACCTTGGTAGCAAAAGGTAAACCCGAAAAAAATGCTTTGGGCCGCATTGAGGCTGATATTCCTTTATTTAAAAAAGCTATTAAACTCAACACCTTTTATCAAATAGGGACAGGGCAAGAACAAAAACGCGAATTTATTTATTTCAAAGTAGCCGATGGGCAAGGGATTTATATCTGGAAAGACTACGATAGCAACAAGATTCAATCGCTTAATGAATTTGAAATAGCCAGTGATTACGACCGCAAATTGGCTAATTTTATAAAAACCTATTTGCCTGTTCAGGGTTTTACCAAAAGCCGGAATATTCAGTTTAATCAAACTTTAAATGTAACAACCCCTCAAATATGGCAAAAAAAGAAAGGTTTAAAACTTTTTCTTACCCGTTTTTCAGCTCTGATGGTTTATCGAACCGATAGGCGAACCACGTCAAACGATGCTGCCTTATATCTAAATCCTTTAATATTTACGGTAAACGATAGTCAATTATTGGCGAGCAATGCCAGTATTAGGGGTACATTATATATTAATCGTAATAATCCTACATGGTCGGCAGATATAAATCGTATAAATAGCCAATCAAAAAATTTGTTGGTCAATGGATTTGAAACCCGCGAAAATACAGAGACTACTGTAAATACGCGTATAAATTTTAATAGAAATTACGGCACGGTTATTCAATTAATTAATGGAAAACGAAGCTATTATTCCCAAATTTTATCTACCCGAAATTATATTTATACCTTTTACTCAGCCGAGCCGCAATTGCAATTTACCTCTTCAAATAATAATATCGGAGCAGCTTTAATAGGTAAATATTATCAGGCCATAGCTGATACATTTACAAGCCAAAATCTGGAAGCCGGTTTTGAAGTGCGATTGAGCAAAGCTGCCAAAGGAAGTTTTACAGGAAATTTCAGATTGGTAAATATTGCTTTTAATGGCGATGCAGCCAGTCCGCTTGGTTACGAACTGATGCGCGGTTTATTGCCCGGAAAAAATTATACCTGGAACATCGTTTACCAACAACGAATTTCAACAAATATTCAAATGGACCTATCGTATGACGGTCGCAAATCGGAAAACAGTCCCATTATACATATCGGGCGAATAATGGTGAGGTATCTCTTTTAAATTGTTTGCCACCAAAGCACAAAGACACAAAATCTCACTAAATTTTGTGTTCTTTTTTTGTGCTAAAGCAAATAGTGAAAATTATATTTTTTCCTTTGGCTAAAGCAACAACGGCAATGGATTCAGAACCAGCAATAGCTGTGGCTGCAAACCATCCATTGCAGTTCAATTTATTGAACTGTAAAAATAAAAAAGGCCAAATGGCTTCAGCCTCCAACAAATAAAAGTAGAAACCTGATACAATTTAAAATTCATCTCAAAATCTTTAATTTTTGTGTTCTTTTGTGCTTTCGAGTTTTAGTAGCAAAAAGAAATGGAAAGATGGAAAAATATATTCTCTGACCCCGAATTCTGGTTTATTCTGGTATTTAATTTTTGTATTGCCTTAGGCTACAAGGATGCCTGGCTGAGCATGGAAACGGTTATTTGGATTTATTTTTTTCAAAGTGTTCTTATCGGCATCGGCAATACCATACGCATGGCCTGTTTAAAAGATTTTACAACCGAAAATTTTCAGGTGAATGGTCAATCGGTAGAACCTACCAGCAAAACAAAATGGACAAGCACTATTTTTTTTATGCTTCATTATGGCTTTTTTCATTTTGTATATTTTATTTTTCTTATAGTAATGAGTGCCGGCAACGTGAGTAAAATTGATTTTAGAATGATTGGCATAAATATTTTAATTATTGCCGGCAATACGCTGATGTCAACATGGTCTAACATTATACAGGATCGTGATGAAAAACCTGCCATATCCGGTATGTTTTTTACCCCATATCTTCGCATTGTTCCCATGCATATTTTTATTATTTTGGGTATGACCCGAAAAGTAAACCTTGAAATTGTGTTACCTGTAATTGGCCTGATAAAGATTTTTTATGTCTTTTTAATTTTAAAACTTTTTTCTGATCTTTTGATGCATATTGTTATTCAGAAAAGCTGGCGGGGTAGAAGGGCTAAGCCGGTTGGAGGGTATATTTAAAACGGGAAGAATATTATCTCCCTATTGAAAATAGAGTGCATTTAAATGAAATCGAGTATTCTATTCCACTTTTAAAAACTGTTTAACCCACATTGCAGCTATGGGCGTGAAGATACCTGTAATTTAAGGGGCTCA